>CAZEZK010000001.1:0-27959 GCA_964516935.1 uncultured bacterium
TCGCTCTTCAGCGAGTTCCTTGCATCAACTTATTTTTTGTCCTGTACAGAGGCTAATCCCTAAAAATAGAAATGATCTGGGAATCATTATGGAATTCAAAAAGATCGGCCGCTTTGAGAAGAGTGATCTTGAAACAGCAGTTGCCTCTGCTCTGAAACAAATTGAGGATAAGCGATATGCTCAAGAATTACTCGACCACGGCGTTGATCGAATTCTGTATCTCGGGTTTGCCTTCTCAGGAAAACAAGTTCTTATCCGTTCAAGATTCAGAGACTAAAATATCGTATGCCTTTTTAGCCTCTGACTCAGACAGAAGCTTGTGAACCTCTACGAAATGATCCGAATGTCGTACTGATATCTCGTCATCCACATCATCGATGATGACAAAATTATCGACGCTCCATTCTTTATGGTTTTCTCGAAGCCAATAATCGATCTGTGCCCCCCTCGTCCTTAGAGGGAAGCCATATTTTTCTAAAGCTATAGGAGAAAGCTCTTTTTCATTCTTTCGGATTCGCCACCAATCATCGTCTGGAATTTTATCGATAATCAACCGGGAAAAGGATTCTGTTGCAAATATACGATTCTTGATTTCATCGAGGGTACCATCTAACCTCCATGCCGAAGAAAGGACAATAGCCACTGATCTTACTGTACTCACCCGTTCAATCAATTTTTCGAGATTTGCAATAGCTGGTCTTGATAAAAAGTGACTTGTCGCAATCCTCCGTTCAAGATCTGTGTAATCTCTATAGCGTGCGTCCTTCTTTCCAAACAACTCGACTAACTTTTCTTGTATCCAGGTACGCAAGGGATCTCTGTCGCGACCATCAATCAGCACTCCATCAATATCTAGAAAAATAATCGATAGAGGTTTCTCTGCAGCTGCACTGAGATCGGTCAAAAGGGCAGTGAAGCAAACAACTATGCAAAAGCACATGTAAAGCGGCTTTACACATTGGAAACGACACATACGCCCTCTTTAAGAACTGGTCGTCCAAAATCTACGAGTATCCCCATTTTTGTGTTTGTTAACCGAAGGTAGGTGAGCAATTGGGCGCGATAAATGGGATAGTCTTTCCCCGTTGCTTTCACCTCGATAATTACTTTTTTCTCCACGAGGATGTCTAAAAATAGTGGTTCTCTAACGCAAATGTTCTTGTATACGACTGGGATGGGTAGCTGACGCTGACTAGCAAGTCCGCGTAGCTGAAGTTCATAACAGAGCGCCGTTTCGTAGATATTTTCTAAAAGACCGGGCCCGCCTAATAAGCGGTGAACTTCAACAGCCGCCTCAACAATCTGATCTAGAATTTTCTGTTCCATAGAGAAGGAAGGATTTTATAAAAAAATCATTTTAAACTCAACAGTTCCTGGTGAGGTGTAGCGCCAAAGTTGTTGCTATTTTGCGCAAGGGCTATTCTTGACTTGAAAACATGTGCGTGCACAATATGTGTATGCTTATAGTTGAACATACCGTTGAGACAACTGCTCCCGCTAGCGCTGTATGGCAGATCTGGCAGGACGTCGCCCATTGGAATACGTGGGATCATGGCATCGAGTTTGCCACCAGCAATGGCCCCTTTGTCGCCGGCACTACCGGCACCTTGAAGCCCAAGGAGGGTCCGCTGGTTCAGACCAAGCTCACGCGTGTTGAGCCAATGAAACTCTTTGTAGATGAGGCGAGCCTACCTCTTGCGCGCATCATTATCACCCATTTTTTGACGGAATCTGCGGGGAAAACGCAGGTGACCCATCGGATTGAGCTGAAGGGGCCTCTGTCGTTCCTCTTTGCTCGGCTGATTGGGAAAGATATGAAAAAAAATCTTCCTCAGGAGATGTTGGCGATGGTGAAAAAGGCAGAGACGTTGAGATGAACAATATCAGCGCATTTGCAGGGCCTGAGCAGAGTCCCGGATTTCTGCTTTGGCAGGTGAGTACGCAGTGGCGGAGGCAGATCGAGACCTCCCTTGGAACCCTGGGACTTACCCACCCCCAATTTGTTCTATTGGTAAGTCTTGGGTGGCTGACGCGCGATCAAGTAGTCGTATCGCAGGTAGAGTTGGCTCGTCATTGCAGGATGGATATCACCATGACATCACAGATTCTTCGTGCGCTAGAACAGAAGGGGTATGTTGAGAGGCGGCAGCACGCGGGCAATGAGCGTTCAAAATTTCCTCATGTAACGGAGCGAGGCAAGGAGCTGATTGGGCAGGCGATTCCGCTTGTGGAATCGGTTGACCTGGCTTTTTTTGAAAAATTGGGGCCAAAGACAGAGACATTTGCACAAATTTTGCAGAGATTAGCCCAAGAGGATTGACGAGCGGCTTTATGTTCATGATTTTTGCGGCGTATTGTGCTTTTTGCGATTCGGTAGTGCTGGAGGCGCAAACGTTCTATGAGGATGATCGCGTCGTTGCTCTCTATACGCATAAACCAGTTTCCCCGGGCCACTGTCTTGTAATTCCAAAGCGACATGTAGAGCGCTATGAGGCGCTCTCTGATGAGGAGATATTGCAGATTGGGCGGGTAGTGCGAAAGGTAGATGCAGCAGCGTAGCGAGTCTTTAATGTTTCTTCTTATTTGTTAGCACAGAAGAATGGAGTTGAAGTAGGACAGTCGGAGCCGCATATCCATTTTCACTATATTCCGCGGCAGGAGGGGGAGGACTCTATGATGAAATTCTTGTATAACGCAGTGGTGGCGCAACTCTTCCCTCCGATCACAAAAGAGGAGATGAGTGAGCGGGTAAGCCAGCTGAAGGCGAATATCAGATGAGAGCGCAACTGTTGTTTTTACACATAAACAACCTCAAGATTTGGCTTTGACGCACTCAAGCTGCAAGTTATTTCTCATAAATGGTATTACTCGACGACGGACCAGGCCTCTACGATAGGAACGGCTTCTGCAAATGGGATCGGTTCTGCGTAGACTACAGGTGGTTGAGGTGATGTGGATGGGGTTTGGGGGATATAGACCCTAGGCGGTTCTGCGGGAGCTTTTCGTGCGCTTCCATCGTTATAACCATTGTTATAACCATCGCGATAGCCACTCGATTTTCCCTTCGTTAAACCTTGTTGATAGGCTTCCTCAAAGACCTGCTTTAGACAGTCGCCCGGTTGGAGGGAAATGGCGAAGAGGATCTGGTGAGTGTGGCGGTTGACGAGTAGGTGAGTGCAACGCTTCAGTTGGGCAGCATTGGAGGCATGCGTTTCGTCGACAGAGAGGGCGTCATACTTTAAATAGGTCTCGATGTCTGCACCTACAACCCAATCGTTGGGAGCGCACTCATATGCTTCCGGCACTTCTAGGTTTACTCCTCGCCACCACTCAAGAGGCGATCTCCATCTTTTTGTGAAGGGAAAGACCTTCCAGCAGCTGCCGTCAGAGAGAGTAAAATATGCGTGGTCGTGATGGTCAGATTTGATCTTGCATGTCATTAATCCTATATGATCAATCTCTGCAGCTACTGCTGCGGAGCAAAAGAGTACGGTTGTAATTAGCATTCTAAGCAACATGATTTTCCTTGTTTGGTTGCTTCGAAGTCTATATCGCATACGATGTAGACAACGGACGCAATCAAGGGGATTAGAGAGAGAGAGACGATGAGTGGGCCGTAAGTCCATGCAGTTGCTACTAACCAAAGAGACATCAAAGTTGCGTAGACCGGCAGAGAAAATTTATAGATGCAGTTGGTCTCGATCGTAAGGCGATAGAAGAGTGCACGGAGGCCGAGGCCGATAGCAAGACCGAGGTTAGGAGTGAGTGGCGATATAAACATGAGCGTAAGTAGGACGAAATTTGCAACCAGTACAATTTTGTAAATTGTGTGGTGCTCTAATAGATAAGTGCATATCTGTTTCGTTGGTGCTTCTAGTGGATTGTACTTGTCCACGAAGTCGCGCAGTGTAGCGGAAAATTCCATGTCGCAGATTTAAGCAGCAACAAGAATTTATGTGAATTGAAAAAAAGAGGCGCGCCCTATACCATCTTTCAAAAATGTTCATAACTCTCTTGCGAAATACACTACTGTTCTTCTGCTGTGCGGTGCAGTTACATGCCGCACAAGAATTTGTCACCTATACATTTAGTGGAGGGCGATTTGGAGATAACCTGCTGGCCTATCTGCATGCGAAATGGTTTTCTTTCGAACATCAGATACCTTTGCTATATCAGCCCTTTCGCTACTCGACGAATCTCAAGTTGCACGATGAAGAGATTCACTACGCCAGCTACTCCTTTTCATTTCGCTATCGCACGCCAGTATGGAGATGGCCGCTCAACCTCTCCTCTCTTCCGACAGTGGTCTATATAAGCCCCTATTTTCCGCACGATCCGCGTGAAGATTGCAGTATAGAGGATGTGAATAAACCAACCGCGTGGCCCTCTTTTCCGGTCGATTGGGAAAATCGGGAGTTTCGCGCGATGGCGCTAGAGATGATTAGGCCAAAAGTGGCGCTGAAATTGACAATTCCTCCGGAGGGGTACATCAGTGTTGCCATTCACATTCGAGAAGGAGGAGATCATGACAACGATCAGACGAAGCAGAACATTGTCATGAAACTTCCTCCGATTGATTTCTACATCCAGGGGCTCCAAGCAGTTTTAAAACTGTTCCCAGGAAAGGCTATCTATTGCTATCTCTTCACAGATGCCAGATCTCCGGCAAGCCTTGCCAAGAAAATTCAGAGTGCCTTTCCAGATAAGACGGCTATGGTTATTGACTACAGGCGATCGACTAATGGACCGGAACATAATGTATTAGAGGACTTTTTCTCTCTCTTTGAGTTTGATGTGCTCATCCATCCGCTATCAAACTACAGCCTAATTCCTGCACTGCTTCATGACTATGCAGCAACTTTTCGCCCGGTTTCATTTTCAAGAACTCCAGTTCGGGTAGTTGAGACAAAACTCAAGGTAAACGAAGGGCTCCGCCAACGATTGATGGAGCAAATGTAAAGCGGCTTTACATTACTTTCCGCAATTACAGCTTTGACAGCCACTCTGATCTCTGGGTGCAGATTCGGCCTGTTCAGGGGCTGTGGGGCTAGAGCTCGCAGAGCAAGCTGAGGCAGTTACACACAAACAACCAATAATTACTGGCAGTAATTTTTTCATAAGATCAATCCTCTTGGGTGCCTTTGAGCTGGAAGGAGTATATCCTAACTGTGCCAGAAATTCCGATTGCTTTCAAAACGAACTTTGACAAAATTGGGGCGTGATGAAGAAATACAAAATTGCACTGATCATTTTGCTTTCTATCGGCGCTCTCTTCTGGTGCGCAATGCTGCTGAAGGGGGTCAATGTCGCTGTAATGAATCCGAAAGGACTCATCGCCTCAAAACAGAGAGATCTAATCATCACAGCCACTCTATTGATGCTGATCGTGGTGATCCCAGTTTTTCTTCTAACGATTTTCATCTCATGGAAATATAGATCGGGGAATAAAGATGCGAAATATACCCCTGATTGGGATCATAGTTCCAAAGCAGAGATGGTCTGGTGGGGGTTCCCACTCGTTATCATTCTCACGCTTTCAGTGATCACCTGGAAATGGACGCACGATCTAGATCCATTTAAACCGATAGAATCAAATGCAAAGACGATGACGGTGCAGGTAATTGCGTTGCGTTGGAAGTGGCTATTTATCTATCCAGAGCAGGGGATCGCCAGTGTCAACTTTGTGCAGTTTCCTGAGCAGGTGCCGATCAAATTTGAAATCACTTCAGATGCTCCAATGAATTCATTTTGGATTCCGCAGTTGGGTGGGCAGATCTATGCAATGCCCGGCATGATGTCGCAGATTAATCTGATTGCAGATGAGCGGGGAGTTTTCAGCGGCTCCTCTGCAAATTTAAGTGGGAAGGGATTTGCTGGGATGCGATTCGTTGCGAAGGCGAGCTCGCAGGCCGAATTTGACCAGTGGGTGGTGTCAGTGCAAGGCTCTTCGCAGAGCTTAAATCGTGAAGAGTATAAGAGACTGGCTCAACCAAGCGAATATGACCAACCGGCATTTTACCTATTGCAAGATGACGGATTGTTTAACTGGTCGATAATGAAATATACGATGCCAACAGAGGTGCAGTGAGGTAGGTTCATGGATTTTATGGGAAGATTGACTCTCGACGCGTTGAATCAGGATATGATTGAGCATGTTGCTGGGGTCATGATGGGCGTTTCAGCTCTTGGTGTCTTGGTGCTGTTGACCTATTTGCGGCGCTGGAAATGGCTCTGGACGGAGTGGCTAACAACTGTAGACCACAAGAAGATCGGGAAGATGTATCTCATGGTGACTGGCATCATGCTTGTGAAGGGCTTTGTCGATGGCATGATGCTGCGTGCGCAGCAAGCAGTCGCAGTGGGAGACTCTTTTGGCTATTTGACAGCAGAGCACTTTCAACAGGTCTTTTCAGCTCACGGCGCTACGATGATCTTTTTCGTGGGAATGGGGCTTGTTTTCGGACTGATGAATATCATGGTTCCGCTGCAGATCGGTGCGAGAGATGTGGCTTTTCCTTTTCTTAATAGCGTCGGATTTTGGCTCTTTGCTGTGGGAGCGATCTTTATCAACCTCTCCCTGGTTGTAGGAAAGTTTTCTGCAGCGGGCTGGCTTGGTTATCCACCTCTTACCAGTTTAGAGTATAGCCCGGGTGTAGGAGTCGATTACTGGATCTGGCTAATCCAGATTTCGGGGATTGGAAGCACTCTTGGAGGAATCAACTTTTTGGTGACGATCTTTAAGATGCGCTGTCCAGGAATGACTCTGATGAAAATGCCGCTCTTCACATGGAGTGGGTTGGCGACAATGGTGCTGGTAGTCTTTGCTTTTCCGATTTTGACGGCAACGCTGGGACTACTCTCTTTGGATCGACTCATTGGCAGCCATTTCTTTAGTGCAGATCATGGTGGAAACCCGATGATGTTTGTCAATTTGATTTGGGCTTGGGGCCATCCTGAGGTCTATATCCTTGTGTTGCCAGCCTTTGGGATCTTCTCTGAAGTGGTGGCGGTCTTCGCGCAGAAGCGGCTCTTTGGTTATGCTTCGATGGTTTGGGCGATTGTTGCAATCACCTTTCTCTCCTTTATCGTCTGGCTGCACCACTTCTTTACGATGGGCGCAGGTGCTAACGTCAATGCCTTCTTCGGATTTATGACGATGTTGATCGCGATCCCTACGGGAGTGAAGATTTTCAATTGGCTATTTACGAAATATCAGGGGCGTGTTCAATTTTTTACGCCGATGATCTGGTTTGTGGGCTTTGTGATCATGTTTACCATTGGAGGCATGGCTGGTGTGTTGATGTCTGTGCCGCCAGCAGATTTTCAGGTCCATAATAGCCTCTTTCTAATCGCCCACTTTCACTCCATGATTGTGCCGGGGGTGGTTTTCGCCTTTTTTGCCGGATGGAGCTACTGGTTCCCAAAAATTACCGGCTTCATGCTGAATGAACGATTGGGGAGATATGCCGTTTGGTGCTGGATGGTGGGCTTCTTTCTCGCCTTTATGCCGCTATACTTATTGGGGTTAATGGGGGCTACAAGACGCTTAGACCACTATGAGGCGATTCCTGGATGGCATCCGCTCTTTGTCGTTGCTTGTGTGGGAGCTCTCGTCATTGCCTTGGGGATTGGGATACAGGTACTACAAGTGCTGGTCAGCTTTAAGCAGCGCAAAGAGACCATGGCCATGGCGCGCGATCCGTGGAATGGAAGAACTCTAGAGTGGTCGATCCCATCGCCGCCGCCTATCTACAATTTTGCAGTGATTCCAGAAGTGCATGAGCGCGACGCCTTCTGGGCAATGAAGCAAAAGGGTGGAATGCCAAAACCGCATTACGAAGATATTCATATGCCGAAAAATAGTCCAATTGGACTGCTTATTGGGATCTTTAGCTTTCTTTTCGGCTTTGGAATTGTTTGGTACATGACATGGCTGGCTGTTCTGGGTTTTATAGGCGCAGTGATCTGCATGATCGTGCGTTTATCTGGAAAGGATCAAGAGTATACAATCCCGGCTGCAGAAGTAGAGAGAATGGAGAGGCATGCACAACTCTAATATACACCACGACCAGCACGACAGAACCATCTTTGGCTTCTGGCTCTATCTGATGAGTGACTGCATCCTCTTCGGAGTCCTATTCGCGGTTTATGCCGTATTGCGTAACAACACCTTTGGCGGTCCTTCCACAACCGATATTTTGCATCTGCCGTCAGCTTTAGCGGAGACGTTGATCATGTTGACCAGTAGCTTTACATGTGGCCTGGCGCTCTTTGCCGCCTATCGCAAGAGTGTTACGGGGACGATCTCTTGGATCGGCATCACCTTCTTGTTAGGAGCGGCTGTATTGGTGATGGCGCTGATGGATTTCAATCAGTTGATCCTTGAGGGAAATAGCTGGCAGCGCAGCGGCTTTTTATCTGCCTTCTTCGGTCTTCTAGGTACACACGGATTGCATATTGCAGGAGGTCTTGTTTGGATGGTTGTGTTAGTTCCGCAACTGCTGGTTTATGGCCTTACATCAGTAACCTTTAGAAGGTTAATCTGCTTCAAGATGTTTTGGCAGTTCCTCAACATCGTCTGGATTTTTATATATACATTTGTCTACTTGATGGGGGCGAGATGACGGAACATTGGTCTCTTAGAGAATATATGTTGGCATTCTTAGCGTCGATTGTTCTGACGTTAGGTGCCTATTTTATTTCGGGTGCTGCAGTGGTTGGATTAGGCATCCTGCAGGCGTTCATTCAATTGGTGGTCTTTTTCCACCTCGGTAGAGAAAAGCGACCGCGCTGGAATCTGATCACATTTCTCTTTATGGGAATCGTTCTGCTGGTGATTGTTCTGGGTTCTCTCTGGATTATGTATAACCTAGACTACCGCATGATGCCCATGTCATGAAATCTTATTGGGAGCTCACAAAGCCCGGTATTTTGTTTGGTAATGCGATTACTGCAATTGCAGGTTTCTTATTCGCCTCGAGAGGTTGCGTCGATTTCTGGCGCTTTCTAGCCGCGCTGGCGGGGCTTCTCTGTGTGATCGGTTCCGCTTGTGTCTGCAACAACTGCATCGATCGCGAGATGGACTCGAAGATGAAGCGGACGCGCAATCGACCGCTAGTAAAGAGAGTAATCTCACTCCAAAATGCGATTATTTTCGCAGTTCCACTGGGAATTGTGGGAGCGCTCTTATTAGGGTTCTACACCAATCTGTTAACTTTGGCCATCGCGCTCTTTGGATTTTTTATCTATGTCGCAATCTACAGTCCTCTAAAATACCGCTCTCTGCATGGAACAGTTGTGGGAAGTATTTCAGGGGGAGTGCCGCCTGTGGTTGGGTATTGCGCAGTAACAGATCAGTTTGATACTGCGGCGCTGATCTTGTTTATCATTGTCACTCTTTGGCAAATGCCCCATTTTTTTGCGATCGCGCTCTATCGTTTAGATGATTATATGGCAGCAGGGATCCCGGTATTGCCGCTCGAAAAGGGCGCCCGAGCGACGAAGATCCAGATGCTGCTTTACATTGTCGCACTTCTGGTCGCGCTATCAATGCTGACGCTGTTTGGATATACAGGATATCTCTATCTCGTGGTGACGTTATTGCTCGGCTTGGGATGGCTCTGGCTCTGCATTCAAGGCTTCTGGGCTAAGAACGACAAAATCTGGGGGCGCAACATGTTCCTCGCATCGCTTGTAGTAGTGATGGGGTTTTCTCTGATGATCTCACTGGTATAACCAACGGTAGGGTGGGAGATACTCATGCGGTAGAGAGGGGTTAAAGAGGAGCACCGCAAGTGGGACGCAGGAGAGAGAGTAGACAAAGTGGTCACACTTTGAGAGTAGAAGCGCTTCGATAAGGATCTCCTCACCGAGTTGAGCTGCAGAGCGACCTGGTGCTGAGTGGATCGCCGTTCCATCTTTAGAGCGAATCGAGTCACAGAAGAGCACCTTTCCCTTTAGATTGGCCTTAGCGTACTCCAATAGGCTCTCTTCATCTGTAGCGACAAAGAATTGACACTTCTTTCCCGTCTCCTTTGCGATGCGGAGTGCGGTGTCTATTGTGTCGCGAACCATTGCATCCTTCGCTTTCTTGGGATAGCGATCTGTACCGCGTAGGTGGATCCCGATGGTGAATTTTTTCGAGATCTTTTGCTGGTAAAAGTGGTCTACCTTTTCAAGAATTGAAGGCTGAATCCGGATATATTTATCGATAAGAGTTTTGGCTTCGAAGCGGGTCTCTGCATTAAACTGATCCAGATCAGAGAAGAATGTGGACCAGACTGTGGAGTTGTCGGGGGCGCAGCACCATTGATGTAGCTTATCACCTGGAACATAGCTCTCTTCGGAAACAGGCGCGAAATAGTACTCCCAAGGATTGTAGCTTCCATTGTACCCCTCTGGTTGGTGGTAGTAAGAGAGTTCATTCCATTGCACAACAGGAGTCTTGCCTTGCTTGTCTGCCCAAGCAAGGTTGTTCAGCACGGCGAGAAAAGAGGAGAAGAAGCCCTCTTTTTCGGCAGAGCCGATGACAAATTTCTCCCCGTAGAGAGAAAAGCAGCAACATAGAAGAAGTAGATACCGTTTCATGCCAAAAATTTTATGCAAAAACGGATCCAAATGTAAAGCGGTTTTTTGGGCATCATGTAAAGCCGCTTTACATTTAAAAGTAATGACCAATTCGAAGTAAGATTTGATTTGTCCGGTAGCCGCTGCCGAATTCGCCTTCATAGTTAACGGAGATAAAGGCGCCCTTCTTGCTGCTGAAGAAGATCTCTGCAGAAGGCGAGATGAGGTTCTGTGTAGCTGTAAAATTCTCTACAGTAAAGTTGCCTGAGGCTCCAATAATTGCCGAAGGGGTTTTCCCCGTAGAGAAAGGAACTTTATTGACGTAGCTAAGACTCTCTTTTACGATACAGAGACCCCAATCGTCACGACGGGTTTGATAGACGTTTAGACCCACTTCACTACGGAGCATTGAGGAGATCGATCCGGCAATACGCATGTTCAGCGGTTGTGCGCCACTCTCTCGGTAGCCGTTTTGGAAATCTACAACCCAATCAAATGAGGCAAAGGGCTCGAGAACTACATCGCCGATTACAAAATCGTAACCACCGCCTAAGTGGGGGGTAAATTGCATTCCAGTATGTGAGCTGTGGGTTGTCTCATCATAGGTTGGAAAGAAGACATGGCGATGATTTCGGTAGTGGTTGTAGGTAATCCAGAACCCACAATCGATATAACCATCTCCTGGATAACCTGTGCCATAAAATGAAGCGGTGTAGAAATCGATCGAACCAGTTCCGGCATCTTGGCTATTTTCAATGTCATTACTGGCGTAGCCGATCGCTCCGCTAATTTGTCCATTTTCAAAATAAAAGTAGTCTAATCCGATGAGGAGACCTCCGGAGAAGACACTAAAAGCTGGGCTCTGATTTTGTCCATTTTGATGGGAGAATTCGGCAAAGCCGTCAAGCCAGACAGCGTTAGTATTGGTCCTTTTTGCAGCGCGTACAGTACTTCCTCGAGGAACAATTTGATTGTCATCTCCAGACATAGCAAGCAGTTCATCAAAGGGCAGCTCATTGCGGAGATTTGCTGTAATAAAAGTTTCCAGCCCCTTTTGTCGTAGGATTCGTTGATCGGACAGACGAGCGTCGAAAGCGTTGCAGAAAGTGAACATCGTGTTCTGTGAGGAAAAGGTCGTGAAAGCGTTGCGGGTAGGGGAAATTAACTCTAAAGCGGCGTCGAGCTGATCAGGTAGTAGTGAGGCAAGAGTGGTGATAGTAGATTCAAGGCCATGCATCGAGGAGTTGTTATTGAGGTAATTAACGAGAATAGCGTTATTTCCTCCGCTATTTGTGTGCAGGACAGGAGGTGGCGGCGCTGAATCGCACTCCGCTAAAACAATGCAACCAAGAAAAGTGATAATCAGTGAAAATCGCATAAGCCCTGAAGGAACTGTAACAGAAAATGGGATTTTTACTATGCTTACCTGCGTGAAAAATGATCTACTAGACTCTCTGTCAGAAGAGTTAGCGAAATTGCAGGAAAACGGTCTCTATAAAAGAGAGCGCATCATTACATCTCCGCAACAGGCGGAAATTACGATTTGCGGAGGGCAAGAGCTGATCAACCTCTGCGCCAATAACTATCTTGGTCTCGCAAACCATCCCGCAATGATTGAAGCAGCGAAATATGCATTGCATAAACATGGGTTTGGACTCTCTTCTGTGCGCTTTATTTGCGGTACGCAGGATATTCACAAAGAGTTAGAGGCGCGTCTGAGCCGTTTTCTAAAGATGGATGACACAATCCTCTATTCATCGTGTTTTGACGCAAACGGCGGGCTATTTGAGACCATTCTGACCGAAGCGGATGCGGTGATCAGCGACGAGTTGAACCATGCGAGCATTATCGACGGCATTCGGCTCTGTAAAGCTAAACGCTTTCGCTATCGCAATAACGACATGGAGGATCTAGAGGCCAAGCTAAAAGAGGCGGAAGGATGCCGCTATCGCCTGATCGTCACTGACGGAGTCTTCTCGATGGATGGGATCATCGCCAATCTAAAGGGGATTTGCGACCTGGCGGATCGCTATGATGCGCTAGTCATGGTAGATGACTCGCATGCGGTGGGCTTTATGGGAGAGGAGGGGCGAGGGACTCCCGAATACTGTGGGGTGTTGGGTAGGATTGATATCCTTACAGGCACGCTCGGTAAGGCGCTGGGAGGCGCATCTGGAGGATATACAAGTGGAAGGAAGCCGATCATCGACTGGTTGCGGCAGAGGTCGCGTCCTTATCTATTTTCCAATACAGTGGCGCCGATTATCGTTGGGGCCTCTTTGAAGGCGTTAGATCTGATCGAAGGAGGCGGCGAACTGAGGAAAAAGCTGCATCGCAACACGCACCATTTTCGTGCAAAGCTGGAAAAAAGCGGTTTCGAGCTTGTGCCAGGTAGCCACCCGATTATTCCGGTCATGATCGGCGATGCAAAGTGTTCTGCTGAACTAGCAGAGAGATTATTGGCTAAAGGTATCTACGTGATTAGCTTTTCTTATCCCGTAGTCCCACAGGGAAAGGCGCGAATCCGTACCCAAATTTCGGCAGCGCACGAAATTGAACACTTGGACCGCGCCTGTGAGGCCTTTATCGCTTGCGCCCGAGGATGACGATTCCAACCCCGATGACAATCAGGACGACACCGGCAATCTGCAGTTTTGATGCCAGAGCTTCATACTTAGCGATATCTTCTTTCCCTTTGGCGATCTTTTTATTGGCAGACTTGCTCACAGCTTGTCCTACCTGATCGGTCATTGGGTTTAGAGAGAGAATGCTACTGGAGGTACTTACGGAGCTTTCCGCACTTTGGACGCGTGCTTTGCCCTCTTCGACCTGCTCGGCAATATAATTGGAGCCAAAGAGCATTGCAGCTCCAATGATGATGCATAGTATTCCTAAAATTCTTTTTCCGTTCATAAATCTCCTATTGTGGACTGACTTTGCCGTCTTCGATTTTTATGATACGATCAGCAAAGTCAAAAATTCGCGAGTCGTGTGTTACCACAATCAGCGCTCGATCTCCTTGTAGAGCAGTCGCGCGCAAGAGTTCAAGTACTTTCCGGCCCGTCTCATGGTCGAGGTAGCTTGTGGGTTCATCGCAGACGATCAGTTTTGGTTGATGAATACAGCCGCGGGCAATGGCCACGCGCTGCTGCTGTCCCCCAGAGAGGGAGAGAGGCGATAGCTCTGCCTTCTCGGGGATGCCCATTTGTGCAAGCAGATCTACCGCCATGCATTCAGCCTCGTCGCGCGGATAGTTGTTGAGAATGAGGGGGATTGCCACATTTTCTTTGCAGCTGAGCGTTGGGATCAAATTGAACGATTGGAAGACAAAGCCGAGGTTCTTGCCTCGAAATGCTGTTTTTTGAGCATCTTTTAGGGTATGGATGTTTTCTCCATAGATCAGACACTCTCCCGAAGTGGGTGTTAGAATGCCTGCGATTACAGAGATAAGAGTTGTTTTCCCTGCGCCTGATGGGCCAACGATCATCAATAGCTCGCCAGGCTTTACTTCGAGATCGACCCCGCGTAGAGCTTCCACTTTTTCAGAGTTGGTTTCGTAGGTCTTGCGGATGTTTTTGCATGAAACGGCTAGCATATTAACTCTTGAATACAATTGCTGGATCAAACTTGCGTAGCTGACGGATAGAGATTAGTGCTGCAATTGCGCAGATCACTGCCATCGTGATCGCGGTAATTAGAAAGAGCTGCCAAGGCATCAGAAAAGCGAGCAGCGTGTTCCGCGTTAAAAAGCCGAAGAGACAGGCGCCTCCGAGGCCAAAGCCCCATCCAATGGCGCAGACCCAGCCCGCCTGGAGCAGCACCATGCGGGTCAGCAGTGGCATGTCGGCTCCCATCGCCTTTAGCGTTGCAAAATAGCGCAGATTGTCCAGCGTAAAGTTGTAAAACGTCTGGCCCGCAATTGCAGTTCCAATAATAAAGCCGAGGAGAACGGCCACACCAAAATTGATCGGGATTCCGGTATAGGTCATGTAGTAGTTGATAGTGAGCTCTTTAAACTGATCTGTTGTCAGTGCATTGAGGCCTGTAAGCGCATGGATTTTCTGGCAAAGTACCTTTGGATCCACGTTTTGGCGCGCTTTTGCTGCAATAAAAGAGAGTAGCTTGACTTCGTAAGGGGCGTAAGAGAGTGCTCGGGTGTAGGTCGTGTAGATTACCGGTTGCGATTGGAATGTACGAGCCACGCGGCAGATACCGACGACGTAGGCTCGTTGGTCATTGATCTCAATCGTCTCTCCCACCTGTAGAGGGGTTATGATACCATTTTTTTTATAGGCGAGTTTATCATTGGCTCCGATCTCATCGACAATGATTGCGCCATCCATACGCAGGTCTTCTATAGATCCCTGGACTATTTCAGGAGGGCCGCCGATAAGCGATGCATCGTCTAGGCCAATCACGTTACAGGTCTGGAAAGTGCCTTTGAAGCTGCGTGCTCGCAGCAATCCTTTGAACATTGGAACTGCCCACTCTACACCTTCAATGCCATAGACGCGGTTCAGATCGGTATCTCGTAGCGGTTTGATATCGTCGATGAATTGTACCTGCGGATCGATGACCCAGATATCTGGTTGGGGAGTATCGGTCAGGTAGCTGTAGGTGCGTGCTAGCAGTCCTACAAAAATTCCCGCTTGTTGAGAGATGATAAAGGCAGCAAAGCTCAATCCTAGGATTAGCCCGATATACTTCGCCTTATCGCCAATTAACATCTTTAGGGCATAGCTGAGCATTCCCAATCCCCTCCAAGTGATTTGTAGATTGCGACCAGATCTGTGCTCAGAGCCCCTTGTGCATCGGCTAGGTCCTGTTGAGCAAGGAGATAGGAGGCCTCCGCCTGAAAGAATTCTCGGACTGAGGAGAGGCCTGCTTTGTAAAGCACATAGAAGAGATCTCGAACCTCTTTGATATCTGCAACACCACGCTCAATCTCCTCCAGACGGACAGAGTCTTGAACATAGGAGACTAGCGAATTCTCCACATCCTGTAGCGCGAGTAGGATGGTCTGTTCATAGTAGTAGAGAGCCTCTCGCTGCGTGGCGCTCTGTTCATCGATGATATCTCGAGTGCGACCAAAGTCGATAGCGGGCCAGAAGACATTTGGCCCTACGCTCCAGGCGCGGCTGGGCGGCTTAAACCAGTTATTGCTTTTAATCGACTCGTATCCATAGTTTCCGTTGAGCGCAAAGGATGGGAAGAGCTCTGCAATGCGCGCTCCAACTAGAGCCGTTTCCGCAGCTAAGAGACGCTCTGCATAACGAATGTCAGGCCTTCTGCGCAAAAGATCGGATGGTACTCCTACGGGGATCCGCCCAACCGCCTGAGGAATCGGGCGTATTTCGAGCCAGTTCTCCGAAATATCTTCTGGTTGACGCCCTAGTAAAACGGCTAATGAGTAGAGAACCTGCTGCTGTGTATTTTCTAAAGGAGGCAGGCGGGAACGAATATTCTCTAATTCTGCTGCGACTGTCAGTGGCTCCAGATCAGAACGCAATCCTGCATTGTAAAGTACTGTGGAGAGCTCCCATAACTCTGTATAGGTCTGAATCTGCTCTTTAGTGATTCTAATTTTTTCCTGCAAAGTGCGGAAAATCGAATAGTAACGGCTCACATCCGCGAGCAGAGAGATGTAGATATTGCGGTAATCCTCTACGGAGGCCTCCCAATGATCTTTGGCAGCCTCTTTCTCTCTGCGCAGCCTTCCAAAAAAATCCAACTCCCAGAAGGCATCAAAACCGAGGATGAAGAGATCTTGAATCGGTTTCCCTGTAAGGGAGTTTAGAATATTCGCTAAGGTAGGAAAGAGCTTGGCGGCCTCTCCTAAGACCCCCGAATTGGGCATTGCGATGAGCGATTGACTGATTCGGTTGCGTGTCGTAGATCCGACCAGATCGATCTCTGGCCAGAGTTTGGCTGCAGAGAGCTGATAGGTGGCGCGTACTTTTTCGATATGCTCTGCGGCGATACGCAGGTCGTAGTTGGCGCAGATTGCCTCATTGATCATCTCGTTTAGGATCGGATCATTGAATTGCGTCCACCAGCTACGCAGATCGACTTCCGTCCCCTCCGGAAGAGTTGGTTCATTAAACTTCTCTGCAAAGCTGGTCACCGGAGTCTCATAGTTGGGACCCACCATGCAGCTGGAGACGATGAAACTAATTGCGATATATCTGCGCATCACCGTACCGAGTATTTGCTGGGATCGCCTCGATGAAGACATCCAGAACCTGACCGGGGTAAACGGGCAGATGGTCCCAATCAAATTTGTAGATCACCTGCAAGACGCGCGTGTCCATCCGCTCAACTGTCGAACCTGTCAGCGATTGCTTGGGAATCACAAGAGGATCTGTACGCACGTAGGTGAGTGGGAATGAGATGGTCCGGTTGCCGCGCACATAGGCTGTTGCAGGGGCTCCTTTGCGGAAGCGCCACGCATCATCCTCATCCACATCGATCCGGATATGCAGGGGTGAGACAGGCCCAAAGACGATTGAAGACAAATTGTTAAATGGATTCGCATTTTGGGATTCACCGGGATGGACATTCAGTTGTAGGATTTCCCCATCCGTTGGGGCGCAGATAATTGAGCGATCGATATAGGACTGGGCCACCTTGATCTTCGCCTCAGCAACGGCGATTTGCGCCAGCGCTGCCTGCGCAGCATAGTAGATTTGGTTGTATTCGTTCTGGCTCACAGCGCGCCGATCGGTCAAGCTCTCGTAGAGGTCGAGCTGCGTCTGCGCATTTTCATACTGAACGATCGCATAGTCTCGCTCCTTAGTTGACTGGAAGCGTTCCGCCACAAAGGTACGTGTGTCGAGCTCAAAGAGCGGAGCGCCCGCCTTTACCATGTCATTTTGTTTGACATAGACCGCGGTAGCGATCTCTGAGAAAGGCGGGTTGATCAAGATGTTGTCGGTCGAGGCCTCAATCGTCCCCGCACCCATGATCGCATGCGCGTATGGAGATGTGGGTGGAGGAAAGGGGATCGCCGGCGGTACTGGCTTCTGAGAGCTCCAAATCACAGAGAGGATGGCGATGACCAGACCGCAGAGTGCTGCGATGGGCAGAGCTAGTTTGTGCCGCATAATTCTCTATTTGACAGATCAGTTTTTTAGGCGCCAGCATTCTCGTGCGATCTCGAACTCTTCGTGTGTATGGATCAGAAGAGCCTGGATGGCGGACTCTTGTGTGGAGAATAGGCCATCTTCGGTAAGAGTCTGGTTTTTGTGGGAGTCGATTTTGAGGCCCAGGAAGGCGAGAGCTTCGCAAGCGCGTTGACGGATAAGCGGGGCATTTTCCCCGATTCCGGCGGTGAAGACTAGAGTGTCGATGCCACGCAGAGAGGTGATCATGGAGCCAAGGCAGCTGACGAGTCGATGTATATAGACATCGAGGGTCAGGGCGGCGCGAGGAGTGCTGCTCTTGAGAATATCACGCATATCTTCGGAGATACCCGAGAGGCCGAGCAGACCTGAGTTACGGTAGAGCTCTTTGCTTAGATCAATGCGCGGATTTTTCTTTAGAAGATAGAGCAAGATGCCGGGGTCAATAGAGCCGCATCGGGTATCCATCATCAGCCCCTCAAGAGGCGTAAAGCCCATCGTCGTATCAATGCTTTTGCCGTGCTTTATCGCACAGAGAGAGGCGCCGGAGCCGAGATGGCAGATCACCATCTTGGGGTCGCGGTGGAGCAGCTCAGCTGCACGCTTAGAGCAGTATTGAAAGCTGATGCCGTGGAATCCATAGCGCCGAATGCCAGACTCTAACCAACGGTAGGGACCGGGATAGACAGCGGCAGCATCGGGAATCGTGTGGTGAAATGCCGTATCGAAGACGGCCACTTGGGGAATGTCGCCGCAGAGGTCGATAATTTTTTCCGCTCCTGTATTGTGAAGGGGTGCAAGATCGGCGCAGAGAGCGATTGTCTTCTTCACCTCAGCATCAATGAGGACGCTTTCATGAAAGTGGCTGCCGCCATGCACAATGCGATGGCCAATAACGTCGATTTTTACAGGAGGAGAGGTGAGAAGTTTGGCGACATTGGGTTCATGCGCTTCCCAGTAAGGGGGAGTGTAGCTGGCGGGGGCGTGGTTGAACCTGTAGATGCAGCATTTGAGGCTGCTGGAGCCGTGGTTAAAAACGAGAATGTTCATCACTAATTCTTTTGATGTAAAGCCGCTTTACATGCAAACAACTTAGATTATACACAAACAACCTGAAGATTTGGTTTTTGAGCCGCGCGAAAGCTCCCGGGGATTGACGATCGTAAATGACCCAATATTAGCAATATGGGGTCGTTTATGATCGTCAATCCTCGGGGCTTTGGCGCGCTCAAAAAACCAAATCTTCAGGTTGTTTGTGTATAACTGCATGTTTGGTGCTGTATGTGGCAAACGGTTCAAGAAGGAATTGTTTTGAACATCGGGATCTATCCGCCGCCTATCATCTAGCTCTCTTTCCCAATTTTCCTTGTTATTCAGTGCATCTGCCGCTGCATCTGCAACGATTGCTGTTCCGGACAGGATGAGAGATAGACTTGTTCCAGCACTAAAAGGTGCAGCGAGGACTCCGGCCAGAATTTGCCCGACACCAAACCAGTATTTGAATTTCAGGCCTATAGGTTGTTCGTGTTTGCATGGGAAGACTAGCCTGTTTTGTGAACTCGTAAACTGCAAGCCTATGGCTGAGTTCGGTATATTCTGTTCGGGACTTTCCAATGCTTTATAATACATCAGGAATATATCCCTCAGTACAGGATCTGCAATGTTCTCAATTCCTAGATTTTGAACGCATTCCTCCATTAGAACTCTGCTTTTTTCTAGATCTCCCATAGCTAGATAAACAGCAGCTTTTATCCCAAGAATCCTATCTCTATGAGATGGTTGAGACGCTTCCCAACGTTCTAAAAGTTGTAGGCTTTCATTAAATCTTCCTTCTCGAAAACTATCTGCAAATGGTTGCGCATAATAGTTATCAGGAGAGGCAAATGCAAACATAGGGGAAAGTAGAACGAAAATGCACTTAAAAAGGTTCATTATATGCCGTTAAACATTTTCAGAAACATGCAGCCAGTGAGTATTCCACCCCATAGCAGAGAAACGCCTTTGCGCATTTTTTTTTGATCTTTCTCTTCCCACGCTGTTCTGATCGCAAACACACTGTGCGGTAGGGCAAAAAATGAAAAAAACAAAAGTCCCAAACGAATCAGAGACAAAATGATGTATTCCTTATCCACTGTAAGTCACCTAAGTTAAGAGTATATGAAAGGTGAATCCTTCTTGTCAAAATAATTTGAGATTTTCTGATAGCCTTAAACATGTAAGGCTGCTGGAACAAGATGTTCACCACTAATTCTTTTGATGTAAAGCGGCTTTACATGCAATCGTATGGATATGGACTTACAGAAAATGGATGCCTACTGGAGAGCGGCGAATTATCTCTCTGTCGGACAGATTTACCTTTATGCGAACCCGCTATTGAGAGAGCCTCTAAAGCTGGAACATATCAAACCTAGATTGTTGGGCCATTGGGGAACGACGCCTGGATTGAATTTTCTCTATGTCCATTTGAATCGGGTCATTCGAAAGTATGACCTGAATATGATTTATATCACGGGGCCTGGACATGGTGGGCCCGGCATTGTCGCGAATACCTATCTGGAGGGAACGTATAGCGAAGTATATTCCAATATTTCGCAGGACACAGATGGGATGCGACGGCTATTTAAGCAATTCTCTTTTCCTGGCGGGATTCCAAGCCATGTCGCTCCAGAGACTCCTGGTTCAATTAATGAAGGTGGAGAGTTAGGGTACTCGTTGGCGCATGCCTATGGAGCGGTGTTTGATAATCCAGATCTGATTGCGGCGTGTGTGATCGGAGATGGAGAGGCGGAGACGGGAACGCTGGCGACGAGCTGGCATTCCAATAAATTCCTAAATCCTGTGACGGATGGAGCGGTGCTGCCGATTTTGCACCTGAATGGGTATAAAATTGCAGAGCCAACGGTACTTGGGCGTATTCCAAAAGAGGAGTTAGAAAAACTCTTTCAGGGCTATGGCTATAAACCCTACTTTGTCGAAGGGGAGGATCCCGTTATTGTTCATAAACAGTTGGCGGAGACACTTGATCAGATCATTCCAGAGATTCGTGGGATTCAGGCGGCAGCGCGTCGAGAAGGGTTTAAGAAACGACCCATCTGGCCCATGATTATCTTCCGCACGCCGAAGGGCTGGACTGGGCCAAAAGTTGTCGATGGCGTGCAAATCGAGGGGACCTTTCATGCACACCAGGTGCCTGTTATCGACTTTCCAAGACATCTAAAGATGCTTGAAGAGTGGATGCGCAGCTACCGACCAGAAGAGCTTTTCGATGAGCAGGGAAAGTTGGTGGCGGAGCTTGCTGAATTGGCTCCTGTAGGCGAGCGACGCATGGGCGCCAATCCTCATGCGAATGGCGGTTTGTTATTGCACGATCTGAAGATGCCAGACTTTCAGAAGTATGGACTGGAGATTGGGGCACCAGGAACTAGAGTGGGCGAAGCTACAAGGGTGATGGGCAATTTCCTGCGCGATGTAATGACGATGAATGATGCGCATCACAACTTCCGCATTTTTGGTCCCGATGAGACAGCGTCGAACCGTTTGACTGCGCTTTTTGATGTCACAGATCGCGCCTCTACTGCAAAGATTCTTTCGACAGATGATCATATCGCTGCCACAGGTCGAGTGATGGAGGTGCTAAGTGAGAATTTGTGCCAAGGTTGGTTGGAAGGGTATCTGTTAACGGGGCGTCACGGCTTTCTCTCCTGTTACGAGGCCTTTATCCATATTGTCGATTCGATGGTGAACCAGCATGCAAAGTGGCTAAAGGTCACGCGCAAGCTGGTCTGGAGGCGACCTATTGCCTCTTTAAACTATCTGCTTACATCGCACGTCTGGCGTCAGGATCACAATGGATTTAGCCATCAGGATCCCGGCTTTATCGACCATGTTGTGAATAAAAAGGCAGAGATCGTTCGCGTCTATTTGCCGCCAGATGCTAATACGCTGCTCTCCGTAACAGACCACTGTCTGCGCAGTCGAAACTACATCAACGTGATTGTGGCGGGAAAACAGCCGGCACTGCAGTGGCTTGATATGGACAGCGCAGTGAAACATTGCACTGCGGGACTTGGAATTTGGGAGTGGGCCAGCAATGATGCGGGACAGGAGCCAGATGTGGTGATGGCCTGCGCGGGCGATATTCCAACGCTCGAGATCATTGCCGCTACGGAGATTTTGCGCGACCATTTTCCCGACCTCAAAGTGCGCGTAGTCAATGTAGTCGATCTGATGGCTCTACAGCCGCAGAGCGAACATCCGCACGGCTTAAGCGATACGGACTATGATGCGCTGTTTACGAAAGATCGGCCGATTATTTTTGGATTTCACGGCTATCCCGGATTGATCCATCGCTTAACCTATCGCCGCACGAATCAAAGGTTGCATGTGCGCGGATATAAGGAAGAGGGAACAACGACGACGCCGTTCGACATGGTGGTATTGAACGATTTAGATCGCTTCCATTTGGTCGAAGATGTTCTGGATCGAGTGGAGAGATTAGGAGAGCGGGCGGCACATCTGCGTCAACATTTGCGGGATCGCCTGCTAGATCACAAACGCTATATCACAACGTATGGCGAAGATATGCCGGAGATTCGAAATTGGTTTGTTAAAGGTGGCCAATATCGTTCCATAGGCGGATGACGGGGCGCTGATGTTCAAAGCCTAGGATGCTGACGGAGCAGACGGAGAGAAAGAAATTGGCAGCGTGTTCTATAGAGAGGTTGAGCCAGCGAGCGGCGAGCACGCGAGAAAAGTGTCCATGTGAAAAGATGGCGATGTTCCCTTGTTTGTCGTGTAGTTTTTTAAGAATACGGTCCGCGCGCGCTGCGGCATGAGCGGGGCTTTCTCCATTAGGAGCGCCATCATGAAAGAGATTCCAAGAGGGGTTCTTTTGGCGAATTGAAGTGCTTGTCATTCCTTCGTAGTCGCCATAATCCCACTCCATTAGATCGACATCTTCGACAATCGGCTTCCCGGGGAAAGTAATCTCACAACTCTCTTTTGCTCTCTGGAGAGGACTGGTCATGATGTGGTGAAAAGGAATCGACTCAAGTCGATATTGCAAGGTAAGCGCCTGCTCTCTGCCCTTATCTGTAAGAGGGATATCGGAATGACCAGTGTGTTGGCCGGACAGGGTCCAGATGGTTTCTGCATGGCGACAGAGGTAGATGGTGAGGGGGTAGAGGGCTGTTTGGGTCATTTGGTTTTCCAAAGGATATGAGTTGTTTCTAGAGGAATGAAGGCATCGGGATGGTGGGGAATAAGTCGAGGAGTGAAGTAGGCTAGATTTTGGGTGGCAGGGATCTCTATTTTATATGTGTGGATTTCGGAAGAGGTGTCGGGGGATTTAAATAGCTGCATCTGGTAGACCTGCATTTCGGAAAAGAGCTCTACGCGTACATGTTGTGGGTCTAGCTGGTTGAGATCGAGATCCACCTCCAGTTCATGGTGGGTTGGGGTGGTCTGAGTGCGTAGCTGTTTAAAGTGAATGCGGTCCCATTTTTCATTGAGCTCTTGTTGCCAATCGATAATCTGGTTTGCCAAAGCTCCATTGTTTGCAATTCTTTTGCGGTAATTTATTGCAGCGGGGAGATAGTACTGCTCAGTGTATTCGCGCACAGTGCGGTTTGCAGAGAAGTGGGGGGTGAGTCGTGTCATGCTGGCGCGAATGCGGGCAACCCATGCTTTGGGCAGACCATTGCCGTTTCGGTTGTAAAACTCTGGCACAATCTGCTCTTCAAGAAGCTTGTAGAGATCTTTTGCTTCCTGTTCGTCCCAGGAGGGGTCATTTGGATGCTCCAGGCCATCTCCAATTGCCCAACCAACGTCGGGAGCGTAAGCTTCAGCCCACCAGCCATCGAGTTCGGAGAGGTTGAGACCCCCATTGACTAGGATTTTCATCCCGCTGGTGCCGCTGGCTTCCCAGGGTCTTTTAGGGGTATTGATCCAGACATCGACACCTTGTACAAGATGCTCAGTGAGGAGCATGTCGTAATCGCTGAGAAATGTAACGCGGGCGCGGCTATCTGTCTGTTGAATAAAACGGGTCCACTGTTGAATCAGATTTTGACCGGCCTGGTCGGCAGGGTGAGCCTTTCCTGCGATGATGAGCTGCACGGGACGATCCTCATTTGTGAGCAGGCGAAGAAGACGATCGGGATCTGCAAGGAGAAGATTAGGTCGTTTATATGAGGCGAAACGGCGAGCAAATCCGAGAGTGAGTGCATTGGGATCAAAAAAATGTTGTGCTTTTTTTACCTCTTCTTCGAGGATGCCCTGGGAGGCGAGTTGGGATGCAGAGCGAGTGCGGGCGAAGTTGACAAGGGCCGTGCGATCTTGGTTGCGCATATTCCAGATCTCCTCGTCAGAGATTGTATTGAATTTCTCCCCGAGAAGAGCGGTATCTTGTAACCAGCGCTGTTTGCCGCAAGCTTTTGTCCACACTTCGTCCGAAGCGGCAGAGTCCCAGCTGGGCATATGGACCCCATTTGTGACAAATCCAACTGGGATCTCTGTCCTGGGCCAGTTGGGAAAGAGAGGCTCAAAGAGGCGGCGGCTAACGCTGCCATGAAGTCGACTGACTCCATTGACAAAACAGCTGCCGCGCATCGCCAAATAAGCCATGTTGAAATACTCTTCGGGGTCGTCGGGATTTTTTCGGCCTAAAGCTAAGAGCTGATCGATGGAAATCCCAAGACGAAACTCTGTGTAGCGCTGGAGATAGAGACGGATAAGATGGGGAGGAAAGACATCAAATCCTGCAGAAACAGCTGTGTGAGTGGTGAAGAGGTTTCCTGCGCGTGTGGCGGCAAGAGCTACGTCAAAAGATTGATTGGTCTTTTGCATGAAGGTGAGCGCGCGCTCCAGGATGGCAAAAGCGGAGTGGCCCTCGTTCATATGGCAGATCTCTGGTTGTAGACCGAGTGCGGTGAGTAGCCGCCAACCGCCAATCCCGAGAACGAGCTCTTGTTTGAGGCGCGTCTCAATGTCTCCGCCATAGAGTTCGCTAGTAATACCGCGATGAGCGGGGAAGTTGGCAGCGTCATTTGTGTCGAGGAGGTAAAGTTTTGTGCGCCCAACAGTTGCCTCCCAGGCGCGTAGCCAGACAGACCAGCCGGGAAGGGCAACTTCTAGTCGAATCCATTCGCCGTTTGGCTTGCGAAGAGGAACGATCGGTAGTTGCGTCGGCTCATTAAAGGGATAGATGGCGCGCTGCGCGCCCGTGCGGTCGATGAGCTGGCGAAAATAGCCCTTCTGATAGAGCAGTCCTACTGCTATGACGGGAACATCGAGATCGTTTGCTGCTTTTAACTGGTCGCCAGCCACATTCCCTAGACCGCCGGAATAGATCGGAAGTCCTTCGCTCAACATAAATTCCATACTGAAGTAGGCGACACAGCTTAAAGGAGATTGGGGATGGGTGCGAGGGAACCAGCAGAGCTTACGACACTCTGCATCGCGCTTTTTCTCCTCGATTAGTTTTTCTACAATATGGAGAAAAGTAGGGTTTTTAAGGATTGCTTCGAGCTTGTCTTGAGAAACTGTTTGAAGAACGACCCATGCACTATGGGTGAGTTCCCAAAGTCTGGGATCGAGTTGTTTCCAGATTTCGTCGGCGCCGTGGTCCCAAGACCAGCGTAGATTCAGAGCCAACTCTTCTAGTGTGTCATAGCCCTTTAAAGAGATTTTAGGGTCGGTGCGGACGATTTTATTGGAGTGCATATTTAGACCTATAACAAAACGAGCAATTCCAAGGGATAGGTTCTTGCATGCACGCGCGGCTGGGTTTGTGTGTAAAGCCGCTTTACATTTGCATTTGGAATGCCGCTTCCCGAATCTTGAAGTTCAAAGAGTGGTACCCATTTGTTGTGAGAACGAAGAGTTTTCTGCTCATGAGCCTCGCGTGTATGCGCGCAAGCGCGCGGTTGGGTTGATGTAAAGCCGCTTTACATTAGAGTTTTTTGGTAGAAAGAAATCTAAATAGTTACAGAAATATCCCTCATTCATTATGAGGGGATTTATGCGAGGGTTCTCATCCCTGTTAATATATTTTACGTGCGCGCTTTCGTATCTATGCGCACATCCGCAGGGATTTGAGTTAATTGCTGGAGAGGCGGCGCCGCCGGTCCTAGACGGACAGGGGACGATGACTATCCAGAGCGGGGGCGAGGCGATTGTCCAATGGGACAACTTTACGATCGATGCAGCCGAGCGTGTTATCTTTCAGCAGGCGGGGCCGCACGCGGCCATTCTAAACCGCATTATCGGAGGACATGGCAGTGAAATTTTTGGGCAACTTCTTTCGAATGGACGGGTCTATCTAATCGACCCTAATGGGGTTCTTCTTGGCGCGGGCGCACGTGTAGAGACTGCTGGATTTGTTGCCTCGACGCTGCAGGTTCTAGATTCGGAATTTTTGCATTCGAAGAGTTTGCTCTTTTTTGGCGCGGGCGAAGGGGCCGTGGTGAACCTGGGAGCAATTCGCTGTCCGACGGGGAATGTGGTGCTACTGGGCCATCAGGTGCGCAATGCAGGTTCGATCGATGCTCCGGAGGGGGCAGTTCTTCTAGGGACCGGTTCTGAAATTTTACTGCAGACAGAAAATCGACCAAGTCTTGTTATACGCGCGCGCGCCGACGTAGATGCGAGCGAGGGGGGAAAGGTTGAAGAGAAAGAGCGGGGAGTGGCGATCTCGCAAGAGGGGCAGATCCATGCGCTAGTTGCAGAGTTGAAAAGCTCTTCGTGCGTATACGCGAAGGGGATTCAGCATGTAGGGCTAATCGATGTCCACTCAGTGCAGGAGCATGGAGGGGAGGTCTACCTGATCGTCGATGATGGGATCTGCGAGGTGGATGGACAGATCTATGCGCACAGCAGCGAAGATGTGGGCGGGACCGTCCATCTGTTGGGCGATGAAGTCTACTGCCTTGCGCATGCGGAGGTGGACGTATCTGGTGCGCGTGGAGGTGGAGAGATTCTGATCGGTGGAGATCTGCATGGGAAAAATCTAGCGGTGCTCAATGCAAAGATCTCGATGGTTGCTGATCATGCGCGTCTGCGCGCGGATGCGACTGAGCAGGGCGATGGCGGTAAGGTGGTGGTCTGGAGCGATAAGGAGACCTACTTCTTTGGAGAGATCTCTATACGCGGGGGTGCGCGTGGGGGTAATGGCGGGATGGCCGAGGTCTCTGGGGGATTCTTAGAGTACGATGGTCACACCAATGGGGCAGCGCCGATGGGGCAGTCTGGCATGCTGCTGCTCGACCCTTCGAACATTACGATCTCGCAAAACTCGAATAGCGCGCTTACGCTCTCTGCCTGCCCCACTTCCGTGTCAACGGAATTTGGAGGCACGAGTGTCCTAAACATATTTGCATTGGCGACTCAGCTGGCCAGCTGTAGCGTGACAGTTACTAGCTACTCTCCGCTCTATGCGGGTGGGGGGACAGTCACCTTCAGCGGCAGTAACACACTCTCATGGAGCACGACGAACACGTTAACTGTGCGTGCGGATAGCAATATCACAGTGAACAGCGGGTTTACGATCATTAACACGAACGCTACCCCAGGATTCACGGCAGTCTCCTTTAGCGCAGTTGGCGATCCATATGGCTCATCGACGCTTGATGGGATTACGATCAATGGCACTATCCAAGCGACAGCCGGAAATATGCTCTTTAGTGGGATCGGCGGTACCAATGCGAACGGAGTAAACATTGGAAGCACGGGAGTTGTGAGTGCGAACGGAGGGACAATCACCTTCGAGGGCTGTATCGGAAGCGGCACGGGCACTGGGTTGCGGATCGCCTCGGGGGCATCGGTGAATGCTTCGAATATTATCGCAGTCAATGGAATTCTAGGCGGTTTTGGAACGGGCGCGAGTGTTGGTGCGCAACTTTTTGGCACGATTGGCTCTTCCAGTACGAAAAAGATTTATGTCGAAGCTAGCTCAATGGGTACAGCAAGTGACTCCATTGGAATTGACCTGACCGGCGGACGTATCACAGTTGCGAGTGTGGGAACGATCTCCCTGACAGGTATCGGGGGAGGTATCTACAATTCCACAGCCAGTGGCTGTAATGGAATCACTCTTAATGGCACTGCCATAGTGGCAGGATCTGGTGGAAGTTCCGTTACATTGACTGGTATTGGGGGAGTGGGAAGCGGGGGACTGCATTATGGCGTTTTGGAACGCCCCCATCGAGCTCAAGGACCACCGCCGGGAAGCCTGCCTGGCCGCCATCGAATGCCAGCAGATGATGGGGGAGCTCA
>CAZEZK010000001.1:27969-29458 GCA_964516935.1 uncultured bacterium
GGACTGCATTATTGCGTTTCTGTAACTGGTACAAATACAGCAGCTTTTGCTGGAGATGGTCTAAATAGTGCAATTTCTTTTCTAAATTGCGTGGGCGGATCTGGATCGGGAGGGGGGAATAATGGCGTAAACTTTGTAGGCTCGCTAACGGTACAGGGAGGAGCGCTGAAATTTTCGAATGTCGTTGGAGGAAGCGGCGGGACTGGGAATCTGGGGCTATATACGCAAGCTGTTGTTTCGGCTCCTATCATTTTAGGTGCGGATGTTTATGGGGGAGCGGGGGTCAATGGTAATTATGGAATGCGTGTTTTTGGAAGCGGTGTTTTAGGAGGTGTTTCTACAAATCGTGTTGAGATGACCTGCGGCTCATTTGGTCAGGGGAATAACGAATATGGCATCTCCGTCACATCTGGGGGAACTATTTCTGTAGGTAACGGCGGTACAATGAAACTCACCGGGATTGCTGGCGGATTATATAGCAATTCTACTGGGGCTGTGAATGCTGGTATCGAGTTTGGAACTGGAATATTGATCGCGGGGAATGGTGGTTCTGCGGTGAATTCCATTGTGATAACAGGCGTTGGAGGGGTGGGAAATGCTGGGATTCATCCAGGCATTTTATTAGATGGTGGCGGTCTTTCTGTTTCTTTACAAGGGACGAGTGGGTCGGATAGCGTTACTTTTCTGAATTGCGTTGGTGGTACTGGAGGGAGTAATAATTTTGGGATCTACTTTAGTAGCAACTATTCGCAAGTAAGCGGGTCGTTAATTTTTCAAAATGTGACTGGAGGGGGAAGCGGCAGCACGGCAAGTCATCACGGAATCAACATTAATAGCGGCATCACGGTATTTGCACCGAATATTATCGGGACGGACATTTATGGAGGACCTACTTCTGGCGCGAATTACGGCTTTAACCTCAATGGCGGTACGTTAGGAGGAACTGGAACAGCAAATATCCTTATTAGCGCAAGTTCTTTAGGAACTGGGTCTAATGAATATGGCATTAACATTAGTGCCGACGGACAAATGATCGTTGGGCGGGGGGGGAGTATCGCTTTAACTGGTACAGGTGGCGGTCTCTACAGTAGTGCTAGCGGCACGCAGAATTATGGTATCAACCTGAGTCAGGCGATCCTGACAGCGGGCGCCGGAGGCTCTGCGACAAATAGTATTACGCTGACCGGGATTGGCGGCACGGGAGTTAGCGGCTCTAATGAGGGCGTGCTGGTGACCTCCAGCGGTGTTACAGTTAACCTCAATGGCACTGGAAATAACGACAGTCTGACCTTCTTGAATTGCGTTGGAGGTTCTGGTAGTGCTGGCTCAAATGCGGGTGTAGTTTTCAATGGGGCATTTACCCTGCAGCATGGGACATTGTATTTGACCAATATTTGCGGCGGTTCTGGAGGGGGCTCGAACTACGGAGTCTATGTTCAGGGAGTCGCGGTTTCTGCTCCAGTGATTAGCGGCTCAGCCATTTTTGGTG
>CAZEZK010000001.1:29468-59009 GCA_964516935.1 uncultured bacterium
ATGAGTACGGGATCAATATTACGAGTAGCACAGTTGCGGTTGGTAATGGTGGCACTCTGACTCTTTCCGGGACTGGGGGAGGTCTTTATAGCAATTCCAGTGCGAATAATTACGGCCTCTACCTGAATAGCGCTACCTTGCAAGCGGGAGTTAGTGGCTCTTTACAGAATACGATTCTATTGACCGGCATTGGGGGAGTAGGTCCGTCATCTGGAGAGTCAAAGCATCATGGCGTGCAGATCTCAGGGACAAACATCATTACACTTAACGGATCAAATGCTAGTAATGCATGTACATTTGTCAATTGTGTTGGTGGTACGGGCGGAAATTTCAATGCGGGAATTTATGTTACGGGGACAATTACGCAGTCTAGTGGTGTTCTCAACTTTCTGAATATTACTGGCGGCGGAACAAGCACAGCTACTGCAAATTACGGGATAGATGTCGAAACTGGCGCTATAATTATCGCGCCGACGATCCTAGGAGAAGATATTTATGGTGGGCCTGGAAACGCTAACGATGCAGGGCTTGAAGTTTTCGGTACGATCGGAAGTCTCTCTAGCACTACAACGATTAATATAAGCGCAGGCTCTTTAGGAATCGGTAGCTTTGAATATGGGATTGAGTTTGCTGGGGGCTCTATTTTGGCTGGGAATGGGGCGACAATTACTTTGGTTGGTATGGGGGGTGGTCTTTACAGTGGCTCAGGAATTAGGAACTCTGGGATTGTCCTTTCTGGAACTTCCGTTACAGCTGGCAATGGGGGGTCTGCGACAAATAAGGTTGTTTTAACAGGTATCGGCGGTGCAGGAAGCGCGGGATTTCATCATGGCGTAGATGGTAGCGGTACGGTTGTTCTCAATGGGACGGGGAATGCCGATACAGTGACGTTTTTGAATTGTGTGGGAGGCAGTGGGGGCTCTCGAGACATAGGAGTGAGCATCTCGAGTGCAATGACCCTTCTGGAGGGAACATTGCAATTCATTAATATCAGTGGAGGGTCTGGCACTAGTGCTAATTATGGGATCCACATAGATGCGACGGTCTCAGCCCCAGCAATTATTGGGACGGATATCTATGGAGGCATGGGAGGTGACACCAATATTGGATTGTTGGTGAATGGCAGTCTGGGAAATACAAACACCAAACAGATTCACATAAGCGCTGGTTCTTTGGGAGTTAGGAATCAGGCGCACGGGATCGATATTGCCGCAGGTAGTGTAGTTGTTGGTAATGGGGGAACTATTACCCTTATAGGGCGTGGGGGGCTTGGTTCTAGCTCGAGCTCGTCTGTAGGGAATAATCAAGGCATTCGTCTGGTCAGTAACGCCACGTTAACTACAGGAACAGCTCCTGCATTTGGAAATTCGATCACTCTGTTCGGTGTCGGGGGGAGTGGCGGTATCGCGACTGGGGTCAATGCAGGGGTCTATGTGGGCGATGCAACGATTACTGTCGGTAGCGCGGCCTCATCGGCGACCAATCTGATCTCTATCACGGGGATTGGAGGACAGGGTTCTAATGGGACTCAGACCGGTTCGAAGAATATAGGAGTCTATTTTGCTGCAGGCACCTCACCCACGATCTCTATGCTTGGAACCGGGGACAGCGATATGCTTACCTTCCTGAATTGCGCGGGAGGAATCGGGGACTCTGGGAATCACGGCATCGATTTTGAGGTCGGGCTTTCATTGAATCGCGGCACGATACAGTTTTTGAATGTCTCCGGAGGAGGAGATGCCACGGCAAATAATTATGGGATCTACGTTAACAATGTGACGGTCTCTGCGCCCATCATGATTGGTACAGATATTTTTGGTGGTGCCGGATTCGGAAATAATTATGGTCTCTACGTTAGCGGCAGTTCCGCTGTGTTAGGAGATACAACTACATCCTTGATTATTATGAGTGCGGGATCCCTTGGGACTGGGGGGACAGAGGTGGGGATTGTCGTTGATACGAATGGCAGCATAATTGTTGGTTCCGGCGGCTCTATTTCTCTGACAGGCACAGGTGGCGGTCTCTATAGTAGCAGCAGTAGCGGCAACTATGGGATCTACTTTAACGGAGCAATTCTTACTGCAGGAGCTGCAAAGAGTGCGACTGATACGATTACCCTGACGGGGATTGGCGGGACTGGAACGGGCGGTAGCCACTATGGGGTCAATATCGCGACTTCGTTAAACGTTACCTTCAAAGATATCAGCAATAGCAATGCGCTTACATTTATCCACTGCACGGGTGGCATGGGAGGTGGACTAAATCATGGTGTCAACTTCTCTACAAACTTCTCGCTAGGAAGCGGAATTCTGCAATTTAGCAACATCACCGGTGGTGGTAACGGTACTGCGAGTAACTACGGAGTTCTTATGGCCGGTATAACCGTCTCCGCTCCAACAATTATTGGGACGGATATTTATGGCGGTCCAGGATCGAGCACAAATTATGGCCTTTATCTTGGAAATGGTTCTGCAGCCACTCTTGGTAGTACAAATACCGATCTACTTACGATCAGTGCAGGATCTTTGGGAATCGGTAGTTCGGAAATTGGAATAATAGTTGATAGTAGCAGTCGATTCATTGTCGGTAATGGCGGGACGCTCTCTCTGACGGGAAGGGGTGGCGGCCTTTATAGCAGCAGCGGTAGTGGTAACTACGGGATCTATTTGAATGGAGCCTTGTTGATAGCGGGTAATGGTGGTTCTGTTGTGAATACTATCACGCTGACAGGGATTGGTGGGGCAGGAACCGGTGGCGGTCACTCTGGTGTTGAGATCTCTACTACTGGAGCCGTTGTATCTCTCAATGGATCCAATAATGGAGATAGCCTGATTTTTGAAAATTGTGCTGGCGGCGCACAAGGCAGCACGAATATAGGTGTGGACTTCTCTGGTAGTTTTTCTCTGGTGAGGGGGGCACTTCAGTTCTTAAATATTACGGGCGGTGGTACCACCACCACCCAGTCCAACTATGGAATCAACATCGCCTCGGGGAAAACGGTCTCGGCAACCACCATTCTAGGATCCGATATTTATGGCGGCTTAGGCAATGGCGCTGGAGCCACTAGCAACGGAAATATAGGTCTCTTTATTAATGGGGGAACGCTGGGTAGCGCGACGGATACTCAGAGCATCTCTATGAGTGCTGGTTCCTTAGGTAGTGTAACGAATGAAACGGGGATCGTAATTACCAATGGCGGCAGCATAATAGTCAAAAATGGAGGCGCAATTGCACTTACGGGGATTGGTGGAGGCAATTATGCGGGTAGTGGACAGAACAACCACGGCATTCTTCTGAGTAGCGCCACATTGACGGCTGGCAATGGAGGGTCTGCTGCAAATACTATTACTCTTTCGGGTATGGGGGGAAGTGGTGTGGGAGGGAGCCATTACGGTGTCTCTGTTGCTGGGACTCTGCAGGTAAATCTAAATGGCACGAATAGTAGCGACTCTTTGCTCTTTGAAAACTGCGTTGGCGGTTCGGGAGGTACTGGGACAAATGGGAATAGTGGCATCCTCTTTGCGTCAGGATTAAATCTGGTTCGCGGTTCCCTTAAATTTACCAATATTGTGGGCGGGGCTGGTGGACCCACAAATAATTATGGCCTCTATATTAATAATGTTGCGATTGCAGCGCCATCGATTATCGGTATGGATATTTTGGGAGGGCCGGGAGTTGCCGTCGATCAATCGACAGGAAACTTTGGTCTGCTTGTCAGTGGCTCTTCTGCAGTTTTAGGGGGAACCACCACAAATTGGCTTTCTATGAGCGCCGGCTCTTTGGGAATAGGTAGTAATGAGGCGGGCATCGCTATCACTAGCAATGGTACGGTCAGCGTAAATAGTGGCGGTACAATAAGCCTTACGGGCACTGGCGGAGGGATCTATAACGTCAGTGGCAGTCAAAACTGGGGTATCTATTTCGCGAGCGCGATACTCACAGCGGGTACGGGCTCGAGTGCTACAAATACAATCGTTTTGACGGGGATCGGAGGAAGTGGTGCTGGAGGCCTTCATGCTGGGGTCTATTCAAACGTGCTCAATGTAAATTTAAACGGTACTGGCAATAACGATACATGTACTTTCTTGAACTGCACCGGGGGAGTAGGGGGTAGTTCAGATACAGGGGTAGCAATCGTCGGTTCTATTACGCAGGTCCATGGAGCTCTGCAGTTTTTCAACATTACCGGTGGTGGTAGTGGGTCAAGCACAAACTATGGGATTCAGCTCATTGGAAGCTCTGTTTCTGTAAGTGCTCCTGTGATTCTCGGAGATGATATTTATGGCGGCCCCGGGGTGTTAGAAGATTATGGTCTTTATATGAGCGGTGCTCAAGGAACGGTCATATTAGGGGGAACAGCAACTCATCTGATAAATATAAGCGCCGGTTCTCTTGGGAGAGGTACCAATGAAGTAGGGATAGCTATCGATAACAGCGCCAGTATTGTTGTCGGGGATGCAGGCGTGATCAATTTAGTTGGTTTGGGTGGAGGTCTCTATAGCAGTTCGGGCAGTGGGAACTATGGGATCTTCATGAACGGAGCTACTCTCACTTGCGGTGTCGGAGGATCTACAACGAATGCAATTACTTTGACTGGAATGGGCGGCACGGGACGAGGCGGCACTCATTATGGGGTTCATGTTGCGAATGTTGCAAATAGCTTACGTGTGAACCTCAATGGCACCGGCAGCAGCGATACGCTGACCTTCTTGAACTGCACAGGTGGATTGGGCGGATCTACAAACGTTGGAGTTAATTTTAGTGGCTCACTAACGCTTGTAAACGGGGCCCTGCAGTTTACTAATATTAGCGGTGGCGGCAGTGGAACCTCTACAAATAACTATGGTATTTGGTTAGAGGGGAGTGCGATTGTCTCTGCTCCGACCATTCTAGGAACAGATATTTTTGGTGGGCCGGGTGCTGGCAATAACTATGGGCTCTACCTGACTAATAACAACAGCTTTGTGACGCAGCTGGGCACTTCTGCAACTGCACTCATCAATATTATGGCTGGCTCCATGGGAACAACAAGCTCAGAGGTTGGCGTTAAGATCGATAGTAATTGCCAAGTAGTGGTTGGTGCGGGCGGTACAATTACTCTGACTGGAATGGGTGGCGGCCTTTATAGCAGTACTGGTAGCGGGAACTATGGGGTCCATCTTGGAGGCTCTGTCTTGACTGCCGGTACTGGAACTTCGGCGACCAATACCATTACCTTAACAGGCCTTGGCGGAACAGGTACAGGTGGTACCCACTATGGAGTTTTTGTTGGGAGTACTCTAGCCATTAATCTTAATGGTACCGGTAACAGCGATACAGTTACTTTCCTGAATTGCACAGGGGGAATTGGTGGCAGCACAAATGTCGGGATAAATTTCTCTAGTGGCCTTACATTGACACATGGCGTCCTTCAATTTACGAACATTACGGGTGGTGGAAGTGGAAGCGCGACAAGTAACTATGGGGTGCAACTCAATGGCGTAACAGTTACAGCTCCGACCATTCTTGGTAAAGACATCTATGGCGGACCAGGGACCGGGACAACTACAGCCAATGGAAACTTTGGACTCTATCTGACGAACGCCACTCTGGGTAGTTCGACCACAAGCTTGATCAACATGATCACTGGAAGTTTGGGTGTTGGTAGCAATGAATATGGAACTTACCTCTCTTCCAGCAACATAATTGTGGCTTCAACGGGCTCTATGTCGCTTGTCGGTGCTGGTGGAGGATTCTATAGCGCAAGTGGTAGCGGCAACTATGGCATCTCTTTTACAGGTAGTTCAAAGTTGACCGGAGGCGCTATCTCCTTGAATGGGGTAGGTGGTGCAGGAACCGGAGGTAGCCACTTTGGAGTGAACCTGACCAGCGTAACCATCACGTCTGGCGCGGGTGGATCGACAGCCAATACAGTAACAGTTTCCGGAACTGGAGGTAGTGGCAGTGGAGGGGCGAATCATGGAGTTGCTGTTGGAAGTTCTCTTGGAATCAGTCTGAACGGTACGGGTAATAGCGATACATGCACATTCATCAACTGCAATGGCGGCAGCGGTGGCAATACCAATATCGGAGTGAATTTTACCAGTAGCGTAACGCTGGTTCATGGCGCCTTGAAATTTTTGAATGTCACTGGCGGCGGTAGCGGCAGTGCAACGAACAACTATGGTATGCAGCTGAGTGGCGCGACCGTTACGGCTCCGACCATTTTGGGAAGCGATATCTACGGAGGGCCTGGGACTGGAACAAGCTCCCTAACTGGAAACTTTGGACTCTACCTCAACGGCTCTACCGCTATAATAGGTAGTGCAATCACTAGTACAGTCAATATCAGTGCTAGCAGCTTGGGAATGGGCGGCTCAGAGTATGGAATCTTTATCTCATCAGGCCGCGTCATCGTTGGCAATGGGGGATCGCTCACTCTGACTGGCACGGGCGGTGGGCTTTATAGTAGCACAGGGAGTGGGAATTATGGCATTGCCCTTACGAGTGCGATCTTTACAGCAGGAAATGGCGGCTCTACTACAAACACGATCACTCTAAGCGGAATCGGCGGAACAGGCAGTGGCGGCAACCATAATGGTATTAATATTGCGACTGCAATTGGCATCAATTTAAATGGTAGCGGTAATAGCGACACAGCTACTTTCTTAAATTGCCATGGTGGTTTGGGAGGCTCTACAAATATTGGGGTTAACTTTACCGCTCCTCTTACACTGGTTCGCGGAACTCTACAATTTACCAACACTACTGGTGGTGGCAGCGGCAGTGCGACGGACAACTACGGTCTTCAGTTGTCAGGGGTTGCGGTGACCGCTCCGACAATTCTAGGAGGAGATATTTATGGTGGACCGGGAAGCGGTACAAATTATGGTCTCTATCTCAATGGCGCTGGTGCGATCTTAGGCAGCTCGACGACAAACCTAATTGATATGAGCGCAGGTAGCTTGGGAATGGGCGGTAGCGAACATGGCATCCTCATCTCTGCGGGTAGCGTAGTGGTTAACACCAGCGGGACCATGCTTCTTACCGGGATAGGCGGTGGCCTCTATAGTTCAAGCGGTAGCAGTAATTACGGTATCTCGTTTGCAAGCAGCGCGAAGCTGACTGGTGGAGCCATCACCCTGAACGGGACTGGTGGTACAGGATATATAGGTCTCGGTGGAGGCCATTACGGCATTAATCTACAGAACGTCGCAATCACCTCTGGTGCGGGAGGTTCGACGACAAATACTGTAGTAATTACCGGTGCGGGTGGGGTCGGGAATAGCGGAAGCAACTACGGAGTGTATGTTGGCGGTTCTCTCAACATCAGCTTAAACGGTACTGGCAATAGCGACACATTGACCTTCCTTAACTGCGTTGGCGGCACCGGAGGGCCGACAAACATTGGTGTTGACTTTACTAGCGCCTTTGCCCTTGCTCACGGGACTTTGCTCTTCACCAGCGTTATTGGCGGCGGTAGTGGAACAGCAAATAATTATGGGATCTATATCAATGGCAGCAATGTTTCTGTAACGGCACCCGCCATTATTGGAACAGATATTTTGGGTGGGCCGGGGTCTGGGAATAACTATGGTCTCTATATAAGCGGTTCCACGGCCGTTCTCGGTGGGACTGGTACAACACGGATGAGCATGAGCGCCTCTTCATTGGGTATGGGAAGCAATGAGGCTGGGATTGTGATCGATGGAGGCGGCAGTGTGGTCGTTGATAATGGAGGCTTCTTCTCTTTCACCGGTACCGGCGGAGGCTTTTATAATAATAACGGCTCCGGGAACTACGGGATCTATCTAAATAGTGCGATCCTTACCGCCGGCACCGGAGGCTCTTTGACTAATGCGATTACCCTGACAGGTATCGGTGGAGTTGGTAGCGGCGGTAGCCATTTTGGGGTCAACGTCGCAAGTGGGCTGATTGTCAACCTCAACGGTACTGGCAATAGCGATACCTTTACCTTCCAAAACTGCGTTGGTGGCCCGAATGGATCTCTAAACCATGGAGTCAATTTCAGTGGCGCCTTCTCGCTCGCGCATGGAGCGCTCCAGTTTAATGGGATCTCTGGCGGCGGTGGAACGGTAAATAACTACGGTATTTATGTGGCAGGAGTAGCCGTTTCGGCACCCCTTATTATAGGTGTAGACATATACGGGGGACCAGGCACCAGTAATGACTACGGTATTTATATCAGCGGTGCTGCTGCAATTCTTGGTGGGTCAGGTACTTATGAAATAGACATCAGCGCTGGTTCACTAGGAACTGGAACTACAGAGGCGGGGATTGCAATTGATGGCGGGGGGAGTGTCATTGTCGGTAGTAGTGGGATCCTCTCTCTGACAGGTGCGGGCGGCGGATTCTACAGCAGCAGCGGCTCTAGCAATTACGGCATTTATCTCAATACTGCAACTCTTAGTGCTGGTGATGGGGGATCTGCGACAAATACCATCAATCTAATCGGAACTGGGGGGGTTGGAAATGGTGGTAGCCATTTTGGTGTCCATGTCGCGGGTCCTTTAACAGTTCATCTGAACGGTACTGGCAATAGCGATACATTCACCTTCTTGAGATGTTCCGGGGGGATCGGCGGCGCTCTGAACCATGGCGTCAATTTCGAAGCATCTTTAGCTCTTACGCACGGGGCATTAGAGTTTTCTGGTGTAACGGGTGGTGGCAATGCAACCGCAACAAACTACGGCGTCTTTATGAATGGCAGTAGCGTAATAGTTTCTGCGCCAGTTATTTTAGGAAGAGCTATTTATGGTGGGCCAGGTTCTGGAAACAATTACGGCTTCAATATTAGCGGTGCGACACTGGGCGGCATAGGGACTGAGCTAATTAATATAACTGCTGGATCGTTAGGCGTTGGAAGTACAGAGGCCGGAATTAATATGGCAGCCCCTGGGCAGGTAATCGTTGGTGATGGAGGTTCAATTATTTTAACCGGCAGTGCTGGAGGTCTTTATAGTAATGGTTCCGGAAATGCGAATATTGGCATCCGGCTAATTGGTGGTACATTCACCGCTGGGAATGGTGGTTCTAAAACGAATACAATTACTCTAACTGGTATTGGTGGAACTGGGGGGACAGGTAGCCATTTTGGTGTTCAGATCAGAGATCCTTTTAGAGTAAATCTTAATGGCACCGGCAACAACGATACATTGACCTTTTTAAACTGCACTGGAGGGGTAGGTAGCTCTATAAACGTTGGAGTCAACTTCTTCGCCTCATTCAATCTAGCGCACGGAGCTCTTCAATTTATAAATGTTACTGGTGGTGGTACTAGTACTGGAGCACAGAACTATGGAGTTCGGTTGCTTGGAGTGGCTGTTACCGCTCCGGTAATTCTTGGGACCGATGTTTATGGTGGTCCTGGCACAGGGACGAGCTCAGCTACTGGCAACTTTGGATTCTTCCTCAGTGGATCTGGGGCTATTTTGGGCAGCTCTACAACGAGTTTGATCAATATTAGAGCAGGAAGTATGGGACTCGGCGCGAGTGAATATGGGATTTACGTCTCCGGCGGCAGTATAATCGTCAGCGCTACGGGAAGCATGATCTTAAATGGTACGGGTGGAGGGCTTTATAGTGCAAGTGGTAGCGGTAATTACGGTATCTCCTTCGCAAGCAGCGCGTCTTTGACAGGCGGCTCAATCACGCTGAATGGATTTGGCGGCGCTGGAGTTGGAGGAAGCCACTTCGGTGTCGATCTAGAAAACGTCACTATAACCTCTGGTTCCGGTGGTTCTATACCGAATACCATTGTGATCTCAGGAACAGGAGGCAGTGGTGTCGGCGGAAATAACTATGGCGTCGCAATGGCGGGCTCTTTAGGTATCAACCTCAATGGCACAAGTAATAGCGATACACTCACTTTTGGAAATTGTGCCGGTGGTAGTGGTGGCAATACCAATATTGGCGTGAATTTTGCGAATACCTTTACGCTCGTTCGCGGCGCTATGATCTTTAATAATGTCGTTGGGGGAGGATCGGGGAGTTCGACAAATAATTATGGCATACGCCTGAATGGCGTAGCTGTCTCCGCGCCGACAATCTTAGGGAATGATATTTACGGCGGAGCTGGAAAGGGGACGACTGCAGCGCTCAATAACGTTGGGCTCTATCTGCCGACAAGCGCAGTTCTTGGCAGCACTGCCACGAGTTTGATCCGTATGAGTGCTGGTAGCTTTGGTACTGGTAGCTTTGAGTTTGGAATCTATCAGAACGGCGGCAACATTACTGTCGGTAATGGCGGCTCGGTAACGCTAATCGGAATGGCAGGCGGGATTTATAGTAATAGTACAGGTCTCTCTAATGAGGGAATTCGAATTGAGGGAGGTACTATCACCGCTGGGAATGGTGGTTCTGCTGTCAATACGATTGCTCTAACAGGTATTGGTGGTACGGGTGGTTCTGGAACAAATTACGGAATTAATATCACAGTATCTACAACAGCATTCCTGAATGGAACCAGTAATAGTGACAGCTTTAGTTTTATCAATTGTGCAGGAGGAGCCGGTGGTAATAATAATGATGGGGTGCGTCCAGGCACCTTCACGCTGAATCGAGGAACTCTTTTTTTCCAGAACATTGTTGGGGGAGGTACAACGAGTTCTAATACGAATAATGGAATTCGAATCTTAGCCACGGTCACTGCTCCTACAATTATTGCACGCGAGGTATTCGGTGGTCTTGGAAGCTCCAGTACAGGTTTAGTAATTAATAACGCAACATTAGGGGATACCACAACTCGTCTGATCTCTATTCAAGCTGGTTCTCTTGGAACCGCCGGCGCTAGTGGAATTCAGTTTAATGGCACTGCGGTTATGCGTGTCGGTAATGGGGGATCCATCACTTTAATGGGCAGTGGTGGCGGTTCCTATAATAGTAGTGGCTCTGGAAATAACGGAATTAACTTGATAGGGGTCTCCTCCTCGATTATCGCAGGAAATGGCGGTACAGCTACAAACACAATTACCCTTACAGGCATTGGAGGCGCGGGTACTGGTGGTAGCAATATAGGGGTGAATATCGCTCCAACGACAACGGTCTTTCAGTTGAATGGCACCGGCAATAGCGACACCTTTACTTTCCTAGACTGCACAGGTGGAACAGGAGGTGATAGCAATTCCGGGATTGTCTTCTCAACAGGAGTTACTTTGCTGCATGGCGCTCTGCAGTTTAGTAATGTTACTGGTGGTAGCCCTGGATTGAGTAACTATGGAGTTTATATCAACAACGTAACTGTCACGGCTCCACTTATCCTTGGTACAGATATTTATGGTGGCCCAGGTATAGGGACAAGTAATAGTAACGGAAATATTGGTCTCTATATTAGTGGCAGTAGTGCGGTATTAGGCAGCGCATCTGTCTATCAGATTCAAATGACTGCCGGAAGTTTGGGTATGGGTAGTGGAGAGACCGGGATCGAAATGGATCAAGGAGGCACTGTTCGTGTTGGGGTTGGCGGTACTATCTCCCTGACTGGCGTCGGTGGTGGCCTCTATAGTAGTAACGGTTCTACTAATTATGGAATCTATATCAATACTGGAACGTTTACTTTAGGGACAGGGACTTCTGCTACCAATACACTCATTTTAACAGGAGTTGGTGGAACCGGCAATGGCGGTAGCCACTCCGGGGTCTACCTCGCAGCATCTCCGACAATCACTCTGAATGGCACAGGCAATAGTGATACCTGCACATTCCTCAACTGTACCGGTGGTATCGGAGGAACGTTGAATCATGGCGTCAATATTGCTACCTCTTTCACCCTTGCTCATGGAGCTCTTCAGTTTACCAGTTTGACTGGCGGTGGCCCAGCTACTCAGAACTACGGCCTATATATCAATAACGTATCGGTTGCCGCACCCGTGATCATAGGGGTGGATATTTTAGGTGGTCCTGGAGTAGGAACGACAGTTGCAAATGGAAATATTGGTCTCTATGTGAGTGGTAGTTCTGCTGTTCTTGGCAGTGTGGGTATGAATCGTATCTCAATGAGTGGTGGTAGCTTGGGGACTGGTACTGGCGAGATTGGGATCGCAATCGATGGCGGCGGAACAGTGATTGTCGGTAATGGCGGTACAATCGCTCTGACCGGAGCGGGAGGCGGCCTCTATAGTAGCAATGGCTCTAGTAACTATGGCCTCTATCTGAATAATGCTACGCTTACTGCTGGCAATAGAGGTTCTGCCACCAACTCGATTACTTTAACGGGGATGGGGGGCACGGGCAGTGGGGGCACTCATCATGGGGTCAATACAGCAGTCTCGTTCAGTGCAAATCTTAACGGTACGGGTAATGCCGATACGCTAAACTTTGTCAACTGTGCCGGAGGTACTGGTGGCTCCTCAAACTATGGCGTCAATCTGACGACAACGCTCTTCCTGGCACACGGCGCACTACAATTTATTAATCTCACTGGCGGTGGATCTCTCACCAATAATCACGGTTTAGTGATCTCTGCGGCGGTCACCGCACCTGTCATTCTTGCGACGGATCTCTTTGGTGGGCCTGGCTCTGGAAACGATTATGGGATCTATCTGAACGGCGGTTCGATCAGTAGCAATAATATCTCTATGATCGGTGGCTCTTTAGGTCTCGGTACCAATGAGATTGGGCTTGTTATTGAGAGTGGTACAGTTAACAGTGCGACAGTGACTCTAAATGGTACCGGCGGTGGTCTCTATAGTAGTTCAGGTCAACAAAACTATGGCATCGCTCTCAATAATGCCACATTCAATGCGACAACAGGAGTTACACTTAGTGGAATTGGCGGTACAGGAACGGGAGGTCAACACCATGGCGTCTTTGTCTATAGCGTAAGTCCCAATACTCCAGTATGCACCTTCCTTAACTGTGCCGGAGGAAGCGGTGGTTCCTCAAACTATGGTGTCGATCTGAGCGGTAACCTCACAATGGTAAGCGGGCTTCTCCAATTTAGTAACGTTACTGGCGGCGGTGTTGCATTGAATAACTATGGTGTCTATGTCGGAGGAACTGTAACTGCGCCGACTATTCTTGGTTCCGATATTTATGGCGGTCCTGGTGCTGGTAATGATTATGGGCTCTATATTGCTGGAAGCTTGATTGCAAATGAAGTAGTGCTGAGTGCCGGCTCTCTTGGTCTGATTAGTGGTGAGATAGGGATCAACCTCACTGGCAGTGTCATCGCCAATACAACAAGTTTAATCGGTATCGGTGGAGGCCTTTATAGTGGCGCTGGCGTTGGTAACTACGGTATTAATCTGACCGGTATTGTTAGCAATGCGACACTTACTGGTATCGGCGGCACAGGGTTAAATGGTACCCATCACGGTGTTGTTATCAACGGGGCAACTGCAAATAACAATCTGACTCTGCTTAATTGCAGCGGTGGTAGTGGCGGCGCGTCCAATTATGGAGTGGATATTATAGGGAACCTCACTCTTGTGAGCGGTACTTTGCAGTTTGCTAACATTAGTGGCGGTGGTAGTACAACTAGTAATTATGGCGTTTCTATCGCAGGGACGGTGACGGCGCCGATAATTCTTGGTTCGGATATCTACGGCGGTGCTGGCGTAGGAACTAGTGATACTACAGGTAATTTCGGGCTTTATATCAATGGCGCCAGCGGCGTATTGGGGAGTACAGCAACAAATCAGATTACCATTACTGCCGGGAGTTTAGGAACCGGTAGTGATGAGTTTGGTATCTATATCAATTCTGGTAGCGTCGTAGTGGGGAATGGAGGCACAATTGCTTTAGTCGGTATGGGCGGCGGCCTTTATAGCGGCAATGGAATTTCCAATGAGGGCATACGCCTTACTTCTGCAAGCCTCATTGCGGGAAATGGCAGTTCTGCGGCCAACACCATTACTTTAACTGGGATTGCGGGATCTGGTAGCGGTGGAAGTCATATTGGGGTGAATATTATCGCAGGAACGACAACCGTTCAACTCAATGGGACAAGCAATAGTGATAGCTGCACCTTTTTAAATAGCGCAGGAGGCATTGGGGATAGTAATAATGATGGTGTTCGCTTTACAACAGGCTTTGTTCTAAATCGAGGGACGCTTTTCTTTCAAGATGTTGTTGGAGGCGGAAGTAGCGGTAGTACAAATAATAACGGCGTTCGCATCCTATCCGGAATTACAGTGGTGGCGCCAGTAATTATCGGTAGAAATGCTTTTGGCGGTCCAGGGACTGGCACCTCTTCAGCTAACGGAAATAACGGATTTTCTATTAGCGGAACGTTGGGAGGAACATCGACAAGTGTAATCAATCTTACAGGAGGCAGTTTAGGGCTTGGTTCGGGAGAAATTGGAATCAATATGGCGGGTACAGTGCAAGTTGGAAGTGGTGGTTCTATCACTCTGACTGGAATGGGCGGAGGGATATATAGCGGCTCAGGATCTACCAACTATGGAATCCTACTTGGAGGTGCATGTATTTCAGGTACTGGAGGTTCCGCAACTAACACAATTGTTTTAACCGGAATTGGAGGAACAGGCACTGGCGGAACCTCGCATGGCGTGATCGTAAATACGGGTACCACAGCGACTTTAAATGGTACTGGTAATAACGATACGTTTACATTTCTTAACTGTGTTGGTGGTACCGGTGGTGATAACAACCATGCGATCTCTCTTTCTAGCTCTCTCCAGCTAGCTCATGGCACACTGCAAATTATTAATGCCACAGGAGGAGATGGAGGAGATGGAGTTTTATTTAGTGGAGCTACAACTGTAGTCTCTGCACCTGTAATTTTGGGTGTTGATATCTTTTCAGGAACTGGTTTTCAGGTTCCTGCAATTGAGGTTACCAATAGTGTTACCTTAGGGTCTGTGGGTACCACATTGATTTCTATTGTAGGGACTTCTTTAGGAACCGTTAGCGGTCTAAACGTAGGTGTTTCATTCGCATCAGGATCGGTGATTGTTGGTGACGGTGGAACCATCTATTTTAATGGAACTGGTGGCGGGCTTTACAATGGATCGACAGTTCTAAACCATGGCATTCGTTTTGTTGGAACTCAATTCACCCTAGGAACCGCGAGTGGTTCGGGATTAAATCGTGCAATATTTACTGGTGTCGGCGGATCTGGAAGTGGAGGAACAAATCGTGGAGTTGTTACCAATGCGGCTACAACTATTACTATGAATGGAAATAATATCAACAATAGCTGTACGTTTATAAATTGCGTTGGAGGTGTTGGAGGAAATAATAATGATGCGATTGCCTTTGCTTCGTCATTTACCTTAACTCGAGGAACGTTGTTCTTCGAGAATGTTACTGGTGGCGGCAGTAGCTCATCCAATACGAACATAGGGATTCGCAATAACAGTGTAGTGATCGCTCCAGTGATTATAGGGACAGGGATCTATGGTGGGCCAGGAATTAGTACGAATTTCGGCGTCAATCCTAACTCTGGAATATTTGGCAGCAGTACAACAAGCCTCATCTCCTTTCAGGCGGGATCGCTCGGTACGGGTAGCAATAACGTGGGGATTCGAGTCAATGGCACAAATGCGGGATTTGTCGTCGGTAATGGTGGAACCATTAGTCTTACAGGAACAGGCGGTGGATTGTACAGTGTCGCCGCAAGCGGCAATAACGGTATCGACTTTAATGCGGCGACTAGAGCTGTAATCACTGCTGGCAATGGCGGCTCTGCATCCAATACGATCATTTTAACTGGAATAGGCGGTGCAGGGACGACTGGAGGGCATAACGGCGTATCGCTCACTTCTACAACTGTCACATTCAATCTCAATGGCACGAGCAATAGCGATAAGTTGATCTTTTTAAATTGTACTGGGGGGACAGGCGGCACGCTAAATACTGGTGTTACGATTTCAACTTCATTGAATCTAATGCATGGAACATTGGAGTTCCAGAACATCACTGGTGGTGGCGTTAGCAACAATAATTACGGTCTCTTTATCAATAACGTCTCGGTAACTGCACCAGTGATTCTTGGGACAGATATTTTAGGAGGACTAGGAGTAAATACAAATTATGGGCTTTTTGTCAGTGGAGCTTCTGCCCAATTTGGGACCTCTGCAGCGACGAATCGGATTGGCATCGCTGCGGGCAGCTTAGGGCTAAATAACAATAATTACGGGATCAACATCACGAGCGGTAGTATGGCCGCTGGCACTATCTCTCTGACAGGAAGCGGTGGTGGACTCTATAGTAGTAGCGGCAGTTTGAATAAAGGGATCTTCTTTAGCAGTGCCACAGTAGCTGCAGCCAATAACTCCATTACGCTTACAGGCTTTGGCGGTTCTGGCACTGGCGGCAGCAATTATGGAGTTGACCTTTCTAGTGCAACGATCACCGCAGGTACAGGAACTTCTGTTGCAAATAGCATTGTGATTAGCGGTACCGGTGGAGTCGGTTCCACTGGATCAAATATTGGTGTGAACGTGGGCTCTTCGCTCATCATCAACCTTAATGGAACAAATAATGGCGATTCTCTGACCTTCCTGAATTGCACAGGCGGTACTGGAGGTCCATCTAATGCCGGGGTATCCATTGGAGCTTCTCTTCAACTACAACATGGAAGCCTGCGCTTCGCAAATATTACAGGCGGTTCAGGAACTACCTCTCAAGCGGGGCTGCTGATCAGTGGAGCCGGTGTGGTTGTTTCGGCACCTACTATTATTGGCACAGAGATTCTAGGGGGGCCGGGGACCAATTTATGCCACGGTCTTAGCTTGACTAGCAGTGCCACGTTGGGAAGCAGCTCTACCGCGTTGATTTCAATTGAAGCGGGTTCATTAGGAGCTGGAACGCAGAACTCCGGAATTTACCTCGGTTCGACAATCAATGTGGTCGCAGGCTCTGGATCGACAATTGCTTTCATAGGCATTGGCGGCGGCGTCTACAATGGTAGCGGCGCAACCAATTACGGGATCTGGAATGATGGTGCGAATACCGTTACCAGCGGCTCGGGAGATAGTAGGCCAAAAACCGTCACCTTCAGTGGCATTGGCGGTGCAGGCAGTGGTGGTGCGCATCACGGCTTCTACAGCGATGCAGCACTTTCAGTTCAATTCAATACCAGTGGCAGCAGCGATACCTGCACATTTATTAATTGTGCTGGCGGTAGAGGTGGCACATCCAATGATGGAGTGAACTTCTCTAGCAATTTCACAATGGTAAACGGTATTTTGCAATTTAGTAGCATCACTGGCGGCAGTGGCACTGCGAACAACTATGGTCTCTTTCTGAATGGAGTTACTGTCACTGCTCCTGCAATTCTCGGTTTTGATCTTTACGGTGGTCTTGGGGTCAATAACAATTATGGTCTCTATATTCCAAATGGGGCCACGTTAGGTAGTGGTGCTACCGATCAGGTGCAAATTAGCGCCGGTTCTCTTGGTATAGGTAGCGCGGAGTATGGCGTTAATATTAGTGGAACGGTGCAAGCAAATCGCATCACTCTTACAGGTAGTGGTGGTGGCCTTTACAATAGTAATGGTTCTGGCAATCACGGCATCAACCTTACGGCCGCAACACTCACTGGCGCTACGAGTGTTACGCTGACCGGTATCGGCGGCGTAGGCGGCGGTGGTGGCCATTATGGTGTCAATACTGCTACATCGCTGACCACCTCCACCGCAGCTTTGACCTTTATCCACTGCAGCGGCGGAAGTGGAGGTTCGGCGAATTATGGGGTTAATATAGCTGTATCGCTCTCGATAGCTAGCGGTAGTCTGCAATTTACCAACATTGCGGGTGGTGGTTCTAGCGACAATAACCACGGTCTTGTGATCACTTCTAATGTGACCGCACCGGTGATTTTGGCAACAGATCTTTATGGAGGCTCCGGTAGTAACAGCGATTATGGTCTCTATATTAGTGGCGGCACAGTAAACAGTTCAAATCTTACTCTAAATGGCGGTTCCTTTGGTGTGGGCAGTAATGAGATAGGGATCGTTATTGATAGTAACGGCAGCGTGATTGCAGATATCCTGACTCTTACTGGAGTTGGTGGTGGTCTCTATAGTAGCAGCAGTGGGCAACAGAACTACGGTATTTCTCTGAATAGTGCGACCATCACTGGAACCACTTCAGCGACTTTAACTGGAATCGGTGGAGTCGGTGGTGGGGGGTTACACCATGGTGTAGTAGTTAGTGCTGTCACCGCCAATAGTCCAACGGTTTCTTTCCTCAACTGTACAGGGGGGAATGGCGGCTCTTCCAATTATGGTGTTGAGTTTATCGGCAACTTTACAATGGTGAGCGGCACTCTACAGTTTACTAACGTAACTGGCGGCGGTGCCAATGCGACCAATTATGGTCTCTATGCCGCGAGTACCATTACAGCGCCTACTATTATCGGTATAGATATTTGTGGTGGTCCCGGCTCTAGTAATGACTACGGCCTCTATCTCAGCGGTAGTTTGGTAGCGAATGAAGTGCTAATAAGCGCTAGCTCTCTAGGTAGTGGCAGCAATGAGTATGGGATCTACCTTACCGGCTCTATTGGTGCGAATATTACGGTCTTGAGTGGCATCGGTGGCGGTCTTTATAGCAGTAGTGGACAACAAAATTATGGCATCTATTTGGCAGGGACAATCAGTGGCGCAACACTCACTGGGATTGGCGGTACTGGGCTCGGCGGTCAGCACCATGGGGTCTACGTCAGTAACCCAATTATTAACAATGGCGTGACCTTCCTCAATTGCATAGGGGGCAACGGAGGTGCTGGCAACTATGGGATCAATTTTGCAACGAATGTCGCCATTGCAAGCGGTACGCTGCAATTTGCACATATCACTGGCGGCGGTAGTGGAGCAACGAACTATGGAGTTTATGTCCCAACAGTTGTAACGGCTCCTTCGATCATTGGTACAGATATCTATGGTGGTCCTGGTGCCGGCAACAACTACGGCCTCTATATTAATGGAGGGACGCTCCAGAGTTCAGGTGCATTAACATTATTTGCAGGCTCTCTTGGTTTGGGCAATTCTGAGATCGGGATCTATATCGCCAATGGGGGCACGGCAATTGGCACCAGTCTGACACTCACAGGACTTGGTGGTGGTCTCTATAGTGCAGCGGATAGCGGCAACTATGGGATCTCTATCCAGAGTTCTAGCTTGACCAGCAGCGCAATCTCGCTGACTGGTATAGGGGGTGCCGGATTAAATGGCAGCAACTACGGCGTTGATTTAGAGAGCGCCACATTGACTGCGCCTACTTCGGTTGTCATTACTGGGATCGGTGGCACAGGCGCTAGCGGTAGCAACCACGGAGTCTTTGCAACCACCTCTCTCCAGATCAACAGCCCTGCAGTCACCTTCCTCAATTGTACCGGTGGCAGCGGTGGAGGTGGCAATGATGGTATCAATCTTGCGACGAACCTAATCATGGTGAGTGGCACGCTCCAGTTTACTAATGTGACAGGCGGTGGTCCCGGTGCAAATAACTATGGTCTGCTGATCACACAGACGCTCAGTGTACCAGTGATTCTAGGCCTGGATATCTTAGGAGGGCCTGGCTCTGGCGGCGACTATGGTCTCTATATCAATGGCGGTACAATCCAAAGCAGTGTAATCAATCTGAGCGCCGGTTCGATGGGTCTCGGCAGCACCGAATATGGGATCAACCTCTCCGGCACCGTGACAGCGCAGACCATCACGCTTATAGGCACTGGCGGTGGCCTCTATAGCGGAGCGGGTACGCAGAACTATGGTATTTACCTGAACGGTATAGTGACAGCGCCAGATGGAGTGGAACTCTCCGGTTTTGGTGGTGTTGGGAGTCTTGGTAACCATCACGGCATCTACCTCAATAGCTTTATTGCGAATACGCCGGCCCTGACCTTCCAAAATTGCATCGGTGGCAATGGTGGCAGTGATAACTGTGGTGTTAATATTGCGGCGGATTTCTCTCTTGCTACAGGAACACTTGAGTTTATCAACCTTACTGGTGGCGGCACCAGTTCCAATAACCATGGACTGCTGATTACAGCAACAGTGACGGCTCCGACAATCATCACAACAGACCTCTTTGGAGGTCCTGGCTCCAGCGGTGATTATGGGTTTTATCTCAATGGTGGAACGATCAATAGTTCCAATCTCATTGTGGTTGGAGGGTCTCTAGGTATCGGCACCAATGAAATTGGCGTTGTGGTTAATAGCGGTACGCTAAATGCCACAACTGTAACGCTAACTGGAACAGGCGGTGGTCTCTACAGTAGCAGTGGTCAGCAGAACTACGGTATCTCGTTAAACAACGCGGTATTCAATGCAGCAAATGCAGTTACATTAACCGGTGTGGGCGGTACAGGAACAGGAGGCCAACACCATGGCGTCTTTGTCTATAGCGCAAACCCCAATACCCTATTATGTACTTTCCTCAACTGCACCGGGGGTAGTGGCGGCTCCTCAAATTATGGCGTCGATTTGAATGGCAGCATCACAATGGTTAGTGGAACTCTGCAGTTTACTAATGTGACAGGTGGAGGTACTGGGCTGAATAATTATGGGGTCTATATTGGTGCTATAGTAACGGCTCCGATGATCCTCGGTTCAGACATCTATGGAGGCCCAGGTAGTGGGAATGACTACGGCCTTAACATTAGCGGTAGTTTAGTAGCTAACGAAGTGTTGATAAGTGCGGGCTCACTGGGCCTTGTCAGCAGTGAAATTGGAATTAACCTCACCGGTAGCGTTGTCGCCAATACCACAATATTGACCGGCATCGGCGGTGGTCTGTACAGCGGTGCCGGCGCTGGCAACTATGGGGTCTTCTTGAGTGGTACCGTCAGTGGAGCAACACTCACTGGAATTGGTGGCGTAGGGACCGGGGGCACTCACCATGGCGTGACGATCAGCGGAGCAACTGCAAACAATAGTCTTACGATTACTAACTCCAGTGGCGGCACTGGCGGTGAGTCAAATTATGGCGTAAATATTATTGGGAATCTGACTCTTGTCAGCGGTACGCTCCTGTTTAGCAACATCACTGGCGGTGGAAATTCGACAAGTAACTACGGTATTTCTATTTCGGGAACAGTAATTGCGCCGATTATTCTTGGCTTCGATATTTACGGCGGTCCAGGAGTGGGAACCTCTATAGATACGGGTAATGTGGGGCTCTTCTTTGCTAGCGCTAGTGCGGTATTAGGGAGTGCCGCAACGAGTCAGATCTATATCAGTGCTGGCAGTTTGGGAGTCGGCAGCTTTGAATTAGGCATCCACCTGGACAGTGGCAACGTTACGGTTGGTGATGGCGGCTCGATAACGCTAATTGGAATGGCAGGCGGAACTTATAGTAATAGTACAGGCGCTTCTAATGAGGGGATCCGAATCTCCGGGGGCACTTTTGTTGCTGGGAATGGCAGCTCTGCCGTCAATGCGATTGCTCTAACAGGTATTGGTGGTACGGGTGGTGCTGGAGCAAATTACGGAATTAATATCACAGTAGCTACAACAGCATCCCTGAACGGAACCAATAATAGTGATAGCTTTAGTTTTATCAATTGTGCAGGAGGAACCGGTGGTAATAATAATGATGGGTTGCGTCCAGGTACCTTCACGCTGAATCGAGGAACTCTTTTCTTTCAGAACATCGTTGGGGGAGGTACAACGAGTTCTAATACGAATAATGGAATTCGAATCTTAGCCACGGTCACTGCTCCTACAATTATTGCTCGCGAAGTATTTAGTGGCCTCGGAAGTGCTAGTAATGGTCTTGTAGTTAATGGCGGAACTTTAGGAAATACTACAACACATCTGATCTTTGCCCAAGCTGGCTCTCTTGGGACTACTGGCTCTTCTGGAATTCAGTTTAATGGCACTGCCGTCATGCGCGTCGGCGATGGGGGATCTATCACTTTAGTAGGTGTTGGCGGCGGTTCTTACAGCGGTAGCGGTACTAACAATAATGGAATTAACTTTGCGGGAGTCTCCTCTTCGATTATTGCAGGAAATGGAGGTTCTGCCACCAATACAATCACTCTTACAGGAATTGGCGGAGCGGGTACTGGTGGTAGCAATATAGGGGTGAAGATTGCTCCAACGACAACGGTCTTTCAGTTGAATGGCACCGGCAATAACGATACCTTTATTTTCCTAGACTGCATAGGTGGAACAGGAGGTAATAGCAACTCCGGGGTTGTCTTCTCAACAGGGGTTACCTTGCTGCATGGCTCTCTGCAGTTCAGTAATGTTACTGGTGGTAGTCCTGGATTGAGTAACTATGGTGTTTATATCAATAACGTGGCTGTCACGGCTCCGCTCATCCTTGGCATGGATATTTATGGTGGTCCAGGCTTTGGTGCAAACTATGGTCTTTATATCAATGGCTCCTCTGCGATTTTAGGTAGCACGACTACTCAACGACTCCAGATCGTTGCGGGTAGTTTGGGAATGGATAGCAATGAGATTGGAATCGTAATCGATGGCAATGGGAAAATCACCCTAGCAAGTGCCGGAACAGCCTCTATTACTGGTAGCGGTGGGGGCCTTTATAGTGGGGGAGGCAGCGGCAACTATGGGATCTCCCTAGTTTCTGCAACCGTAACAGCAAATGGTGGAATCGCGCTCATCGGTCTTGGTGGTGTCGGAACTCTCGGTAGCCACCATGGCGTTAATGTAACGAGTGCCTCTTTCTCGGGCAATCTCACCTTCCTCAATTGTGCTGGCGGCAATGGAGGCAGCGGTAATTATGGCGTCAATTTCAGCGGCGCGTTTACGATGGCAAGTGGGGTACTCCAATTTAGCAGCGTTACTGGTGGTGGAACGGCTTCTAATAACTATGGTGTTTCGATCACAGGCAGTGTGACAGCACCGATCATTCTCGGAACTGATGTCTATGGTGGCCCAGGTAGTGGCAATAACTATGGCCTCTATCTGACAGGAAGTTTGGGCAGCTCTTCGACTGCAGAACTATTAGTTACCGCGGGCTCTCTTGGCACAGGTAGCAATGAGTATGGCATCTATTGCACTGGTACTCTGACTGCAGCTGTAATGCAGATCAGCGGAACGGGCGGTGGTCTCTATAGCAGCAATGTCTCCGGTAACTACGGTTTCTACATTAATGGCGCGGCGCTCTTCACGGGAAGCAGTGCAACGCTTACAGGCATCGGCGGCACAGGGCTGGGTGGAGTGCATCATGGGGTGATGATCGATACATCTGGATGTAGTGCCAGCGGCACACAGCTCACCTTCCTCAATTGCATTGGCGGCAATGGCATTAGCGGTAGCGATGGTGTGAATGTAAGTGGGAATCTCTCTTCGGTCAATGCTCTAATCCAGTTTACCAATCTTACAGGTGGCGGTCCTGGCTCAAATAACTATGGTCTCTACGTAAATGCAGCTATCACAGGGACAACAATCCTCGGATCTGACATCTACGGCGGTCCTGGTTCCGGAGGAAATTATGGCCTTTACATCACCTCTACAGGTTCCATTGGCAGTACCATCACTAACCAGATGAGGCTAGTAGCCGGCTCTCTCGGCACAGGATCAGCTGAAGACGGCATCTACCTTGCAGGTAGTGTCACAGTGGGTACTGGCGGAATCATGACACTCGTAGGTAGCGGCGGCGGTCTATATAGCAACAGTGGTAGCGGCAACTATGGTATTTACCTAGACGGAGGAACTCTTGCGGCTGGAAGCGGCACCAATGCGACTCATACAATTACATTGATGGGCCTTGGCGGCGTTGGAACTGGCGGTGGTCACCATGGAGTTGCTATCAGCACCAATGGAGTGTTTGCAAATCTCAATGGTACTAGTGACGCAGATCTATTCCGCTTTCAAGACTGCAGTGGTGGAGTTGGAGGTAATGGGAATAACGGGGTCGACTTTGCTGGAAATTTCTCTCTTGCACACGGTTCGCTGCGCTTCAACGGTGTTGTCGGTGGCGGTAGCGGCACCGCTACAGGAAATATTGGGATAAATATTCATACGGGTATCACTGTCTTTGCTATAACCATTCTTGGTGAAGACATTTGTGGCGGTCCTGGTACGGGAAGTAACTACGGCCTCTACGTCAACGGAGGAACTCTAGGCGGTACGGGTACAAATCAGCTCCGTATGAGCGCGAGTTCGATTGGTATGGGCAATGGTGAGATCGGAATCTTAGTAAGCAACAGTGGCAATGTTACTGTGGGCAGTGGAGGCTCGCTCGTCTTAACCGGAACTGGAGGAGGTCTATATAGTTCGGCGGTTGGAGGTAACTACGGTGTCTCGATCAATGCCGCTACAGTCACGGCTGGTGCTGGCGGAACAATTACTCTCACAGGAAGTGGTGGTGCTGGAACTAGTGGTACAAATTATGGCATCGATCTAGAAAGCGCACTGCTCAATGCTGCAACAGGTATTACTATCAGTGGAACTGGCGGTGCTGGAGGAGGCAGTAATTATGGCGTTTATATGGCGACAGCTCTTACCACTAACACCAGTGCGCTCACTTTCTTCAACTGCACGGGTGGTAGCGGTGGCAGCGCCAACTACGCCGTCAACTTCTCCATAGGGTTCTCGATGCCGAGTGGCACTCTCCAGTTTATCAACCTCACTGGCGGCAGCGGAACATCAAATAACTATGGTCTCTTCATCAACGGCGTAACCGTTACTGCGCCGACGATTCTCGGTTCTGATCTATATGGTGGTCCCGGATCTACTCAGGACTATGGTCTCAATGTCACCGGAACTCTTGGCAGTGTGATAACCAACCAGATCCGCATCAGCGCCGGATCTTTAGGCTTGGGCACTAGTGAACATGGCATTAATCTCACTGGTGCAATGGTTGCAGACAGCATCAGTTTAACAGGCAATGGCGGCGGTCTTTATAGCAGTAGTGGCAGCTCTGGGAACCATGGCATTGAGCTGAATGGCGCGACGCTTACCGCCACGGACAGTGTGACTTTAACCGGGATTGGAGGAACAGGGCTCGGTGGCGGCCATTATGGTGTCGATACAACGACATCGCTTAGTGTCACTACAAGTGTACTGACCTTTATTCATTGCACTGGCGGAAATGGCGGTTCGGGGAACTATGGGGTCAGTCTGGATGTGTCGCTCTCCATGGCTAGTGGCACATTGCAGTTTGCAAATATCGCCGGCGGTGGCTCTAGCGACCATAACCATGGCCTCGTCATTACCTCTAGCGTGACAGCGCCAGTAGTCTTGGCAACAGATCTATACGGCGGCCCCGGCAGCAGTAGTGATTATGGACTCTATATCAGCGGTGGTACGCTCAGTAGCTCACGCCTCTCTTTAAGCGCTGGCTCTTTAGGAACTGGTAGCAATGAGATTGGTATCGTCATTGATACAAATGGCAGCGCTATAGCCAGTACGCTCATCCTTACAGGAGTTGGCGGTGGCCTCTATAGCGGTAGTGGGCAGCAGAACTACGGTATTTTCCTAAATGGCGCAACAATTACTGGAACAACCTCCGCGACGTTAACCGGCTTAGGTGGTGTAGGTGGTGGAGGGCTACATCATGGTGTAGTTGTCAGCAGCGTTACTGCCAATAGTCCAGCTGTCACTCTCCTCAACTGCGTAGGTGGAACGGGAGGCTCTTCTAATTACGGAGTTGATTTTGTCGGCGACTTTTCAATGGTGAGCGGCGTACTACAGTTTACCAATATTTCCGGTGGAGGGAATTCTCTAACAAACTATGGCCTCTACATTGATGGCACGATTACTGTGCCGACAATTATTGGAGTCGATATTTATGGCGGACCCGGCTCCGGTAGCGATTACGGTCTCTATCTTAGCGGTAACCTTGTGGCGAATAGTGTACTCATTAGCGCAGGTTCTCTTGGAAATCTTAGTAACGAATATGGCATCTACCTGACTGGTACGATTAGTGCGAATAGCACGATTTTAACTGGCACTGGGGGTGGTCTCTATAGCGCCGCGGGCCAGCAGAACTATGGCATCTACTTAGGCGGCACAGTTACGAATGCAACGCTCAGTGGCATGGGCGGCGTAGGAACTGGTGGGCAGAACCATGGCATCTATGTCAATGGTGCGACAATCAACAATGGAATCCTCTTCTTAAATTGTACCGGCGGAACCGGGGGGTCTGGCAACTACGGGATCAATTTCGCTAGTGACCTCGCGATCGCAAGTGGTGCGCTGCAATTTGAACACGTTACTGGCGGTAGTAATGGAGCAAATAACTACGGTATATACATTCCAACAGTAGTGACCGCTCCTGCCATTATTGGTGCAGACATCTATGGAGGGCCTGGTGTAGGCAACAATTACGGGGTCTATATCAACGGAGGCACACTAGGCAGTGCTGGCATAATGAAACTGGTTGCCGGCTCTCTCGGATTGGGTAGCTCCGAGATCGGAATCTACCTCGCTAATAGCGGCACGGTTACAGGAAGTGGTGTAACTCTTATTGGAACGGGTGGAGGCCTCTATAATGCAAATGGTAGTGGCAACTATGGAATAGCGATTCAGAGTTCTGAAGTTAGCAGCAGCACAATCGCTCTGACGGGCCTTGGCGGCGCGGGGCTTGCTGGTAGCCATTATGGCATAGATCTGCAGGGAGCTACTTTGACAGCAACGGTCTCAGCCACGATTACGGGAACTGGCGGTACTGGTGCTGGTGGTAGTAACCACGGCGTCTTTGCTGGAACCTCTCTCCAAATAAATAGTCCTCTGGCCACCTTCCTCAATTGCGCTGGAGGTAGCGGAGGCGATAGCAATGATGGTGTTAACCTCGCAACCAATTTGATTTTGGCTAGTGGAACACTACAATTTACCAACGTGACTGGTGGCGGTCCAGGCGCAAACAACTATGGTCTTCTGATCACTGCGACAGTGAACGCACCCACGATTTTAGGCCTAGACATTTTAGGCGGTCCCGGTTCTGGTGGCGACTATGGTCTCTACATCAATGGCGGCACAATCCAGAGCACGACACTAACCTTAAGTGCGGGCTCCATGGGTCTGGGAAGTACAGAATATGGCATCAACCTCTCCGGAACGGCCATTGCAAATAACATCACGCTTACAGGTACTGGCGGTGGGCTCTATAGCAGTAGCGGTTCTAATAATTACGGGGTCTACCTCAATGGCACACTGACAGCGACAAATAGCGCAACGATCACTGGTCTTGGCGGTGTGGGGGGGGCGGGTAGCCATCATGGCGTCTATCTCAACAGCCTGAATGCCAATACTGTTCTACTGATTTTCCAAAACTGCACTGGCGGTACCGGTGGCAGCGGTAATTGTGGTGTCGATATCGCTGCGAACTTCTCCTTTGCTACGGGGACGCTAAAGTTCATTAACCTCACTGGTGGTGGTATTGCAGCAAATAACCACGGTCTACTCATCGGAGCAACGCTGACAGCACCTACAATTCTAGTATCTGATCTCTTTGGCGGCCCGGGCGTTAACACTAACTACGGCCTCTATCTGAATGAAGGAACGATCAGCAGTGGCAACCTCTCTCTGACTGGCGGCTCTCTTGGAACTGGAAGCAATGAGATTGGGATTGTGATCAACGGTACGCTAAATGCAAGTAGCGTAGTGTTGGTTGGAACCGGTGGCGGTCTCTATAGCAGCAGTGGGCAGCAGAATTACGGAGTCTCTCTGAGCGGAACGGTCTACAACGCAACAGTGACTGGTATCGGCGGCATAGGTATGGGAGGACAGCATCACGGAGTATTCGTCAGTGGTCTAACCGCAAATAGCGATTTAACCTTTATTAACTCTGTAGGCGGCAACGGTGGCACCTCCAATTATGGTGTCAACGTGAGCGGGAACCTGACGATGGTCAATGGCACTCTCCAGTTCAGCAACATTACTGGTGGAGGCGTCTTAACAAGCAATTATGGCGTTGCAATCGCAGGCGTTGTCACAGCCCCAATGGTTATTGGCGCAGATATTTTTGGCGGCCCAGGTTCAGGTAACGACTATGGCCTCTATCTCAGCGGCAGCTTAGTCGCTAATGAGGTGTTGATGAGTGCGGGTTCCATAGGAATTGGCAGCAGCGAAGTTGGCATCTACCTTGTCGGCACTATTAATGCCGATATAGCTACCTTAACGGGTCTTGGTGGCGGCCTTTATAGCAGTGCAGGAGTTGGTAACTATGGGATCTATTTAAATGGCGCCACGCTGACAGTTCCGAATGGCATTCTCCTTACAGGGACTGGCGGTGAGGGTAGTGGTGGTTTCCACCATGGCGTTAGTATTGAGACCACAAGCTCTACTGTAACGAGCAGCTCGTTCCGCTTCCAGAACTGCATGGGTGGTTCAGGTGGTAACAGTAATTATGGCGTCAACGCCGCAGCAAACCTCTCCATGGCTAGCGGAACCCTCTACTTCAATGATGTTAGCGGCGGCAGCAACGGCACTACAAACTATGGTCTCTATATCAGCGCGACCGTCTCCGCGCCAGCAATAATCGGAACAGATCTCTTTGGCGGTCCAGGTAATGGGAATAACTACGGTCTCTATATTTACGGAGGTACGCTTGGCAGTACAACTACGACGCGCCTGACAATGAGCGCAGGCTCTATGGGTAGCGGAAGCAACGAGATTGGCATTGCCATTACGAATGGCGGGAATGCGACTGTAGCTGAGGGGGGTATCCTCACTTTGACAGGTAGCGGTGGTGGTCTCTACAGCAACAGTAGCGGTACACAGAATTATGGCGTCTATTTCAATAATGCTCTCTTAGTTGGTGGAACAATCAGCGTTACCGGAATTGGCGGTATGGGTGCTACGGGGGCTCTCTATGGCGTGCTCATTGATACATCCGGATTGACAGCAGCAGTGAATGGCAACGCGCTTACATTTATCAATTGCACCGGCGGTCAAGGTGGCAATGACAACTGCGGGATGCGCATCTCCGCTACACTTTCGATCTCCAATGGCGCTCTCTACTTTACCAACATCACTGGCGGCGGTAGCAGCAGCACTGGGAATCATGGACTGCTCATCGATTCTGGTGTTATTGTCCAGGCTCCGACTCTAGTAGGGGTTGATCTTCTCGGTGGTCCCGGCTTTGGCACAAACTATGGCCTCTACCTCAATAGCGGTACTCTGGGTAGCAGCACAACAAATATCCTCTCTATACAGGCGAGCTCACTTGGGCTCGGCAGTAATGAATATGGCATGCTCATTTCCGGCTCGCTGATTGTGGGCAATGCGGGCACCATGACTCTGGTAGGTAGCGGTGGCGGAATCTATAGCAACGGCAGCGGGACAGCGAATTATGGCATTCGGTTAAGTGGTGCCTCCATCACTGCGGGAACTGCGACATTTACTGGAGTTGGCGGCGCTGGCGGCAACGGTGGCAACACAGGCGTTGTCATCGACACCTCTTGTAGCGCCACGATCGCGGCAAATAATGTTCTTACCTTCCTCAATTGCGTGGGTGGGGTAAACGGCGGCAGCAACTATGGAATGTCCATAGGTACGAACCTCTCCCTATCTACAGGGACGCTCCGCTTCTCTAACATCGCCGGTGGTGGTAACAGTGCAACTTCTGCAAACTATGGTCTTTATATTAGCTCCGGCGCCACGGTTGCCGCGCCAATCCTTTTAGGCATGGATATCTTTGGCGGTCCAGGCT
>CAZEZK010000001.1:59019-63888 GCA_964516935.1 uncultured bacterium
CTGGTAACAACTACGGTCTCTACCTTAATGGAGGCACTTTAGGCACTAGCAGCACATATGAGATGATCTTGAGCGCCGGCAGCCTTGGTCTCACAAGTTCTGAAATTGGGATCTATATCGACTCCAGCGCTACAGTTGCTGGGGCAACAGTGATTCTCACAGGTACTGGCGGCGGCCTCTATAACTCTACCGGTTCCGGCAATAGCGGTATCGTCTTGAATGGAGTCACCTTCAGTGCGACTAATATACAACTCACCGGGATTGGTGGCACAGGCGCTGGAGGCTCTCATGACGGCGTGTTGATTAGCAGCGCCCTTACCGCAAGCTCGACGCAGCTGCTCTTTGTCAACTGCGTGGGCGGTTCTGGAGGGAATGGAAACATCGGTGTTGCGATCACTGCTGCGCTTACACAGTCGATAGGTACACTCGCCTTTAAGAATATCTCTGGAGGCAGCGTCTCGACGACTAACTATGGTGTGTATACCGCTGCTAATGTCAGTGCCCCCACCATCAGCGCGATTGATGTGTTCAGTGGCATTGGTACCGATACCAATATCGGCTTCTATATTGGCGGCGGAACATTTGGCGGCAGCTCTGCCACATCGATATCCCTCTCTGCGGGAAGTCTTGGAACCGGTTCCAATGAGATAGGCATCCAGGTCGCTAGTGGCGCGACGGTACAGATCGGCGCCTCCGGTACCGCCTCTCTCCAAGGGATTGGTGGAGGCTCCTTAAGCGGTAGCGGTTCTGGTAACATCGGTATCAGCTTCGCGTCTGGCAGCGCCCTCACCGTCGGTAGTGCTGCAACCGCTTATATCATGGGTCAGGGAGGTAGCGGCAGTGGTGGCGCCCATTACGGTGCCTACTGGAACGGAACTCTTACCCTCTCCGCAAGTAGCAGTACGCTCTCCTTCACCGATTGCATTGGTGGTCTCGGAGGAACGCAAGCGGGCACAACGGCGAATAATACAGGACTCTTCTTAGCAGCTTCTCTCACTCCTGCGTTGGGAACTATCTCCCTTTTCAATGTGCAGGGTGGTGGACCGCTACCTGGACAAGGAGCCTGTGCCAACAATTATGGTCTTCTCCTGAATGGCATTACGCTTAGTGCTCCGACACTCTCCATTACAGGGCTTCAGGGCGGTAACGGAACGAGCCAAGATATAGGTCTCTATATCTCTGGAGGAACACTCGGTAGCGTGACTACAACGACTCTGACGGTTACTGCCGGAAGCGGCGGTACCGGATCTACAGAGGTCGGGATTTTGATTGATAATAGCGGTATCGTACAGGGCAGCAGCAGTTCCGTGATTACCCTCACCGGCAGTGGCAGCAGCGAATCATCCGGAACGGGCAACTACGGTATAGAGCTATCGGGTGCCAATTTCACCGTTGGCAGCAGCCTTACCCTAATTGGAGAGGGAGGACAGGGCAGCGCTAATTGCGACGGCATTGCGATCGATACGGCAGCGACAACTGTCACCATTTCTAATGCAGCGAGTACAGCCACATTTGAAGGATTTGCGACACAAGGGTCGGGCATCCTCGTTAGCGCTGCTCTCAATAGTAGTGTGGCCGGTTCTGGCGCACTTATTCTTACCGGTACGGGCGGTGTGAGCGGAGATGGGATAGATGTTGAAGCTAATATTACCGTATATGACGCAATCACATTAACTCTGCAGGGAGCCACCCGCTCCACCTCAGCCTCCAACGGAGGAATCTTGCTCGCCAGCGGCGTTGCACTTGCAAGTGCGAATGGCGCGATTGACCTTGCCGGCATCCAAAATGCCCCAATCCTTCTAAATAACTGCACAGTGACCTCTACAGGCGCTGCAATTGATGTCACCGGTCCTGTAATTCTCTTAGCCAGCACACCTACCTTTAGCGGTATTGGCGTCACCTTTAATGATACGATCGATGGCGCCTTTGGATTGAGCGCCGCTGCTGGCACTGGAACTCTCAGTTTCTTAGGAAGTGTCGGCTCTGCAACTTCGCTTACCGCCTTTACTACGACAGGAAGCGCTTATGTACTCGGTGGCGATATAACGCTGAGTAATGCTGCCCTTAGCATGACTGGAGGCAATGTTACGCTCGTGAGCGATGTCTCTATTAGTACAGGCACTTCTACGGTGACTTTTGACGGTACCATCAGCGGTCCGCTCTATGACTTCGCGATCACAAGTGCCGATGGAGGAGTCTCCCTTGGAAATAGTGTCACAACCTATACGCTTGCTATTACCCCAGCAATTACGCTCACCGGATCGGTGACGATGACCACCAGCTCTGCAAGCAGCCAGGCGATGGTGTTGAGCAGCACAGTCACTGCAGCAAACTATCCACTTACGCTTGCCGCAGGAACAGGAGATATTACTCTTGGAAGCACCATATCTCTCGGCTCCGGAGCCTTTACTGTCTCTACAGGTTCTCAAGTCGCCTTTAATGGATCTGTAACAGCGGTGCCGATCTCTGTTGCAATTCCTGCGATTCTCTCCAGCGCCATCACCTTTGATGCATCTAGCTCCGCTTCGGGTAATGTTACCTTTGCTAGCACGATTGATGGAGATTATGCTTTGACGATTAATGCAGGAGCTGGGACGGGGATTGTCACTCTTGGCGCTGCACTTGGGGGGATTACACCTCTCGGTAGCGTCTCAATTAGCGGCTCTGCGCTGGATCTCAATCAAGGTATCTACACCAATAATAGCGCTATAACACTCTCCTTGCCGGTCATCTTAACAGGCAATGTGACCATGCATACCGGTGTTACTGGCGCAAATATCACTCTAAACAATCCCGTCTCTGGTGTCTTTAACCTCACCCTTGATGCCGGCTATAGCTCTACAATCGCACTGAATGCTGCCGTTGGAACCCTATCGACATTAACTCTACGTAGTGCAGGGACGGTCACTGCCGCAAGCACAATTACCGCCGCATCGATTGTCCAAAGCTATGTATCTGGCACTGCAACTTACAGCGGATTGCTCACTACGACCGGTAATATCTCTCTTAATGGCACCGCCATAGTAATTAATGGCGGTATTGCAAGTGGCGGCACGACTAGCCTGACCCATACAGGAACTTTGACAGTCGGTGCTGCGATTACATCAACTGCCGCCTTTACTGAGTCTGGTGGCGGTACGGTTGCTCTCAATGCTAATGTCACCACGACCAATACCAATATGACCTTCAATAGCCCTGTTGCCCTTGGCACTACGATCACGCTTGCGGCCGGCAGTGGAACAATGACCTTTAATGATACGATCGATGGCGCACAGCAGTTGATCTTGACTGCCGGCACAATCAACTTTGTAGAGCGTGTAGGTAGTAGTACACCACTCTCGTCACTGAGTGCTACAGCGACAACGATTCAAATTGGAGCCAATCAATACATAGCTCCTACAGCGGTTGGAGCGCTCATGACTTATGATGGAGCTGTCACCATCACCAATTCCGTTGCTCTTGTGGATAGCGGTACTGTGGCGCTTACGGTTACTGGCGCCATTACCGGCAGCTATCCACTGACTCTGCGCGCTCCCTCTGCAGATATCGATCTCGGCAGTAGTGTTACTCTCACAGGATCTTCCACTACTCTCACCCCATTCTATGCCAAGGCAAGTGGGGATGTGACGGTTGGCGGCACGATCTCTACAGCGAATACTTATGGAGGTGATGTGCAGATCATTTCTACTGGCGGCAGTATTAACGTCATGAGCATTATTACAAGCGGATCGGTAGGGAATGGAGGAAATATTCTTCTTCAGCCCGCCACTGGGTATTCCGCTGCAGATCCCACATTTGGTACTGTACCAGATGGCAAGATCAACTTTACAGGAAGTGCAATCGCTATTACAGCAACCGGTGGGGCGAGTGGTGTCGGAGGTCTTATTGCATTCTCTCCACAAGGCCGCGCAACGACGATGAGTGTTGCCACGATTACAGTTTCTGCGAATATCACAACTGGCGTTCAGGATATTACTATTAGTGGTGGGACCTTTGTCATGGGGCTTAATGAGGCGATGACCAATTATAACGGCTCTATTTCTCTAACAGCCACTGGCTACACGGCTCTTTCCGATATGGTCGCTCTGGATCAAATCAGCATCACGGCCGGCACGACAGATCCAAACAATTTCTTAATCTCAAGGGATGTCGCACAGCTTTTAAAATCGGATGGAACCTTTAATGCATCTCCCAATACACATATTTTGGCTCGTACCTCTGTGACAATCAGCACAAGCGAAGTGCCCACAGGTCTCAACATCGGTATAGTGGGGATACCCGATCGCGACACCTTCCAAGCACTTCTTGTTTATGAGAATATCGTCCTGAATTACGATTCAGAGTCAGTCCCCCCCCCATCTCCCCCTTCGCCGCCTACGCCTTCACCGGTTGTGCCAGTGTATCGCCTTGGGCAGCTCGATAATCAGCTGAACGTGCCCTACTGGTGGGAAGAGTGGCACTATATGTATATGGGCAAGATCTGCTACAAACCCGAAGCGCCCGTTTGTTTACAGAAACGGCCAATCCGTTTCTACTCTTTCTGCTACCGCAATGGAGTGATTTGACGGGTTATACCAAATATCAGAAATAATGTGCAGTCTCCGGCACAAAAAATATCTATACTCCTTTCAATTCAATCCTATTGGGTGCCTTTGAACTGGAAGTACTATATACAGCGTATGTAAAAATTTGGCTATCCAATCAAAACACGCGATCACGATTGCCATAATGCGCTTGCATAATGAAACAATACCATCTACAACACGAGTAAAACTACACTCATCTTTATGATTCGGGAATTTTTTTAGGAAAATCCTCTGTACAGGACAAAAAATAAGTTGATGCAAGGAACTCGCTGAAGAGCGATCA
>CAZEZK010000002.1:0-3894 GCA_964516935.1 uncultured bacterium
CTTAAAAACAATGAGTTGCGCTGCATGAACTTATTTTTTGTCCTGTACAGAGGGATTTATCCTAGAAACCGCCGAACCGTCATTGACGGTACCTATTTCTTCTGGAAATGCTCGTGCGATCTACGATCATCTGGTAAATTTTTATACTGTTCCCTCTCTTTCCCCTATTTTTCAAAAACTTGCCAGCTTGCAAGCGCGCGATGTCAGTGGAGCTCTTCTTGAAGAGGCGCTTAACGATCTTCAACCTTCGTGTAATGCAACAGCCTCTTTTGCGGCTAGTGATGCACAGTTCGTTATTTGTAATGCTCTGTCATCTCGTCTAGCTAGCTGGCGTTTTTGGCATGCAATAGAACAGCAGTCGCACCCCAAAAATATCGCAGCTCTTTCAGAGGAGCTCTTGGCCTCTAACTCAGGCCAACTGTTTAAAAAGAACTCTCTCCACTCTTCGAGCTGTGTGCTGAACATGGGGAGGCGTGGAGATCGTCACTCAGTCTGGTTCAATCCATTTGGCAATATTACCCATCTGAATAATTACGCAGGAGCGGAAGTACCTTTCCATACCTATACTGGTGGCGCGCTGTTGGGAATGGATAACTGTATATTCGATTCGGGTCTCTTCGGAGGGTCAGTGGGAGCTGCTCGCTCTAGCATCATCTTGAGTCAAGGACAAGGACATCAAACTGTGAATTACTACTTTGCTTCTTTAAATGGTTCCTATACCATTGAGAATTTTTTCATAGAGGCAGGTTTTCTCACCGCTTATGACCAACTACAAAACTCGCGCTATATTAATCTTCCGGATTTAGACAGGACGGCATCCAGCTCCCACAACATGTGGCAAGTAACTCCGCAAATTAGTGCGGGATATCTTTTTTGGATCCGTTCTTGGGGAGTGGAGCCATTCATTTCAGAGTCTTGGGTGTTTAATTTTGAACAGAAAACCGTAGAGCACGGAGCCGCTCTTCTCGATACTGAGACTGCTGCTCGGAACTCTTCTTTATTACGCAGCGAAATTGGGCTCAACTTGTATAAAGATCATACTTTTTCTAATGGAGGCATACTGCTTTTCCGAGCTATGGGCGCCTATGTGCATCAGCTTCCTTCACATATGGGCTTCATGAATGTCTCTTTTTTCAACATCACGTCTAGTTCTTTTCAGGTGAATTCATTCACAAAAACACAAACCTTGGGCGCAGCCAGTGCGGAAGTTACCTACGGAGCGATCAATGGCATCCTCGGTTCTGTTCAATATGAAGGAGAATTCGGTGAAGGCTACAGTTCTAATAATCTGCAGTTGCAGTTAGGTTACTCTTTTTAACCCACATGGGTTTGCAAAGGGCCTCGGCCCTTTGCCGCGAGCTGAAGAACCAACTTTTGAATCACGAGCGGTATAACCAATCGACAGAAACTTTTCATTGCGATAGGTTCAAGGTATGGCAAAAGCAAAAGTTCTGATTCTGGGAGGCGGCTTTGCTGGTATCAATGCAGCAAAGAAACTTGGCCACTCTAAAAAATGCGACGTCTGGATCATCGACAAGACCAACCACCACCTCTTTCAACCGTTGCTCTACCAGGTAGCTAGCGCCGCACTCTCGCCCGCCGACATCGCCGTGCCGATCCGAGAGATCCTTGCGCCATATGACAACATCACCGTACTGATGGGAGAGATCTCATCCATCAACAAACAGAAACAGCTGGTCACCTTCCGCAATGGGGAGCAGATGTCGTTCGACTATCTCGTGATCGCACTGGGTGCTCGCCACTCCTACTTTGGCAATGAACGTTGGGAAGAGTGCGCTCCCGGCCTGAAAACCCTCTCCGACGCCCTTAAAATCCGCGAACGAATCCTCCTCTCTTTTGAAAAGGCTGAACGATGTGACAGCATCTCTGAAGCGAAAAAATATCTCAATTTCGTCATCATCGGCGGAGGCCCTACTGGCGTTGAAATGGCAGGCGCCATTGCCGAGATCGCAAACGAAACCCTCCTAAAAGACTTTCGCCGCATCGACACTTCAAAGACCAAGATCTATCTAATTGAAGGCTCACCTCACATCCTCCCCGCCTACCCTCCCCACCTCTCCGCCAAGGCGCGCGGCTATTTGGAACATCTGGGCATCCATGTCATTGAAGGCAAACGCGTCGTAGAGGTAACCCACGAAGGGGTCTCCATAGAGCAGACCTTTATCCCTAGTCGCAACGTGATCTGGGCTGCGGGGAACCAAGCCTCTCCGGTACTCAAGACGTTAGACACTGCTATGGATCGCCAAGGGCGAATCATGGTAGATCCAGACCTCTCAATCCCCGGCTATCCCAATATTTTTGTGATTGGAGATGCTAGCTGTGCGATAGATAAGACGGGCAAACCCTTCGTCGGGCTCGCCTCTGTCGCCATCCAGCAAGGACGTTACATCGGTCAGGTGCTGCGCAAACAGATCCCAAAACAGGATCGCCCCCCCTTCCACTACTTTGACAAGGGGACCATGGCCACAGTTGGAAAAGCCAAAGCAATCGCCACTGTAGGCAAACTCCAAATGAGTGGCTTTCTCGCCTGGCTCGCCTGGTGCTTCATCCACGTCCTCTACCTAATCAGCTTCCGAAATCGCATCGCTGTGCTCACGCAGTGGCTCATGTCATACACCTCTAACCAACGCGGCGCCCGCCTGATAAATAGATCAATCGATGAAGAGTTACCTCCACTGTCGCGCGAAGGTCTGCAAGGGTAAAGTTTGTGTATAACGGTCCTTAAAGGCCATTAATAGTTCCCAATGCAGCGAGCTTGTATTGCGGATGGATGCCCCGCTGCAACTGATCGAACTCTTCTTCCATAAATTTTTCTGGAAAGAGACTCTCCTCTTCTTCGGAAATGGATTCCCTAAAATTGGGTAGAAAGACCTGTTGTATTGAACCGCCCCAATACTCTATCTCCGCATCAGATTCATCTAAGTAGGGATCCTGCAACGTAAAAATCGAAGGAATCACACATCCATTCACCTTTTGAGCAATCCCCCGCCAATTCCTAAGCTGATCGCGACAAGAAGAGAGAACAATTACTCCAACTTCCTCTTCATCTGAAAAGCCAACTATCAGATAGCATCTACCCTCAAGAGTGGATTGCATCATCGACGCACTGATCTGTGAAATCGCAATTTGGCACTGATGAAGCTCAACCATCGGCAACTTGTCGAAATCAATAAAATATTCCGCACACAACTTACGAACTGGATCGATCATTTTTTCCAACCAAAGCGTAATTGCAATGCTGATTCTCCAGCAGTTCAGAAAAGAGCTTCTCAATGTTCTCCGTCATCAGAGTCCCCAATTCTCGGCAATTTTGTCGCCGAAAAATCCTCTGATTCTCCCCAATCCAGCTACAGGAAAGAGTTCCATCCTGGTTGGGACCAATGAGTAAAAGAAGCTCCTGCCTACTGTCGCGCTCCTGAACCTTTAAAACGAGAGTATCTCTCCATCGCATGAGAGGAAAGGCCACATGTGAAATCGACACGGATGGTTTGTTACTGTTGAGCTTTCGGAAACTCACATTCTCAAGACATTGGCTATATAAGAACTGGTCAACTTTAGAAAGTGCACAAAATGCGTTCATTTTTCTCCATTAGGTAGACAGCGTATACTGATTGAATGTTTTTTGACATACCGCGCAGACAACCTGCCCTTTTCCTCGCTCTCAGCGCCCTGATAGGCTCTAGCTCGTTCCTCTTCTGGGAAAGTCCTTGGAATATCCTCTTTCCCGCCTTTTGGATAGCCATACTCATCTCTCTACGCGCCTGGGGTCCGCTCATTATACTTCCAATCTCTGCCGTATACAGCTTCTGGTTCTGCTCTCCTCCCCAACAAGCCGTCTTCTCTCCCACCACCATCCAGAGCTGCACCGCAACA
>CAZEZK010000002.1:3904-7405 GCA_964516935.1 uncultured bacterium
AACAAAGTTTGGCAAAACCTTCCTCTACCGCGGCACCCTCTCCTCAATCCCCTGTAACGTCTATTGGAGCGGCCCTGAGGCAAAACGACCGCTCGCAAACTGCTCCTACAAGATCGACAGCACGCTCCTACCCGGCCGCTCTCCCCGCACCTACCAACTCAAACCGCATAAACATACCCAATGGCAAGCGATCCCCTACACTTGGAGTCTAGCCGAGTGGCGCTACCAATCTAAAGAGCAGTTCAAGAGCATCGCCGAGAGCCATCTACACAACCCCCGCAACGCCCATTTCCTCACCGCGCTCCTTACCGGCGATATCGATGACAGCCGCCTGCGCTACGACTTCTCTAGACTCGGACTACAACACCTCCTTGCCGTCTCCGGATTTCACTTTGCGCTCGTTGCAGCGCTCTTCTACATCCTCTGCGGACTTTTTCTCTCTAACCGCAAAACTCTCTGGGTCGTCGCCATCGCACTCACCGCCTATTTTCTCTTTGTCGGCCCTGGCCCCTCCGCAATGCGCGGCTGGCTCACTGCCGAACTCTGGATCCTCGGAAAACTCCTCTACCGCAAAGTCGATGCAATAAACATCCTCGGCTTTGTGATGCTCTGCGAACTTGCACTCAACCCCACCATCTCTGCACAAATTGGATTCCAGCTCAGCTTTCTCAGCTGTGCCGCCGTGCACTCCTTCTTCGCTACATCCCCAAGCGCTCCCCTCAACAACTCCGTCAACTCACCCATCCATCACACTATGGCTACATCCTCTCCTCAACTCTGCGCGAATCAATCAGCCTCGGCCTTGCAGTCAACATTGCCCTCGTCCCCCTACTCCTCTTCCACTTCCACGAATTTCCCCTCTGCAGCATCTTCTACAACCTCTTCATCCCCTTCCTCACGACACTTGCCTTCACCTGCTTTGGCCTTGCAATGCTTCTTCCACTCATCGGCTATCCCCTCTTCTCTTTAGCCAACCTGCTAACCACACAGCTCCTCCAATTCACCTCCTATCCCATCCCCGCGTGGGACTACTCCATCACCGCCACCTGGATCCCCGCATGGGCAATCCCTCTCTACCTCTTCGTCCTGTTTGGAATAGCTTTTGCTCTAAGAGAAAAAGAATCACTAGTCCTAAACTAGTAATACAAAATCTCCCCAAGAGAGACTCACATCTGTGGTGAATTTTTCTCCCCCTCGCATCACATGTTTAGCATCGACTTTGGTAGAAATAGAAAATTTTGGCATAGTCTCGAGTGACTATGTCATATTCGCTCTTTCGAACCGGTCTTGGACGAGACAGCCACCGCTTTCTGTCTGAAGACTCCTCTAAGCCATGCGTTCTCGGCGGCGTCATCTTTGACGATGTTCCAGGACTCGATGCAGAATCAGATGGAGATGTGATTCTCCACGCTATCTGCAATGCCATCTCCTCTCTTTCCCATGTTCCCATTCTTGGCGGAGTCGCAAAAGAGCTCTGCAGAAAAGATGGTATCACCGATTCGCAGGTCTACCTTGAACGCGCGCTAAAGACTCTCGGCCCTCAGAAAATTGTCCACGTCTCTATTGCCGTTGAGGGGCAGCGCCCCCGTTTTGAAGACAAGATCCGACTCATCCGCAAACGCATCGCCAAGATCCTAGAGCTCTCAGAAGAGCAGGTAGGCTTCACAGCCAACTCTGGCGACGGATTAACAGATTTTGCCTGCGGAGATGGACTTCTCTGCCATTGCATTCTCACAATTATGGAGATCAAATGAGCCGCGTATTGACGATTACAGGAGGGAAATCTCTTGAAGGAACAATCCGCGCTGCGGGTGCCAAAAATGCGATGACCAAACTACTCGTCGCCTCTCTTCTCTCCGACAAGCCCTGCACCTTTTACAACGTCCCCAACATCGGTGATGTCGAAATCACCGTAAACCTCTGCCGCGAGATCGGCGCCCAGATCGAGTGGGACCGCGCCAAGCGCATCCTCCACACCGTCACTCCCGAACTCAAGACCTCCTACATCCCCCAGCGCTACTCCGGTTCCAACCGCATCCCCATCCTCATGATCGGCGCACTCCTCGGTCGCACCGATGAAGACATCATCGTTCCCACAGTCGGTGGCGATCTTCTTGGCGCGCGTCCCGTCGACCTCCACATCCATGCCCTCCAAGCCCTCGGCGCCCGCATCGAATATCGCCTCATGAAAAAAGAGGGAGCCTACTTCGCCCAAGCCCACCAAGGACTCCGAGGCAGCGTCATCACCCTCAAATATCCCTCTGTCGGTGCCACAGAAAACGCCATACTAGCTGCCGTCCGCGCACGCGGCGAGACCCTCATTAAAAATGCCGCCGTCGAACCCGAGATCATCGATCTGATCCTCTTCCTCCAGAAGCTCGGCGCCCACATCATGGTCGACACCGACCGCACCATCCGCATCCAGCACGCAACCGAATTTTACGAGACAGAACACACCGTTCTTGCCGATCGCAATGAGGTCACCTCCTACGCCATGGCCGCTATCAGCACCAAAGGCCGCATCTTTATCGAAGGGGCCGAGCATCTCCATCTCATCGCCTTCCTCAACAAACTCCGCGAACTCGGCGGTGGATTCTGCGTAAAGCCCAACGGCATTGAGTTCTTCTACGACCGCCCCCTCCGCGGCGGCCTCCACCTCGAGACCGATGTCCATCCCGGCTTTATGACCGACTGGCAGCAGCCCTTTGCTGTTCTCCTCACCCAAGCCGAGGGAGCCTCCGTTATGCATGAAACTGTCTATGAAAACCGCTTCGGTTATGCCCACATGCTCAAACAGATGGGTGCAGACATCGAGCTCTTCGACCAGTGTCTCGGCAGCAGATCGTGCCGCTTCGCCTCGCAAAACCACGCCCACAGCGCCGTCGTAAAAGGAATCACTCCTCTCCACGGCGCCGATATCGCCATCCCCGACCTCCGCGCCGGCTTCGCTTACGTCATGGCCGCCATGCTCGCTACCGACACAAGCCATATCTCCAACGTCGACTTCCTGGAGCGCGGCTATGAGGATATTGTGAACAAACTCTCCTCACTAGGCGCAGATATCCGCTGCGAAGAGGCTAAGGCAGTGGTAGTCGCCCGTTAGCAGACTTTTTTTAATTGAATAGGTTCATCTGTAAAGCCGCTTTACATTGAAAAACCGTCGTCGTAAATCGGGCCATCCTTGCCGATCTTCAACGTTTTAGAAAAGAACTGGCGGTAGACCTCAAGTCCCTGAGCCGCAGTTTGCACACAGTAGAAACAGTTGCTAATCCACTCAGAGCCTTTGATGGTCCCGGTCTCGCGATTAAGCTGGAAACGGGAAGTGACTTTGCGGCGCCAGTAGTCCTGCTCGCCGAAAAGGAGAATGGGGGTGGCCGAGGCGGATCCCGTCTTGCGACGCACCTCTTCAAGCGTATACTCAAAGTCAGTGCCGATACCCCCCGGTAAGATAATCGGAAAGTCTAGGTAAAACTCAGCCTGTCGCTCGACGAGGCGCGCGAG
>CAZEZK010000002.1:7415-40896 GCA_964516935.1 uncultured bacterium
TCCAATCTGTAGGTCATCTTCGCATCGATGTAGCGGTTCTGCTTCTGTTCATTAACAACGCTCTTATCCTTCTGGCGGAAGTCGACGATATTGGCGCAGGAGAGGATGCCTGCAGCGCGCGCCACTCGGTTCCCCATCTCCATCACCCCTGGACCGCCTCCGGTCACAAGAGCTAGGGGCGTCCCCTCAGAGAGGAGCGGATGGTTCACCTGTTCACGCATGGCTAAAATGCCTTCAAGTAACCTCCTCAGCTCAGGCTCAAATTCGCTCTCGGAGAGGTTGGTACCATAGATACCGAAGAAGGTAGCCTTGCGGAAGGTCTCGATCAGTGCAAGCGGCACAAACATCCCCACATCCTTATCGGGGCGTAAGATGTATTGCAGGATCTGTCCCGCCCCTTCATCAACCCAATAGGTGGGGATGGCAAACTTAGCCAAGTCGACGAGCAGCGCGCGGTCTTCATGAGAGAAGAAGTCTCCGTAGGCGCGGGATGGATATTGGAAGTAGAGCCGCTTGAGGCAGTGGCGCACCCGGTCACTCAGTAACAACTTCTTTAGTAGCGGTGTAGGGAAGTGGCGACAGAGCAGTACCCCCTGAGAGGTGATCATCCCCTCCTCAATCGCATGGAGGAATGGCGTAGAGGGCTGCGTCTCGATATATTTCTCGACGATCAGCGCTTGCCGCGCTGGATGAGTCAGGCCAGGGAACTCGTGCTTCATCGGATCGCGGACGATCCAGTCCGATGGCTTGAGACTAGCCAGCTGCGTGCCCTTCACCACGAAAACGGCTGCTAGATCATCTTTCGGCTGGGGGGCAGTACCAAAGGCCTCGAAGAGGCTCTTTGGGCTATCCAAGGCCGCTTGAAGCTGATCCCTATCGAAAAAGAAAACGTGCTCGCGATGCGGCTCGAGCGTATAGAACTCTAGCGGGATATCGTCGAGCAGCTGACGACCGGTGCCGTAGAGTTCGTAAATATCGCCCGATGCCGCGGTGTCTGGCTGTAGCACGCTTGCCGCCATGTGGCGCACACCTTGTGGCAACAGCGCATCGACCACTCGTCCATAGACTGTGCGAATATGGAGCGGCGCTGTGCGTACTAGCAACACCTCGCCCTCTTCTACCAAGCGCGGTGTATGAGCTTCCCACTGCTGATGAAGATGGAGCATCTGGCGCGTAAGAGGCAAATTCTTCACAAGCGCCTTCGCCAGCGTCGTCAGGAAGCTATAGACGCTCTTTTCATAGCGGATCACTCCATCGCGCAGTGCAAGGAAGGCGATAGTTCGCCCCTCCTGTTTTTCCAAAACAAGATCCCCGCCCCCCTCTAATCCTCCTAGAGAGAGCAGAGGACGCCCTTTGCGATCGGAACGGCCAAACATGCGCAGCAGATAGTCGGGATCGCGCACGCGGCGACGCTCATCAGCGGCAAAGAGTTTGCCGATATAGGCGCCGACGGAGAGCAACTCTAACATCGCGCGCGCCATATCGCCAATGGCGACGAGCTCCACCTCTACATCAACTCGATGATTGGCGCGATCCCAATCATAGGAGCGAGCAATGCCATTCACTCCCAATTGTGCGAGGGTACTTTTGATGTTGAAGAAGACGAGATGTGCGTCGATTTGATAGCCGACAAAGAGCGGCGAGATATCTTCGATGCGCACTCGCGCAACGCGGTGCTTCACATCGATTGTGCGCAAATCAACGATATATCCATCTGGCGTAACCAGGTCGTAATGGTGCGAGGTGAGATAACTCTCCATTACTTCAATCATGTAATGCTCGGGACGGTCTACTACTCCAGATCAAGCGGCTCCAAAATGCGCTTTCCGTTGAGTGCGTTCCAGTAGCTGGTCATGACTGTACCGTCTGGATTCTGCACAACAATGCTGTAGACTGGCAAGAAAACTTCTCTTGTATTGCGAATTGCAAAATCTGTGCCAAATGCTGCGCGTGCAATCTCCTGAATTTGCGATGGGCGATAGCGCTTCTTCACGCGCAATGCGTGTTTTGTCGGCTTCGTCACCAACCACTGCTCCAACTTCGTCTCAGAGATCACCATCAGACGCGGATTTTGCAAATGGAGGCGATAGCTGTTGCCAGTTTGGACGATAAGACTCTTCTTGCGGCAATTGTCAATCCAGCGATCGAGCGTATTATTCTCAATATTTAGAAATTTTGAAAGCCCTTCGCGATCCCACACACCACCCTTCGATGCCAATGCATTAATCACCTGAAACTCTTGTCTCGTTGCGCGCGCTTCGATACAGTCTGTAAAGCCGTGAGTCTTCTCCCAAGTACCTGTGTTAATCACCATCTCGCCATCTACAAGACTCCAGAGAATTACCCCCTCTCCTGTCTTGTCATAAGCACGAGTGTACTTCACCTCCATCAAAAGGTAGGGCACAAATTTCAGTACCGGATTTAAGTAGATGTGGTCGCTATCCTTTAACAGCTCGCTGCGATGCGCCTCCATCAGATGTTCTGCAGAGTAGCGCACCTCTAGTGTCTGAAAAGAGCCAACGCTCAAGTAATCTTCTATCTTTGATCGAAACCCTGGTAGATAGGTCCATGACCAAAATCCGCCAAGCCCCATGACAACTATGCCAAGAAGAAAAACTATACTTCGCATGCTTCCCCTTTTAACGAAAAAATTGTTTTACGACTAGAGAGTTGAAACAAACAAAGCGCGTAAAGAAATAGATTTTTAATTTCTCTTCTCCTATTCTTTACACATGCAACCTCTAGGTTATAGCGGACCAGGCTGGAATTTCTCCTCCTCAGATATAAAAAAAAATCTTGCGAAACTCGCTGGAGACATAGATAAACAGATAAATTCGATTTTCTTTTCCGCTGTCGTAAATCAGACAATTGCATCCATCCCCAAATCTTTTCCCAAATCCGGCGATACATTCCAAATCCCTGTAGAAGATGCAGATGGAAAGGGATGGACAGCACGCGAATATACCGTTGCAGAAATTCCTTTGGGATCCCCAAAACTAAAGGGAAATGTTTTCTTTGACTTTGTCCGAGAGCGCATCGTGATGTGTGCATATGGCCTTAAAAGCTCTGATTCAGACGCTCCCTCCCTATTGATCATGCCGGGCACCACATTTCCTGGGACACGAGGCTGCCTACACTCTGTCATGTCCGCCTTCACCCCCTTTGGGAATGTAGGAGAGTTCGCCTACCAGTCCGGCAAAGAAAATATCAATAACTGGTTGGAAAAACAAGAGAACGTTCGAGGGTATGGAATTAGCCAGGGAGGCGCTCTGCTACAGCTCACTCTCCAAGACCATTCTTGGAAATTTACACAGGCAAATATCATCTCCTCTCCCGGTTTTGTCTATGGGTGGAATCCAGAACACGGGCAGAAATCTGTCGAAACTCGCATCTACGTGCAGATAACAGACCCGGTCTCTAAAGTTGGAGATTTCCCCGAAGGGGATAATATTACGCTCTACACGCTCTCCCAAGAGAATGACTATAAAAGTCTATCCTGGTGGGCCGATCTATTCCTAGGATGGATTGCCCATTTCCAAGACTGCCTAACAACAGAAAAAAAAGATTTCTATCATCCCCTCCAAAAACATTAAGGCCTACAACCACATCTTCGAACACAATTGCCGAACAACCGTGCATAAGGTCATCAGCCTGGTGATGTTTTTTCTTGCCCCTCTGATTGTCCTCATCTGCGAGATCGGTTTGCTTTTTTCTGCTGGTTGCTCTAAGCTAGGTGAGTTAACAAGGGATTCATGGCATCAGTTAAAAAGAAACGAAAAGCTAAGATCGCTCTTCACAAGCGTAAAAAACGCCGACGACGCGATCGACATAAGAAAAAATAGTCCATTCATCTCGCAGGCAGTATGAGCTGGACCTATCCAACAGAGTTTGACACTATCGTCGTCGGAGCGGGTCATGCAGGCTGCGAGGCTGCCCACGCAGCCGCTCGAATGGGTGCTCGGACGCTCCTTCTGACGATGAACCTCGATACCATCGCCAAGATGAGCTGCAACCCCTCTATTGGGGGAACTGCAAAGGGCCATCTGGTGCGAGAGATCGATGCGTTGGGTGGCCTGATGGGAAAGATCGCTGACAGGACGAGCATCCAGTTCCGCATGCTCAACCGCTCCAAAGGTCCCGCCGTCCGCTCCCCTCGTTCCCAAGCAGATAAGGCCGCCTACTCTCTCGAGATGAAGCGCGCGCTGGAAGACACCCCCAACTTAGAGATCAAACAGGCGACCATCGACTCTCTTCTCGTCGAAGGAGGAGAGATCCGCGGCATATTGACCAAGGAGGGCATCACCTATCTCGGCAAAACCGTCATTCTCTCTGCGGGCACCTTTATGCGCGGGCTGATCCATATCGGCCTAAACCAGATATCTGGAGGGCGCGGTGGCGATCCCGCCTCTATGGGGCTCTCCCCCAACCTCCAAGCGCTAGGTTTTAAGATGGGGCGCCTTAAGACTGGCACACCTCCTCGCATCCACCGCCGCTCCATCAACTATGCTCTCTGCGAAGAGCAACCCGGCGACCTCGACGTCTCCTTCTCTTATGACGCCCCAGAACCGCGTCTTCCTCAAGTCTCTTGCTTCATCACCTATACAACCCCGCAGACACACGAGATCATCCGCAATAATCTCTCTCGTTCACCCCTCTATGCCGGCATCATCAAAGGTGTGGGCCCTCGCTACTGCCCCTCCATTGAGGATAAGGTCGTTCGTTTTGCCGACAAAGAGCGCCACCAGATCTTTCTAGAGCCTGAAGGGCTCACCACTGCTGAGGTCTACGTCAACGGCATCTCCTCTTCACTTCCTTTTGATGCGCAGCTCGCTACGATCCACTCCATTATCGGCCTTGAAGCTGCCGAGGTGATGCGCCCTGCCTACGCCATCGAGTATGACTACGTCACTAGCGGTCAGATTTACGCCACTCTTGAGACAAAACTGGTCCAAGGACTCTTCCTCGCTGGACAGATCAACGGCACAACCGGTTACGAAGAGGCCGCAGGGCAAGGGCTCATCGCTGGCGCCAATGCCGCCTGCAAAGCGCTCAACCTCCCACCGCTAATCTTCAAGCGCAGCGACAGCTACCTCGGCGTCATGATCGATGACCTGATCCGCTTCGAACTCAGTGAGCCCTATCGCCTCTTTACCAGCCGCGCCGAATATCGACTCCTCCTGCGCCAAGACAATGCCGATCTGCGCCTCCGCCCTCTTGCTTACCCCTACCAACTAGTCTCGCCTGAGCAATACCAACGCACTCTTACAAAACAAAATGCCATTACCGAAGAGATCCAACGGCTAGAGAAAAGCTTCACCAGCATCGCCGGCAAGAGCACCAACCTCTCCCAACTCCTCTGCCGCCCCGACTGGGACTATGCAAAGACGCTCGAAGCCTTCCCTGATCGCATCCGCGACCTTGGCGAAGAGATCAACACCCAGATCGAAACAGAGCTTAAGTATGCTGGCTACATCGAGCGACAGCAGCGCGAAGCCGCCAAATGGGACCAGCTCGACCAGATCTCGATCCCAACCAATTTCAATTACGATTCGATCATCGGCCTACGCACTGAAGCACGCCAGAAATTGCGCCAGTTCACTCCCAGCCATCTTGGCCAAGCCTCCCGCATCTCCGGAGTCTCTCCCGCTGACATCTCGATCTTAATGGTCTCCCTTCGATGAATTGGCTAATTATCGAAACGAGCTCTAACGCCTCTTGCCTAGTATTGGGCTCGCAAGGTCGCGTTATCGCCCACAAACCGCTGATTGGAGGCGAACATCTTTCTCGCACACTCGCGCGCGAGGTGGAGCAGCTTTTAGCCCAACACCCCCTCACCCTTGATGCGATCGCCGTCGGCACAGGACCCGGCTCTTACACAGGCATCCGCATCGGCGCAGCGCTGGGACAATCTCTAGCCTTTGGCTGGAATATCCCAGTCAGAGGTTTCTGCAGCCTAGCAGGCTATGCGACAAATCTGCCTGTAGCTATCGACGCACGCGGTGGTGGTGTCTATCTTCTAGATCGCGGTCAGCTCTCTAAAATCCCACTCACCGAACTCACTGCAAATGAACTAGTCTCTCCAGATACCGCGACCTTGCAGCAAAGACTCCCCGAAAAGCGCTGGACTCAAGCTTCTCCGGACCCAGTCGCACTCCTTGCGGCAGAGAAGACGACCCTGCAGTTCCGCTACTTGTAAAGCAGCTTTACATTGGGTATCCTGACCTTAAATGAAGATCTACCTCGCCCAGATCAACCCCACCATTGGCCATATAACAGGCAATACAGAGAAGATCTTGCACCATCTAAGTCTAGCACGTGCGGCTGGTGCCGACATTGTCCTCTTTCCTGAGCTCGCCATCACCGGCTACCCCCCAGAAGACCTACTACTTGATATGACAATGATTCAAGCAGCGGATGATGCGCTGACGAAGATCCAGCCCGCGACGCATGACCTCTTTGTCGTCGTAGGAGCGACACGCATAAATCCTTCTGGAATCGAAAGAGCTTTATACAACAGCGCCGCGATCTTTGCTGATGGCGAGCTGCTTGGCTTTCGTGACAAGGTTTTGCTTCCCACCTATGATGTCTTCGATGAGCGCCGCTTCTTTGAACCGGGCGCAGAGTCTCAGCCGATCTGGTCCCACATGGGCAAACGCATTGCAATCACCATCTGCGAAGATGGCTGGGATGGCACATATCACTGCAATCCAATCTCAGCGATCCAGTCGCAACAGCCCGATCTGCTGATCAACATCTCCGCCTCGCCCTACTCTTTTGGACGCCAACGCACCCGACTTGAAACCTTCTCTGCGGTCGCGAAAAAGCTGCAGTGCCCCCTACTCTACTGCAACCAGGTCGGTGCCAACGACCAGCTGATTTTCGACGGCAACAGCTTCTGCCTCAGCAAAGAAGGCGAGCTACTCCATCAAGCACGCTCGTTTCAAGAAGAGGGGGCTCTTATTGACATGACAGCGACTGCACCAATCGAACCGGCAGCAGAGTCCCTCTCACAGATCTATGAAGCGCTGGTACTAGGAGTGCGCGACTACTTCCACAAACAGGGCTTTTCAAAAGCGTTGCTGGGACTCTCTGGCGGCATCGACTCTGCTCTTACAGCCTGCATCGCGACTGAAGCGCTCGGTAAAGAGAATCTTGAGCTTTTCTATCTCCCCACTCGCATCTCCTCCCCCATCAGCGAACGCGACGCTACACAGCTAGCTCACAATTTGGGGATTCCGTTACAGATTGTATCGATCCAGTCGATCTTCGAATCGGCATGTCAACAGTTCAACCTCCCACCGCAAGGCTTGCCTGTAGAAAATCTCCAAGCACGCCTGCGCGCACTCTTCCTAATGTCTCGCTCTAATGAGACGAACGCCCTTCTTCTCAACACAAGCAATAAAAGCGAACTGGCGATGGGGTTCTCGACAATCTACGGAGACCTCTGCGGCGGCTTAGGAGTACTCCTCGATGTCCTCAAAACAAAAGTTTATGCCCTCGCTAACCACCTTGCCCCCCTCATCCCCCCCTCAATCCTCGAGCGCACCCCCACCGCTGAGCTACGCGAAAACCAGACCGACCAAGATACCCTTCCCCCCTATCCCCTCCTCGACACGGTCCTAGAGGAGTATATCGAACATCGGACCCCCCCTATCCAGATCGTCAAACGCCATAACATCCCCCTAGACCTAGTCCAGGAGATCATTCACAAAATCCATCTGGCTGAGTATAAGCGGCGCCAGGCCCCCATAGGCCTCCGGGTAACACAAAAATCCTTTAGTAAAGGGCGCAACGTGCCTATCGCACAGAGCTGGAAATAGTTACATCACAGGTTACAAATAAACGTAAATATATGATACAATATGTAATGTAAATACAAATAATAATATTACCGATAGAATGTTCGCAAAAATATAGATTTATTTTTCCGCGAATAATATTAATTACATCTTTACGAAAAGGGGCACATCATGTCGTTCAGCATTTTTAACAATCGAAATCAAATCCACCCAGTCACAACTGAAGTGGCCCCAGAACAGGCAGCCCCTGAAGAGTGCTTTCCCTGTCGTCTACTCTATGATCTTTTCTGCAATATCGCTATAGGATCCGAAGAAATGAGTTTATCAACTCTACGGATACCCTCAGCAAGCGTTCATACCTTTCGAGTCTTAAGTCCACAAATCGAACCTATCAACAGCGAAATAGCACAATCTCCTTGCACCAATAATAGGATCGAAGAAAACCTCACCTCTGAAGAGATTGAAGACGAACCTTCCGCCAATATCGTGGCCGCACAAAATCGCAGTACAGAAGAAATTCGTGAAGTCAACAATACCAACGGTGTAACCCGAGAAAGTCTTACCCTCGAAGATTTCGAAGCAGAAGAAATTCCAAATGCGACGTTAATCATTGAGCCTCCCTCACAATTGGCGACTTCACTGTCGAATGAGAGACTGGACGCTATTCTAGTGATAACCAGAGATCTGGAACACCTCATCGAAGAGCGCATGTTGAATGAGATAGCTGATCTGTTCACCTAAAAAAGGTTCATCAGCTCATTTGGTATTACATCATCCCGTCGAAGCCGCCCATACCGCCCATACCGCCCATCATACCACCAGGCTGAGGCTGTTCACCCTTTTTCTTCGGCTCTGGCTTCTCAACTACTACCGCTGTCGCAGTAATAAGCATACCGGCGCCGGAGACCGCATGGAGAAGGGCGCTTTGCGTAACCCATACCGGATCAATAACGCCTGCCTTGACTAGATCCTCAAAAGAGTCTGTGAGCCCGTTGTAACCAAAAGAACCCTCCTTCTCAGCGATTTTCTCTGCTACCATCGGCCCAACCTTACCGCAGTTGGCCGCAATGGCTGCCGCAGGGGCGTAACAGGCGGTACGCAAAATTGCGACGCCGAGAGCTTCATCGCCCTTAAGGGAAAGGGTTGATAAGGCCTTTGAGGCGCGGATAAGCGCAACACCGCCGCCGGGAATGATTCCTCGGGCAATGGCTGCACGTGTCGCATGGAGAGAGTCTTCGATGCGGTCTCGCTTCTCTTTTGCTTCTACTTCTGTATTCGCTCCTACTTGGATGATAGCAACGCCACCCGCAAGGCGCGCAAGGCGACGCTCGAGCTGCTCTGCATCTGCATCAGAGACGTCGGGCTGATTGAGCTCTGCCTTAATCTGAGCGGCGCGGCGCTGAATGCCGTGACGATTACCAGTCCCTTCAACAATCGTGGTCTCATCTTTCGTAATCGTAGTGCGTTTCGCACTGCCTAGCATAGAGATATCGATGTTCTCAAGGGAGTAGCCGAGCCCTTCAGAGATAAATGTGGCACCTGTGGAGATCGCGATATCTTCCATTAGCGCTTTGCGACGGTCGCCAAATCCAGGCGCTTTGACGGCGCAGAGAGCCATGCCGCCCTTAATTTTGTTTACAACAAGCAGAGCAAGCGCCTCACCTTCGATCTCATCGGCGATGATAAGGAGTGGACGCAACTGTTCTTTGACCATCTCTAGAATAGGCAAGAGATCATTCACATTAGAGAGCTTTTGATCGGTGATGAGGATAAGCGGATTTACCAGTTCAACTGCCATTTTTTCAGCCTGCGTAACAAAGTAGGGTGAGGCGTAACCCTTATCGAACTGCATTCCCTCTACAACAGTAACCTCTGTCTCAATCCCCTTCGCTTCACCGAGGGTGACGATGCCATCCTTACCCACTTTCTGGATCGCTGCAGCGATCATCGAGCCGATCTCGGGATCGTTATTTGCAGAGATGGTGGCGATCTGGAGAATCTCTTCGGGAGTAAGTATTGGTGTTGCCATTTGCGCGAGAGCTCTATCCAAGACTGCCGCCGCCTGATCGATCCCGCGCTTTAAATCCATCGGATTGGCACCTGCAATGACGTTGCGCACCCCTTCGCTGAAGATCTCAGCAGCAAGGACAATCGCTGTTGTTGTTCCATCGCCAGCAGCATCAGCAGCTCGCAGTGCAGCTTCTTTAATAAGTTGGGCACCCATGTCTTCAAAACGGTCCTTGAGGTGGACCTCTTTTGCAACGCTTACGCCATCTTTTGTGGAGACGGGAGAGCCATACTCTTTTGCCATCACAACATTGCGCCCTTTGGGCCCCAGTGTTACGGTGACTGCTTTCGCCAGTGTTCGCACACCCTTCAACAGGGACTTCAGTGCTTCGTCATGAAATCGCAACATCTTTGCCATCGATCGCTCCTTAAGAAATTACAGCTAGTAGATCGTCTTCCGAGAGGATGAGAAACTCTTTCTCATATTCTGTTCCGGCGTATGGGGAGAAGAGTACCCGATCTCCGACTTTTAAGGAGACCTTGCCTGTACCGAGAGCGACCACTTCACCTTGACGCGGTTTTTCTTGTGCTGCTTCTGGAAGTAGAATGCCGCCACGAGTTGTCTTTACCTCTTGTCGCCGCACTATAACGCGGTTGCCCACCGGCTTAATCTTTACAGACATGAAATGCTCCTCTATTGACTTCGTTAGTTTACTGCCGAATGAAAAAAATTGGTAGTCCTAAAAAAATCACCTTTTTTCTCCGTGTCCTCCGCGTTAATCCTCTTGGGTGCCTTTGAGCTGGAAGCAGCTATAGATCAGACAGGCGATATTGACCGCGATCGCATTGAGAATTCTGTAGAACCAGTAACAGAGCAGCTCGAATGAGGAAAGTGTAGCCCAACTAGCTTCATATGCTTTAATTTTCTGCTCTACCTTGAGAACAAAACTCGTCAACCCCTCCTGTTTTTGAATAGAAGCCTGAGCGAAAAACCACTTCCGATCTGCATCTGTCACACTTTGAAATAGTGCGTTCGCAGTATTATTGGCTTTCACCTCAAACTCCCCGTCAATTTTGATCTTCTGTAGCATATTTACTAGGTCGTTCCGCGTGACTTTTTTGGCAAAGTTAATGAACTCTTCAATCTGTATTTGAGAGAGTATTGGCGCATCAAACCCCTCTAGAATTTCGACAGCTAATTGCGGCCGCGAAAGCAGCGCCGCACTAAAGAGCTTGCTCATCAGCGGCGCCGAAATGGGCAGCGTTTTTTTGCCATTATAGGCGGCCCATAGCTTTTCAAAGACCACCACATCTGTCGCACTCTCCTCAAAAACCGCCTCAATGGTCTCTAAAGTCTGCGCGCGCAGTAGACATCCCGCCTCCTCAGTCAACGGAAGGGCGAGTTTGTTTCGAAGAACTTCTGTGATTGCATCTATCGAAAGAGGTGCCTTTTTTACAATAATCACCTGAATCAGCGCCTTTACAACAGAAATGCCACCCGAGCCATCTAACCATGCCAAGCCCTGTAATAGGGCCGGATCAAAATAGGCCCTGTCTATCTCTAAAGTTCGGAGGACTTTCACGAGATGCCCCACAATCTTATTGCCTTTGTCTCCAAATCCATCGAAAGGGTAATTTTTAAGAATATTCAGCAGATCTTCTAAGGGAATCTGTAACTCTCGCGATCGCGCATGCGCGGCAATCGCTTCGACCAGTTCAAATAGCTTTTTCTCTTTTACGCGGTTGGTGAGCTGCACCAGCAACTTCCCAACCATCTCTCCAGTGAGTTGTGAAGAGGAGAGCAACGCCCACATCCGCTGCGTCATACAATACTCAAACCCCTTCTCCGCGCCAGCATGTCTCTCCTGGAGACCGTAGTCTGGAGCTTCACTAAATACAAGCCACTTGTCTAACAAGTCTGTTCCCTCGTTCGCTGTTTGCAATAGAGCAGCTTCCAAATCTGCCGCTGGTACTTGCAACCCGTTAGTAAACGCTGTAGCAATCTTCGTCTCCATCGAGAAGATATGCGGCGCACCTTCTATAGAGGGAACGCCTTGCCAATGCAATAACGCCAATCCTCGCACCTTCTCCGAATGAGCCATCGTTAACATGGACTCAACAAAGAGATGTGGGAGGGAACAGTCTGCCGAAAAGATTTTTACACAATCGGACTCTGATAGATTTGGCTTCAAATCAATATAGGCAGCTATCACTTGAGAACGGTGTCTCTTGTTCATCGCATTTATAGAAGCAAGCTCCTGATCAACGAATTGGGCACTCCAGCGCTGACCGAACTTCGGCTCGTTGAGAAACCAACTCATTGTATATAATTTCATCAACACCTCTATAAGTGGCGTAAGCTTATTGTCGATATAAAACTGCAATATCTGCTCACACAATGGCCTATCCAGCTCAATATCAAGAGTCAATATCAACAGGTCACACTGCTGTTTAAGCATAGGAACCAGCAATGGCCACCTTAAGCGAAGAAACTTCTCGAGGTCGTTTGGGGTTACAACACCCATCGCATTTTGCTCAACCACCTTTAAAGAGATTTTTCCCGCGAGACGGGGCAACTCCAGAATAATTGCCTGAAGCCCCTGCTCCGAAATGGCTCTTACGCAGTCAAAGAGATGTCCATTTTCTATTACCTTGCGGATCAGCCATGGATTCTCCTCTACACACTGAGCAATCTGCTCTGCTGTTGCTGTTCGAAATAGGAAATCGATCGATTGCGTTCGATTCTTCAATGCGCTAGGGTTGAGCAACAGCGCCTTTTCTTCTTTAAAGCTCTTAGGCTCTTTTTTCCATAAAACTAGCAGCGCTGCGAATGCGGTTGCATCCTTGGGTGCAGCGCGAGCAGAGAGCGTCCAGAGCCGTCTAGCCACGAGATCGTTGACTCTTTGTGCGTGAATGTCGCGGTTGTTCCAGGCTCGAGCATGGCGTTCCTGAGCTCGATGCATCTGCTCGCGGATGTCATGATCATCGGGATTCTGACCATGAGCATCCTCTAAACGCATCGCTTCTGCATGAAGCTCATCAACATTGCCGAGCTCATATCGCCCTTCATCGCATATAAGTTCCATCACACCGAGACTGCTATTAATAAATCCATAAGCTAACCGCTGCAGCTGCAAAACAGAGCTCCAAAATGTTCTCAAGAGCTCGTATAGAGGACGATACTGTTTACAAATTGCATAGTCGATGCTTCGCCTTGCCAATTGCTTATTTTTGTCTCTAAGAGCCTCACGCGCGTTTTGAAGCTCTTCGCGTTTTTGAATCAAATCGTTGCATTTTTGTTTCAACTCTTCACGTTCCGCCTGCAAAAGGTTCAGCCGGTTTGTATCCAAATGAGCTGTCTTGAGACAAAATTGAAAAATCTGATCTTCCAGAATTGCTCTGTGCGCTTCAACATCCTCAATCGCTTTCGAATTCTCGAATAGCGGTTTTTCCATATCGATAAAATGCTGAACCAGAGATTTTTCCTGCGCAATCCTTGCGACAAAATCGCTCAGCACCGTTTCAAGGAAATCGGGCCGATCTTGATCGATCAGTAATTCAAGGAGCTGCGGAAAGAGTCCTCCGGATGGTTTCGGATGTCCACACAAGAGATAGCCTATCCAACTCGCAAGTATCGCGCGTTCACCTACTGTGAGCATGCCTTGATACCCATCGACCCAAGCCTGAATCGTCTTTGTCTGAAACTCCTCTTTCGTCAGCAGCAGTGTCGGCGCAGGAAGAAGGGTTTTGTCAATGGCGATCTCGCTAAATAGCGGATCTACTGCGTTTTTACGCAAGAAGTGCTCAATCTTACAATTAAGAGGAAACAGCTGCATCCTCCAGGATTGGCTCATCGATTCGCGAAACAATTGGCGAACCACTTCTTGTATTGTCTTGGATGTAGCCTGGTAAGCTATTACATCTAGAGGATCAAGAAATGTTATAATATGGCCTTGCAGATCCGACATACTGAGTACAATATCGCGCGCGCGCGGAGAAATCATCCTGATATGATCGCACTAATGCGAGAATTTAACGAATAAAATTATTTTTTAATACAATAAATAGTTCTGTCTTTTTTTCAAGAAAAGCCGGCGCTCCTCACGATCTAGAGCAATAAGCTTGTGGGCAGGGTATTTTTCATTGAGAAGGATCTGATAGACGGCTGCAGTTCCATTAGCCTTGTGGAAGAGCTCTCTAGAGCCCCCTTCGATGCGCTTAAGCACCTCTTGAGGGTAAAGACTTTTTAAAATCCCCATAAGGAAGTACTGGACCAAAAGAGGGCGGTAACGTTTTTCATCGGTGATCTGAATTAGGATCCCTTGACAGTCAGCGCCCTTGTAGAGACCGAAAAAGGGACGGAAAAAGAAGGGCTGGAAGTGGACTCCAGGCATCTTTTGACGATTGAGGGCATCGGCAAATTCCTGTGCGCAGATCCAGGGGGCACCGACAATTTTAAAGGGCAACGTATAGCCAATACCGACATTAACGAGCGAAAGGCCGCTAAGAAGTCCTGTAGAGGAGTAGAAGTGGGGAGTATCTGGCTCGGGGATGTTTGGACTAGGCGGCACCCAGGAGAGGCCAGTGTCGCGATAGCTCATCGACCGGTTCCACCCTTTCATGGAGATCACGCTGAGATCACAATGAATCTGGTATTCGGCATTGAAGAAACGGGCTAGCTCACCAATCGTCATACCGTGGCAGTAGGGCACTCGAATATACCCGATGAAGGAGCGATAGCGCTCTTCGAGAAGTGGGCCATCAACCAACTCGCCATTGATCGGGTTAGGTCGGTCGAGGACAAGAACTGGAACGTGCGCTTTAGCAGCCTCTTCCATTACATAGAAGAGCGTGGTTTCGTAGGTGTAGGAACGAACGCCAATGCTCTGCACATCGTAAATGAGAAGGTCGAGATCGCGCAGCATCTCCGCGGTGGGACGTCGGAGGGCGCCGTGCAGACTGTAGACAGGAACGCCATGAAACTCTGTGTGAGCCACCTTATCGTCAGCATATTCGTGACCGAAGAGACCATGCTCTGGAGAAAAGAGCGCTACTAAGGTGAATGTCTTCTGCTCTAAAAAGCGCTGCACGGTGGAGCGCATTAAGCGATCAACGCCAGTGTGGTTGGTGATAAGACCAACGCGCTTTCCCGCGTATTTCTGCGCATGACCTTCATCGAAAAAGATCTCCACACCGGGAATCACTTCCGAATGGAGCAGATTTATGGAGAAAACTAGCAAGAAAAGAACGCGCATCTCTACATAGACTGGAAAAATTTCCCTTTTTGCACAACACTGTTACTCGTGGCCTTGGATCGCATTTGCATAATTTTACTAAATTGGAATGGAAAAAGCGATACGCTCGAGTGTCTTGCCTCTCTATCTAAAGTGGAGTATCGCGCCTTTCAGCCGATTGTCGTCGATAACGGCTCTACAGATGACTCTGTTGCGGTCATTCGCAATTCCTATCCGAATATCCCTATCCTAGAAACAGGCGCCAATTTGGGATTTGCTGGAGGAAATAATGTCGGCATCGAGTTTGCTCTAAGCAAATCGTATAACTGGATCTTGCTACTCAACAACGACACGATTGTCTCTCCCGATGTTCTCACCGCATTTATCGATGCCTCCAAAGAAAAACCAACCGGGAAAATTTTCGGTGCCAAGATCTTCCGTTACCATGAACCAGAGAGCATTGATCATGTCGGCGGCATGTGGGATGCCTCTAGAGCTCACTTCATCTCTCTTCTGAATGGGGATGAGATGGCTCGCGTCGACTATGTTTGCGGCGCTGCGCTCTTCGCACACCGCTCCGTTTTCGAGGAGATTGGACTTCTAGAATCGCGCTTTTTTCTCTTCTGGGAGGAGAGCGACTGGTGCAGTCGCGCCACGCAACATGGCTACGAAATCTGGACGGCACCCAAAGCAAAAGTATGGCACAAGGTCTCAGCATCCTTCACCGGAGGAAAACCGCAGATATACTACTTCTGGTGGCGCAATCGCCTCTTCTGGATAGAGCGCAACTGCACGCCGCAAGAGCGCAAGAAGATCTATCGAAATGTCTTGGTTCCTGAGATCCGAAAATTAGTTCGACTCTTTCTACTGCGCTCATTGCAGCGTCTCCTATTACATCCCTCTCCGCATCTACTGAGTTATCGAGGCAGTCTTGCTGGTATCCGCGACTACTATTTACGCCGATTCGGCAATCCCTATGCGAGGAAATAGATATCTTCACTGGATTGACCGCTATATTGGCATCCTCCTCGTCACCTGTCTACGCCCCTTTCGTCGTCATAAAGAGCAGCCGCACCACATCACATCGATCGCACTCTTAAAAAGCGCAGCGATCGGCGACACAGTTCTCCTCAGCGCAATCATCTATGATCTACAAGCCGCCTTCCCCTTTGCAAAGATTACCTTCTTTGCCGGCCCCTCCAACTACGAAATGGCTCAACTAATCTCAGGAATCGAGGTGCTTTCAGTAACGCAGCTGCGCACAAGAAGCTTCTCTCTCTGGATCGATTGCGACTCTTGGCCTCGCATAAATGCGCTCCTCACCTTCTTCTCACGGTCAGCCTATCGCATCGGCTTCAATACCCCACATCAGTATCGTCACTTTCTCTACGATCTTGCGATTGCACATCGCAGTGATCGCCATGAGCTCGAAAACTACCGAGATCTGCTGCGAGCACTCGACATCCCTACAACACATCTCCCCAAGATTTCGCTTCCCAACACAATAAGCATAAAAAAACGCATCATACTCCACCTCTATCCCGGAGGTTCACGTGCAAAAGAGAAGATGTGGAGTGAAAGCTCTTGGAGAGAGCTGATGAGCTTTCTCAAGGAGAAAGGCTATGAAGTAGCTCTTACAGGCAGCGCTAAAGACCATGCGGCACTCAATACCTTCCCTGACGGAAGCAATGCTGCAGGCCTAAGCTTGCGCCAAACAGCAGAACTGCTCCTCTCGTCTCATTGCGTTGTCTCTATCGACACGGGTATCATGCACCTCGCCGCCGCCCTCGGCTGTCGAGTCATTGCCCTCCACGGCCCCACCTCTCCTGCTCGCTGGGGCGCCATCGGCCCTCGCGTCACCACAATCACCCCTCCCCCTCCCTATATCCCTACAATCTCATTAGGCTTCGAAAAATCAGACACCATCCGCTGCTCCACGAAGACCATCCCCCCAAAGATTGTTAAGGAAATTATTTAGTCTATTTCGGATTAATTGCAGATAAGCGTAGACTAGACACCCTAATGTTTATCAATAATTCAGAATCAATTCAGAAGCGCACGCAGCCATTGAAGCTGCAAGTAAATAATCCGTTTTGTCGGAGCAAGATCAACCAACTTTTGTTAGAAGCTGTAGACCAATCGAATGTAAAAAACTGCTATAAGCTGTTAGAAAATCGAACTGTTGATTCTATTCCTATCGAAGAGTGGCACAAGATCAACTTCAAAGTGAACGGTTTTGAAATCATCTATCCAATGATTCACTTCGCTCGTAAAAACGGTCGACAAGACCTCCTCTCGATTTTTATTGGTTCACGCAGTGGCTGTCTAGGGGACTTTCTACTCGATGCGATCGACAAATTCGATCTAGAAGTCTGCGCAGAAATCCTAAATGATCCCCACTGCCTCTCCATTCCGGCCGAAAAGTGGCTTCAAATCAACGCCAAAATAGTTGATAACGAGATTGTCCATTTGGTCATTCTATTCGCCCATAAAAACAATCAGCAAGATCTCCTCGTCCTTTTGATCGGCTCGCGCAGGGACTCTTTGGGACACCTGTTACTCGATGCTGTTGACCGATCTAATCTGGAAGTTTGTTTTGAGATACTCAAAGACCAGAATGTCTGTTTCATTCCAATCAAACTATGGCACGAGATCGGCGCTAAAATAGCTGACACCAACATCTTGTATCTAGCTCTCCATTTCGCTTGCGAAAATCAGCGCCGAGACATCGCCTCCATTATTATCAACTCATACAGTGGCTCGCTAGGAGAGGTGTTACTTGAAACTCTAAACCGATCGAACCCGACGGTCTATTTTGCAATATTAAACCATCCAAATGCCGGTTCTATTCCCCTCGAAATGTGGCGCACAATCAAACTCCAAGTCAAAGATCCCACGCTATTTTATCCGATTCTTCGGTGCGCCAGCAAAACCGGTCGAGAAGATGTTCTATCCCTTTTTATCGGCTCCTACAATGCGCTGGAGTACATGAAGCTCTGTCTTCTTTGCCTGAATGATCTAGTCACTTTGACATCAGTTCTTCACTTCGTAACAAAGGAACATCTTCCCGGTCATAATCGTCTTGCTATCCTATATTGGGCCAATCAGGGCGATGTTGGAGAGGTAACTCAATTGATCGATGAAGGAATCTCGACAGAATGTTACGAAACGATTAGTTACCTTCTAGACGCCCATGATTTTGGAGAAAAAAAAGGGAAGTTTTTATATATTGTTGAACAACGCTCTTCCAAATGGATAAACAGAAAACATGCAGAGGAAGTACTGGCACGAGTAAGCCCCCTCTCATTTTAGGAGTCTATACTCCTTCCTGCTCAAAGGCACCCAAGAGGATTGATTCAAAGCCTCGGGGTTGGATTACCGCTAATGGGGGTAGTATTGAGTTTAATACAACCCCCATTAGCGGTAATCCAACCGCGAGAGCTTTCAATGCAACCCTATTGGGTGCCATTGAGGTGGAAGGAGTATATGTCAAGCTGTATAACGTATGATGATCTCCGCGAGATATTTTTAGAGGCGTGCTCCCTCCACAATATCGATTTCAATACTCTCAGCCCCTTTGACAAGCTCTGTGCGCTCACTTTGAAAATCACCCCTATTGTGACCGAAATTCTCCCCTCAATGCATCAACAACAGTCTCTATTAGACCTGATGAGAAAAGTCGCAGACAGATTATCTGATGATGACTGTTTGAACCTAACTCAATTAGATTTTGAGATCATCGTATTTGTCAGCATGACTATCAATCAAATAGAGCAGCAAGAACCTCCGCCACTCTCAGGAAAACATAAGCGGGTGTAATACCATTTCTGATGTTTGGTATTATACACAATATCACTAATTATCGTAATTTAGCACTGTACCTAAATAAGTTAGCTGAGCCACCAGAATGGGCGTTACTGCGACATTGAGGGTGTTTGGCACGTAGCCGCCGGATATCGTCAGCCCAGTTCCTGCCAAAATATGTGTATTTGGAGAAGCGTAAAAGGCTCCGGTGGAATCGAGTAGCTGTGTAGATGCCCTAGAGATCAGGAAGATTGCGGGATTAAAACTGCCAGCGGTAATGTTGATCGCATTGAGCGCAACCACATCGGCAAAAGTACTGTAACCATTTACTGTGATGATAAGCGATCCAAAGACCGTCATCGCCTCATAAGCCCCCGTCATCAATGCTCCCCCAGTAATCGTCAGATCTGCACTAGAGGAGATCGTCGCTACACTCATCGGCGTTGCGCGGCCAAGTGGTGAAAGAGAAATGTAGCCATCTTGACCGCCTATGCCGGAGGCATCGAGCGTACTGCTGTTAAAGAGGATCAGCCCATTCGGAACTGTGCCAAAAGTTCCGTTGATCGTATAGCCAGCTCCAGGCTGGAGATAGATATTTCCGCCATCGCCCGCTGTCCCCTGAGTATCGATACTGCCAATGGAGACATTGCCGGTTGAGGAGATGAGAGTAACATTGCCGCCAAAGGTGCCGGAGGTGGTGAGTGTGCCGCCGCAGGTAATCGCTCCACTGGCAGCGGCGTAGAGATGTTCGCCAATCGAGCCCACGCTGGAGAGGTCAACCGTGCTGGTGAGAGAGATCGATCCTTGTAGTGCGAGGAGCATGAAGGAGTAGTTACCCGTCACTGCCCCGGTAATGGTAATTGCTCCAACACCGCTGTTTGTAAGCGTTACAGGCGCGAGAAGGGTCACGGCTCCAGTATGGCTCAGGCTGGTAGTCACGGATTGATTGGCGGCGATCTGAATAGTCGTGGCGGTCACACTGAGTGTGCTGATCGGGGTGGTGTTGCCGATATCGCTGGCGAAGAGCGCGGTGCCGGCGGTGACTGTGAGGCTGTTGGCGCCGTTAATCGTTCGATTGAAGGTTACAGTGCTGCTGCCTGAATTAATCGTAGAGGTGCCTGTGAGGCTGATGGGGCTATTGAATGTGATTGTGGTATTGGGTGTGGTCACTGTAGTAGCGAAAGAGACGGTGCCGCCGCCAAACTCTGCAAAAGTGCCTCCGGTGAGTGTGACTGCACCAGCGAGGGTGAGCGCTCCGGTATGGGTAAGGATCACGCCAGAGGAGGCATTAATGCCTCCATTGATTGCGATGGCATTGCCGTTAAGGTTGAATGTGCCCGTTGTAGTGAGGAGTCCATCATAGGTCGCCGTACCAGCAGCATAGGTCTGAACAATCGAGGTGGCACTAATCGTGCTAGAGGCGGTGATGTTATTGGCATTCCGGAGTGTAAGTGTAGAGAGACCGCTGACGGCGGAGGAGAAAGAGATGGTCGATGACTGACCGGCATCAAGAGTCAAATTATTAGCCCCTGTAATGGTATTAGTAAAGGAGATCGCTCCGCCAACAGTGCCGGTGTTCATCACAACATCTCCTGTGAGTGTGACGGGAATAGCGAGGGAAATCGAGCTGTTATTGGTAGAAATGTTCTGGTTGAGGCTCAGAGAAGAACCACTAATAGAGACGCTGCCAAGAGGTGTAGTCCCTCCAAGCGCACCGCCGAGTGTGACGACGCCAGCCGCGCTAATCGTAAGAGCATAATCGCCATCAATAGTGCTAGAGAAGGTCGCTGTAGTGCTAGTGGCGCTAAATGTTACTCCAGCGGTTAGAACGGCAGGGATGGCTACGCTAATCGCACCGGCAGTAACAGAACCTCCAAAGCTAACTTGTGTACCGGTAGATGCGGTAAATGTGCCGCTACCGAGACCTACTGTGCTATCCAAAGTAATATAGCCCGTGCCAGCGGCAAGAGTTAGATTTAGATTCGTTCCTGTAACGCTGCTGCTCAAAACCATTGCAACAACGCTAGATGAGGTGGTAGTTAAGGTGACATTCCCATTCAGCGTAACAGCTGGCGTAATCGCGAGAGTCGTTGTGCTAATATTGTTGCCCAAGAAAACTCCAGCAGTGGCCGCTGTGATGTCAAAGTTGTAGGCACCAGTGACAGTTCCTCCAAATGTTACAGAAGAGGTGCCGGCGGAGATGGCGACATCGCTCTGAAGGGTGACATTGCCGCCACTCATATTAACGGCAGAGTTATTGATCGTAATGTCACCTGCAAGAACATAGGCGCTGGCCGTCGTGCTAAAGGCGGTGAGCGGAGTTGTTGAGCCGATATTGCCTAGGAAGCTGAGAGTTCCGCTAGCTGTAGCACTCAATCCAAACGCTCCATCGATCGTGTCGTTGAAGGTGATGTTACCGCTGCTAGCGGTGAAAGTGGGAGTGCTGGATTCGAGAATTACTGGGCCAGTGACGGTAATATTGGCAGCTGTCGAGCTAATAGTGGTTGTGTTGAGGAGGACGGGAGCATCCTGAATGCCGACGAGGGCAATCGCCCCACTCGCGCTACTCATGGAACCAGTAGAGGCTACGTTGATCCCTCCATCGGAGGTAGAGGTGGAACTGGTCGCTCCCTGAAGTATGAGACTAATAGTGCTATAGACAGTGATTGCGGCATTTACAGCAATTCCATTAAATCCGCTTCCTCCGGTGCCAGTCAATAGAATTGAGCCGGCGCCAAGCAAGCTGCTACTGAATGCGGCATCGATGAGGATTCCATCCCCCTGAATTGCCAACCCTGTGAATGTGGCACTACTAGAGGCGTTAGAGAGAGTAACAGTCGTCGCTGCTGTATCTATGCCGATGCCTAGAGTTCCTTGACCAGTGACCGAGAGGGTCGCAGAAGCAGCGCCACCAGTATCTCCTATGAGGAAGCTGGCGCCAGAGAGCTCTACTCCATAGTTCCCGCTGCCACTAGCATCATGGCTGCCAAATCCAATCAAGGTAACGACACCGCTATTAGCGCACTGTACAATACCGCTGCTGTCGATGAGAATCCCCACCTCTGTGGAGCCAGTGCCATGGCTTCCAGCAGCAACAGCGAGTGTCGTCGTAGTGGAGCTACCTAGCGTACCTCCATGGATGTAGAGTCCCACATTCTTGCCTGAGCCGGGACCGCCTTGAATCCCCTCTATCGAAAGCGTTGGGGCACTGAGCTGAATGCCATTGAGCATGAGACCAAAGTTATTGGCCGAGGAGGAAACTTGCCCTGGAAGGGGCCCTCCTCCCTGAACGTTGAAGAGAGTGACGGTTCCTTGGGTAGGAGCGAGAGATGCGGCGAGGACAACTCCTGCGTTATTTGGCGTTGTACCTGTCTGCGTACCGCCGAGACCGCCGAGGCAGTCTGTAAAGACGAGTGCACTCGTGTTATCGGTGAAAGAGAGCGTGCCATTCCAATAGGCACCATAGTGCAGACCGCCGCTGCCAAAACCACCTCGGCCAATCACATAGGCTGTGGCGCCGGTTGCAATAGAGAGGGTACTACCTGATGCGAAGCTGACACCGATATCACCGGTGCTACTGCTACTGAAGGAACCACCGCCGCTGCCTTGGAGGTAGGCGGTGCTATTCACCTGGAGAATAGCGCTACCGATTTGAATACCAATCTCCCCTGTCCCACTGCCAGCGCTGCCGGCCTGAATCGAAAGAGTGGTAGCTGTAAAGGTGCCGCCATTGATATAGAAGCCGATGTCTCCTCCGGTGCCGATACCGCCCATTACATCTGTTGCTGTAATAATAGGTGCGGTGACACTAGCCCCGGCATAGACTCCATAATTATTTGCGAGAGGACCACCGCCATTAATGTTTCGGAAGAGGAGCGTTCCTGCAGCTTGAGAGAGTGCGGCGCCAATATTGACACCATAGTTATCGCTGCCACCGCTGCCACCAAAGCTCTGGATGAACTGAACGCTATTACTACCGCTGATGGCATTTGCGCTAATAACGGAGACGCCATGGTGACCACCGCCAGTGCCGGTACCACCAGTGCCGCTGATCTGGATAGTTCGTGAGAATGTATCCGACAGTCCAAGCGTTGCTGCAGCAATCACAACACCGATATTGCCTGAGCCGCTGCCGCTATAAAAGCCGCCACCAGTCCCTTGCAATAAAATAGTACCATTGCTGCTGCAATTCACTGTGCCAGCGAGGTAGATCCCGATCTCATTACTGCCGAGACCAAGAGATCCTGCGGAGACAGGGAGATAGCTCTCTGCTGTGCTGCCGAGCGTGCCTCCATTGAGATAGAAACCGTAATTCGAGCCGTTACCAGGGCCTCCGAGGATATCTGTCAGCTGAATCGTGGGCGCTGTCACAGTGCCGGAGATGTAGAGGCCGTAATTATTGAGAAGACTACTGCCACCGACAATGTCGCGGAAGACGAGAGCGCCACTAGCGAGATTCAAGTTGGTGATAAAATTAATGCCAACATTGTTATTTCCACCGATCCCTCCAGCGCAATGAATAAAGGTGAGTGCACTGCTCGTGGCACTAAAGCTAGTATTGATCTCAACACCATGGTGCGTGCCACCTGTCCCTGTGCCGCCAATGCCAGTGAGAGTGGAGGAATTTGTTCCTGTCAGGGAGGCTGCTGAAAGAAGGATACCGATGTTGCGAGAGCCAGAGGCGCTATAAAGGCCACCGCCACTCCCCGTCAGTTCTAGAATGGTCGCCTGAACAGAGCCATTGAGAATATAGATACCTACCTCATTGCTGCCGAGCCCCATAGAACCGGCGCCGATCGAAACGCGCTGCGTCCCACTATTGCCGAGGGAGCCTCCATTAATATTCAATCCGACATCATTACTTGATCCCGCGCCACCATAGAGATCGTGGCCGATAATATTGGTGGCAACAACTGTCGAGACGATGCGGACGCCATCATTGTAGGTTGAGGTGGGATTGCTGCCACCGCTGATGTGGGTAAAGTAGAGAGTCCCTCGGTTAAGAGTCGTAGCTCCTGTTGCGGTGACATAAACGCCGATATTGTTGTTGCTGCCAAGGCCGCCAACACAATTTTGGAATGTGAGAGCATCCCCGTTGCTGGTACCATTGAGGTTCGCCGTAAAGCCATTTTCAATATTTACACCACAGTGACCACTCCCCTCTCCTGCGCCGCCGATCCCCGTTAGAAGGATAATATTAGTAGCAGCACCTCCATTACCTGCTGTGAGCGTAGCGCCACTGAGCTCAATACCATGGTTGTTGGAGCCGCTTGTAATATAAAGACCTCCTCCGGCACCAATCAGTTCGAGTGTACCGCCGTTGCTTACGAGCGCAGAGCCGCTATCGAGATAGATTCCATACTCTTGGCTGCCCTGTCCTAAGCTACCAGCATTCATGTAAAGTTTGTTAGTAGTTGAGCTGCCGAGCGTACCGGCAATATGAAGCCCGACATTATTGTTTGTTCCAGGGCCGCCTAAAAGATCTGTACCAAGAATAATTGGCGCCGACACGGTAACGCCGCTGGGGATGTAGACTCCATCGTTTTGAGTTGCGGTTCCGCTGCCACCGCCGGCGATATTATTAAATTGGAGAAGGCCAGTAACTAGAGAGAGGTTGCCAATAAAGTCGACCCCATTGTTCTGGTTTCCGCCGGTGCCACCGCTGCAATTCTGGAAGATCAATGTGGTGCCGCTAAAGGCAACGGCATTTACAGCAACCCCGTCATTGAAGCCACCAGAACCGACACCACCAATACCAGTCAGGGTAGCAGTAGTCGTAGCAGTTAAGAGCGCGCTATCGAGGAAGATGCCATAATTCTGGAGACCGCTGCCATTATAGAAACCTCCACCTGTACCCATGAGCACCATGCTATTTGCTTGAACGGTTCCAGCCGTGTCGATCGCAATACCATAGTTGTGGCCCCCCATACCTATTGAGCCAGCGCTCACACTGATGAAACTGGTGCCAGCGCCTCCTAACGTGCCTCCCTGAATGTAGAGACCATGGTTTAGAAGTGTTCCAGGTCCACCGTAGATATCCTCGCAGAGAATTATCGGCGCTTGCACTGTCGATGTAATTAGCACACCGTAATTGCTTGTCGTCGTACCGCCACCGGCGATATTAGTGAACTGAAGCGTACCATGGGTAAGAGCGAGCCCCGTTGTCAGATTGACTCCGTAGTTATTGGCTCCTGAAGTTCCGCCTGTGCAGTTGAGGAAGGTGAACGTATCCCCGTTTCCTGTGCCATTGAGATTAACGGAGAGGAGTGTCGCAGTATAGACGCCATAATTACCGCCCCCGACACCTACTCCACCTGTACCGCTAATGGTAATCGTATTGGTCGATGTACCTCCAGTTCCAGCAGTTAGCGTTGCGCTCTCTAGATCGACTCCATAATGGCCGCCGCTGATGCCAGAACCACCTACACCAGTCAATGCGATTGTGGTTCCGCTGACGGACCCTGTATTGATCGAAAGGCCATAATTTCCCGAAACCGCGCTATTATAGAGGCCTCCGCCCGTTCCCATTAGAGAGAGAGTGCCTCCGCTGCCCACAGTTGCACTTCCGCTGCTGTCAATCAGAAGGCCGATCTCAGAAAGGCCAAGACCGATAGAGCCGGCGCTGATGCGAATCTGATTGGTAGCGCTACTGCCTAAAGTGCCGCCATGAATGTAGAGGCCATAATTGTTATTGATGCCAGGACCGCCATAAATATCTGCACCAAGAATGGTTGGCGCAGTCACTGTGCCGGCAATATAGATACCATAATTCGTGGGACCTGGAGCGCCTCCAGTGATATTGCTGAACTGCAACAGGCCGCTTACCAGCGTAAGATTGCTAACAAAATTGACACCATAGTTACTGCCGACAGCACCCGTACCACCCGTGCAGTTAAGGAAGATCAAGCTACTGGTATTGGCCGCCACAGTATCGACTACGACACCGTGATGGAATCCTTGCGTTCCTACCCCGCCAAGGCCAGTAAGAGTCACAGTCGTTCCCGTCAGCGTAGCGCCTTGTAAATAGATGCCGTAATTGCCAGAGCTGCTGCTGCTATAGAGACCACCACCGGCACCTGTAAGGGTAAATGTGGTTGCACTCACCGTGCCATTACTATAGATGCCATACTCAGATCCACCCAACCCGAGGGAGCCACAGCTCATGCGCACCTGACTACCGATTAAGGTGCCACTAAGATAAAGACCTATATTGCTGCCGACTCCGGGACCGCCTACGATGTCTGCACCAAGAATCGTGGGCGCTCGCACCGTACTTGTGCTTTCAATGTAGATGCCGTAGTTATTTGCCACTGGACCGCCGCCAACAACATTGGTGAACTGCAGGGCACCACTGACCATTGTAAGGTTACCTAGGAAGTCCACACCATAGTTATTGCTACCACCCTGGCCACCACTGCAATTTAAGAAAGTAAGGGTTGGCGTGCCTGCAGTTAGGCTATTGCAGACGACACCATGGTGAAATCCAGCTGTTCCCACACCACCAATCCCCGTTAAGGTTACAGAAGTGCCTCCAGTAACTGTAGCGCTATTAAGATAGACGCCATAGTTGTTAATGCCAGAATTACTGTAGAGCCCTCCGCCTAGACCGACTACCGTAACCACCCCTTCGCTGCCAGAAACCACGCTGCCATTTATATAGATACCTATCTCCCCGCTACCAATTCCAAAAGAGCCGGCTGTTAGCGTAAGTTGGGAAAGTGTGGAGCTACCTAGCGTGCCTCCATTAATATAGAGGCCGTAATCATTACTGCTGCCAGGCCCCCCAAAAATATTGGAGGCTAGGATCGCTGGGGCGCTCACAGTTGCAGTGATCCAGAGGCCATAATTATCAGATGTGGTACCGCCTCCTGTGGCCCCAGAAAACTGAAGCATACCGCTCACCATCTGGAGGTTTGTTGCTAAGACAACGCCGCAATTGTTCAGTCCGCCAGTCCCTCCGGCACAATTTAAGAAGGTCAAACTAGCGCTATTGATCTCGAGAGATGTGGTGGCATTCACGCCGTGGTGCTGGCCACCTGTGCCTGTACCGCCGATACCAGTTAGAGTCATCGCACTGCTGCCTGTAAGGGTAGCACTGCTGAGGAAAATCCCCAGATTCTGCTGACCACTACTACTATAGAGGCCGCCGCCGATACCGGTCAGTGCAACTGTCTCGCCCGATACAGTTCCTCCGATATTGATTCCATACTCATTGCTGCCATTCCCGAGCGAGCCGCAGCTCATACGGAGCTGGCTGCCCTGTAGGGTGCCTGCAACATACATCCCGTAGTTATTATTGGTTCCAGGACCGCCGAAGATCCCGGTTCCGAGAATGGTCGGCGCGGTAACAGTTCCTGGAATATAGAGACCATAGTTGCTAGCTGTGCCATTGCCACCGCCAGCGACATCCGTAAACTGCAGTGTCCCGTTGATGAGGGTGAGATCTGAAGAAATATTGACGCCGTGGTTGAGACTACCCCCCGTTCCCCCAGCACAATTGAGGAAGGTGGCAAGAGTAGTATTGAGCGTAACAGTTGTTGTATAGACGCCATAGTTACTACCTGTAGAGCCCGTTCCTCCTAGACCGGTCAACGTAACAGAGCTACCAGTAAGTGTTGCCGTTTCAAGATCAAGACCATAATTTGTCCCGCTCATGCCTGTCCCACCAAAACCAGTCAATGTGACGGCTGCAGAGGCATTCACACTGCCGTTATTGATAGAGAGGCCATAGTTACCTCCAACGGCAGAGCTATAGAGACCACCACCAGTCCCGGTCAAGGAGATCGTATTGGCGAGTACTGTTCCACCGCTATCGATCAAGATTCCAATTTCAGAGCTACCTAATCCAATGGTACCTGCAGTTAAATCGATCTGCCCTAATCCGGTACTGCCTAAGGTTCCTCCATGGATATAGAGACCATAATCTGTGCCAGTGCCTAGACCGCCCATGATGTCTGAACCGATAATCACGGGAGCCGTCACAGTACCGGTAATATAAATCCCATAATTCCCCGCAGCGAGCCCGCCACCACAGATATTGGTGAACTGGAGCGTTCCACTCACCATCGAGAAGTTGCCGCTAAAGTTGATGCCGTAATTGGAAGAACCACCCGTGCCACCGGCGCAATTTAAGAATGTGATACCACCATTTGCAGTGAGACCGCTAACCAAAACGCCATGATGGTTTCCGAGCAGTCCAACGCCACCGATCCCTGTAACTGTCGCATTAAAAATCGTCCCGCTCAGCGATACACCATAGTTGTTCTGCCCAGCTGCACTGTAGAGGCCGCCGCCACTGCCAGTGAGTAAAACGCTGGTCGCGTTAATCACACCAGTTGTATTGATACCAATCTCATTGCTGCCAAGACCTAGTGAGCCAGCGCTAATGCGCACTAAATTAGCGACCAGACTTCCTGTGATATAGAGACCATAATTGGTCCCAGAACCAGGACCGCCGAGTATATCGGCACCGAGGATAGTTGGCGCGGTAACAGTGCCGGCCACAGCAACGCCATAGTTGCTCGCGCCGATGCCACCGCCTGTAATGTTGGTAAATTGGAGAGTCCCCGTCGCTAGCGTCAAATTTCCGACAATATCGACCCCATCGCTACCCGCACCACTGCCGCCGCTGCAGTTTAGGAAGGTCAGCGTATTGCTACTGCTACTAAGACCGACCGTAGTAGTAGAGCTATCGATAAAGACGCCATGGTGCAGGCCGCTCAACCCAGTGCCGCCAATTCCAGTGAGGGTGAAACTATTGCCAATAACAAAAGTCGCTCCACTCAGATAGATGCCATAATTCTGCTGACCAGAGCCGCTGTAGAGACCACCGCCGGTTCCCACAAATGTCAATGTGCCCCCCTGTCCGACAACCACACTTCCTGCAACCGCAATCCCATACTCATTGCTTCCAATTCCTAATGAACCGCCGGAGATCTGAAGCTCATTCGTCGATGAGCTGCCTAACGTAGAACCGCTTTCGATGTAAAGACCATAGTTATTGCCGGAGCCAGGACCACCAAAAATTTCCATACCGAGAATAGTCGGCGCCGTAACAACACTACCTGTTAAATGAAGTCCAAAGTTGTTCGATCAGGCTCCGTCACCACCTCCGGCAAGGTTGGTAAACTGGAGAAGGCCTCTCACCATCGAGAGGTTGCCTGCAAAATTAACGCCATAATTACGATCCCCTCCGCTACCACCTGAGCAGTTGAGGAAAGTGAGCGTACTGGTATTCACCGTTGCACCAACGATGTGGACTCCATGGTGCAAACTCTCCGAGAGCCCCGTTCCTACACCGCCAATCCCTGTGATAGTAATGCTATTGCCAGCAGTAAGACTACCGCCATTGATGAAGACGCCATAATTCTGAGCTGTTGCAGCACTATAGAGACCACCACCCATTCCTATAAGCGTAATCGTTCCCTGACTGCTCACAACAATGGCACCACCCGCGTCGACTACAATGCCCACCTCACTACTGCCAATCCCCAAGGAGCCACCAGAGAGAGTGAGATAAGAGAGGGTGGCGTCACCAATAGTTCCTCCACTGCCGATGTAGAGACCATAGTTTCCCGTTCCCACAACGCCTATCCCTGGGCCACCATAGAGATCTGTGCCGAGAATTACGGGCGCAGCGATAGTCGCAGTGATCACAAGTCCGTGATTTGATTGCGATGGGCCACCACCGGTGAGATTGATGAATCGAAGCGTTCCGTGAGCTAGAGTAAGATCCGTAGCGAGGTTGACTCCATAGTTGCTATTTCCCCCTGTTCCTCCGATACAGTTTGTGAAGTTGACTATATCGCTATTACCACTGCCGTTGAGGTTAATGCTGAGCGATGCAGCTCCATAAACGCCATAGTGGCTACCAGTGAGACCTGTACCGCCAATCCCCGTAAAGTTGATCGCGTTTGTTAAAGAGCCTCCATTGCCAGCCGTGAGCGTCGCGCTGCTTAAATAGATCCCATAGTTATTTGCACCGCTAGAGGTGCTGTAGAGACCGCCGCCAGTTCCGTTCAGCTCGATCGTCCCCCCATCTCCAACGATCATCGCTCCGCCAACATAGATGCCATACTCATTACTGAGAGTGCCGAGAGAGCCGGCGAGAATGTTAATCTGGTTGGTCGCGCTACTACCCAGCGTGCCACCGGCGATATAGAGGCCATAGTCATTCCCAGTACCAGGACCGCCATAGATATCTGAGCCGAGGATAATCGGAGCAGTGACTGTAACTCCACTGCCAATGTAGACGCCATAGTTTGTAGTTAATGAGCCGCCACCGGTGACGTTACTAAACTGCAGTGTTCCCATCACCATTGAGAAATTGCCAGCAAAATTGACGCCGTAATTCCCTGTACCTCCATTGCCACCTACGCAATTTAGGAACTCCATGATTGAGGTGTTCGAACTAACACTATTCACAGTGATGCCATGGTGCTGACCACCACCGCCGGTGCCGCCGACCCCAGTGAGAATCGCAGTGCCACTCGTTGTGAGAACGGCACCAATCAACTGGATACCGTAATTCTGCTGGCCACTACTGCTATATAGACCGCCACCGCTGCCTTTCAGCCTTAGCGAACTGGCGATCATGGTGCCTGCATCGTAAATCCCGATCTCGTTACTTCCGGTACCCAGAGAGCCTGCAATGACCTCGAGGACATTCGTGCTGAGAGTTCCTCCATTCAGATAGAGGCCATAATCTGTTCCATTACCTGGGCCGCCATAAAGATCTGCTGCGATGAAGGTCGGCGCAGTCACAGTCGATGTGATGACAAGGCCATGGTTATTGCCATTAGAACCGCCACCGCTGACATTTAAGAACTTAAGCGTCCCACTTACCATTGTGATCGGCACGATAATATTTACACCGTAGTTTGCCGCTCCGCCGCTGCCACCGATACAGTTTAAGAAGCTGGCTGCACTGCTGTTCAGCTGCAGAGAGGTCGCCGTCTGCACGCCATAATTGCCTCCGCCACCACCCGAACCGCCGATGCCACTAATAGTGACAAAGGTTGCACCCTTGAGTGTTGCACCATCAAGTGCAATTCCATGGTTACCGGACCCGCTGCCGCTGTAGAGGCCACCACCTGTGCCACTGAGTACGATTGTGTCGGCTATCATGGTGCCCGCATCGTAAATCCCAATCTCGTTACTTCCGGTGCCAAGAGAACCCGCAATCACATTAATCGCCGTAGTGGTGATGGTGCCTCCCTGCAAATATAGCCCATAATCCGTGCTATTGCCGGGGCCGCCAAAAAGATCCACTGCAGTGAGCGTCGGCACAGTCATGCTGGAGCTAATTACAAGACCGTGGTTGTTGCCATTAGGTCCACCCCCAGAGATGTTGATAAACTGCAGAGCGCCACTCACCATTGTAAGTGGAACAGCAAAGTTGACGCCGATGTTCCCACTGCCGCCCGTACCGCCGATGCAATTTTCAAAAGTCGCTATAGGGGAGTTTAGCTGCAGAGAGGTCGCAGTCTGCACACCGTAGTGGCCTCCACCAAGACCGGTGCCTCCGATACCTGTCAAGGTGACAGAGCTGCTACTGGTGAATGCTGCAGCGCTGAGAGAGATGCCGTGGTTCCCAGAGACGTTATTGCTGTAGAGACCACCAGCAGTTGCTGTCAGAGAGACCGTGCCGGCGATAATACTACCGCTGATAAAGATTCCATATTCACTGCTGCCTGTTCCAATCGAACCAGCAACAATCTGAATCTGTGCAGTCGCACTACTGCCGAGAGTGCCAGTGACAGAGAGACCATAGTTATTGCCAAAGCCAGGACCGCCGCAAATATCTTGTCCAAGGATGATTGGCGCTGTCACTGTGCTAGCTACATTGACGCCATAGTTACCAGTGAGTGGTCCACCACCTGTCACATTGGTAAATTGCAGCGTACCCGTCACCATCGAAAAACTGCCAATAAAGTTCACTCCATAGTTAGAGGAGCCGCCGCTACCGCCAATACAGTTCAAGAAGGTGACGCTGTTATTAACACTCGTACTTGCAGCTGCAACTCCATGATGGCTGCCGCCAGTGCCCATACCACCAAAACCAGTAAGCAATGCAGTAGTTGTAGAAGTTAAGATTGCGCCATTTAGATAGATGCCATAATTGCCAGCGCTGCTGCTGTTACTGTAGAGACCGCCGCCGCTACCAGTCAGCGCAATTGTATTGGAGGTGACATTGCCTGTGATGTAGATGCCATATTCACTGTCCGCTGTGCCAAGGGAGCCGGCGCTGATGCGCAACTGATTGGTAATCGAGCTGCCAAGGGAGCCTGTAACATAGAGGCCATAGTTGCGCGTTGCGCCGGGGCCGCCAAAAATATCTGCCCCCAAGATCGTAGGAGCTGTGACTGCAGCTGCAACCACTACGCCATGGTTATCTGTTGAGATGCCGCCACCTGTCACGTTTGTAAACTGCAATATCCCACTGCTCATTGCAAAATTGCTGGTAAAGTTAACGCCATAATTGGACGCCCCACCTGTGCCCCCAGTGCAGTTCAAGAATGTCAATGAGCTTGTATTAGCAGTGGAGATATTTACCTGAACACCATAATGGCTACCTCCCGTTCCCACGCCGCCGAGGCCAATGAGCGTCGCAGCACTGCTTGCGCCGATAGTTCCGCCCAGATAGATCCCATAGTTCCCTGCGCCGCTGCTGCTGTAGAATCCACCTCCCGTACCAGTAAGAGAAAGTGTGTTTGCGATCACGTTATTGGCGATGTAGATACCGATCTCACTACTGCCCATGCCAAGAGAGCCCGCGCTTAGAATCATCTGATTTGTTGCATTACTTCCGAGCGTGCCACCGATGACATAGATGCCATAGTCGCTTCCAGATCCGGGACCGGCGTAGATATCTGATCCAAGAATTTGCGGCGCAGTGACGTTCGCTCCAATGGAGACCCCATGGTTTCCGGTCCCAGGACCGCCGCCAGTGATGTTGGTAAACTGGATCGTGCCCGTTACAAGCTGAAGGCTTCCACTAAAATTGACGCCATAATTTGCAGAAGAGCCTGTACCACCGCTGCAGTTAGAGAAGGTGACACTATTTGTTGCCGTGGCACCATTCATTACTACCCCATGATGGCCACCACCAAGACCTGTACCACCAATCCCAGTGAGTGTAATCACCGAGCTGGCATTGAGCACTGCGCCATTTACATAGATACCGTAGTTGCCAGAGCTACTGCTGCTATAGAGGCCACCGCCAGTCCCTGTAAATGCCATCGTCTCCCCTATTACGGTGCCTGCGAGGTTGATGCCATACTCAGAACTGCCCATGCCCAAAGATCCAGCGCTGATCAAGAGCTCTGCCGTGGTATTACTGCCTAGTGTACCGGTGACATAGAGACCATAGTTGCTGCCAGAACCTGGTCCTCCCAAAATGTCTGTTCCCAAAATGGTGGGGGCTCTCACAACACTCGCGCTCTCCACATAGACGCCATAGTTATTTGCTGCTGTGCCGCCGCCGACAACATTGGTGAACTGAAGCGCCCCACTAACCATTGTGAAATTGCCAGGGAAATCAGCCCCATAATTGCTACTTCCCCCCTCTCCACCGCTGCAATTTAAAAAGGTCAGAGTTGTCGTATTTGCGGTCACACTATTAGAGACAACGCCATG
>CAZEZK010000002.1:40906-42213 GCA_964516935.1 uncultured bacterium
GTGAAATCCACCAGTCCCTACACCGCCGATACCGCTCAATGTAATGGATGTACCACCCGTCAAAGTAGAGCCGCTGAGGTAGATGCCATAGTTGCCAGTCCCGCTATTGCTATATAGACCACCGCCTAAGCAGACCAGCGTCACCTCTCCTGTAGTACTTGCAACGATGTTGCCAGTAGAGTAAAACCCTATTTCACCACTGCCCGTTCCTAAGGAGCCCGCCGTAAGTGTTAAGCGAGCGAGAATCGAACTGCCTAAGGTGCCTCCGTTAAGATAGAGGCCATAATCATTGCTGCTGCCAGGCCCTCCAAAAATATCGCTGGCGAGGATTACGGGGGCAGAAACTGTTGCAGTAATCCAGAGACCATAATTATTCGATGTATAACCACCACCAGTAGCGCCAGAAATCTGGAGTGTACCGCTCACCATCTGAAGATCGGCTGCCAGAGCAATCCCAGCATTTATTGTACCTCCCGTACCGCCGCTGCAGTTAAGGAAGGTGAGCGAATTGCTGTTGACCGTGAGAGAGGTGATCGCATTTACCCCGTGATGTAGCCCACCTGTACCAGTACCACCAATACCGGTCAGTGTCATAGAGCTAGTGGCCGTGAGGGTGGCTCCATTGAGCAAGATCCCCTGATTCTGCTGACCGTTGCCGCTATAGAGACCTCCACCTATACCTGTTAGAACAACTGTTTTCCCGGATATAGTACCAGAAACGTTGATCCCATACTCTTGTTGTCCCATGCCGAGCGAGCCACAGCTCATGCGCAGCTGCCCTGTCTCCGCACCCCCTAAGGTGCCACCGTTAATGTAGAGACCGTAGTTGTTATTGGTCCCGGGACCGCCGTAGATATCCGCTCCGAGGATCGTTGGAGCCGTCACACTACCCGGAATATAGAGACCATAGTTATTTGCCGTCCCATTCCCTCCTCCTGAGACATTGAGGAACTGGAGCGTACCGCCCACTAAAGAGAGTCCCGCAGAGAGGTTGACTCCATGGTTCAAAGTTCCACCAATACCGCCGCTGCAATTGAGAAAAGTAGTGAGGGAACTGCTAATTGAAAGAGTGGTCGTAAACACTCCAAAATTGCTCCCGGCCACGCCAGTTCCCCCAAAACCGGTCAGCGTCACATAGGTTCCCGAAAGGGTCGCGGTCTCGAGATCGAGTCCGTAATTGGTCCCACTAACTCCCGCGCCGCCAAAGCCGGTCAATGTGAGAGATGTGGTGGCGCTGACGCCCATTGCCGCCACTGATGTGCAGAATGTCGATGCTGCCCAGGGAACACGGCGCGTACGGCCAATTG
>CAZEZK010000002.1:42223-63544 GCA_964516935.1 uncultured bacterium
ATGTGGTGGCGCTGACGCTACCGGTACTGATTGAAAGCCCATAGTTACCCCCAACCGCAGCGCTATAGAGCCCCCCTCCAGTACCGGTCAAAGAGATTGTGCTAGCAAGGACCGTCCCGCTGCTATTGATTAGAATTCCGATCTCATTACTTCCCAAACCGATCGAACCTGCAGTCAAATTGATCTGTCCTAATCCAGCGCTACCCAGAGTTCCGCCATTGATATAAAGGCCATAATCCGTCCCGCTTCCTGGACCGCCCATAATGTCTGTACCAAGGATGACTGGTGCGGTGACTACCCCTGAAATATAGATCCCATAGTTTCCTGTTTTCGGCCCCCCACCACAGATATTAGTAAATTGCAGTGTGCCGTTAACCATCGAGAAGTTGCCGATAAAATTGATGCCGTAGTTGGAGGAGCCACCACTACCGCCGGTGCAGTTTAAGAAGGTAACGCCACCATTCGCTGTGAGTCCATCAACAACGATACCATGATGGGTGCCCAACGTTCCTGCACCGCCAATCCCAGTAACTGTCGCATTAAAGATTGTTCCACTTAAGGAGACACCATAGTTGTTCTGACTAGCCGTACTATAGAAACCGCCGCCGCTTCCCACCAATACAACGCTATTTGCTTGAATGAGTCCCGTGGTAAAGATGCCTATCTCATTGCTGCCAACTCCAAGTGAGCCAGCGCTCACGCGCAGCAGATTTACTCCGCTTCCACCCAGCGTACCTGTTACGTAGAGCCCGTAGTTAGTGCCAGAGCCAGGACCCCCATATATATCAGCGCCGAGGATCGTGGGAGCTGCCACCACTCCCGCTACCATTACACCATAATTACCAGCTCCGACAGCTCCACCCGTGATATTACTGAACTGAAGTACTCCATTGGCAACCGTGAAATTTCCGATAAAGTCGACACCAATACTACCCACGCCACTCCCTCCGACGCAATTGAGGAAGGTAAGGCTATTGCTTGATGTACCGCTATTTACAGCTACACCGTGATGAGCGCCCGCTGTGCCGCTGCCCCCTATTCCTGTAAGGGAGACGGTATTAGATGAAACAAACGCTCCTCCACTGATGTAAATCCCGTAATTATTCGCTCCACTGCTGCTATAAAGGCCTCCGCCAATTCCGGTAAATGAGATCGTATCAGCAAGAACACTAGCGCCGACATAGATGCCATATTCGCTGCTCCCCAATCCGAGAGAGCCGGCGAACACTTCAACCACCGTACTACTTAGAGTTCCATTAATATACAATCCATAGTCTCGTGTAGTGCCGGGCCCTCCAAACACATCCTGAACGAGAATTGTAGGGGTCGTCACACTGCTTCCGATATACACACCGTAGTTATCAGTAAGCGGGCCTCCCCCCGTGATATTAATAAATTGCAGTACTCCACTTACCATCGAGAAGCTGCCGATAAAATCAACGCCATAGTTCGAAGAGCCGCCAGTTCCACCACTGCAGTTTAAGAAGGTGATACTGCCATTCGCGGTTAGGCTACTGACAACTACGCCATGATGCTGACCTCCACTGCCAGTACCTCCAAGTCCTGTCACAGTTGCATTAAAGAGCGTGCCCGATAGAGAGACCCCATAGTTCTGCTGTCCACTGCCGCTATAGAAACCGCCTCCACTCCCTGTTAGCGACACAGTCGTTGCGTTAATAGTGCCATTGATTACAATCCCAACCTCATTACTAACTGTGCCTATAGAGTCTGCGACGATCGTCAGCTGTGATGCAGTTGTCAGAGTGCCGCCATTGAGATAGAAACCATAATCTGTTCCCGTACCAGGACCTCCTGTGATATCAGCGGCGAGAATCAGAGGAGCAGTCACTGCAGAGCTGATCACCATGCCATGATTCTGTGTGCCGGGGCCACCGCCGGTGATGCCGAATAGCTCTAGCACTCCATGAGAGAGATTCAGTGTCGTGGCGAGATTCACTCCATAGTTACTATTGCCACCTGTACCGCCAGTACAGTTGACGAAGTTAAGCGTATCGCTGTTGCTGGTTCCGTTAAGATTGATGCTAAGCGATGCAGCGCCATAGACACCATAATGGCTCCCGGTAAGACCCGTACCGCCAATACCAGTAAGAGTAATCGTATTGGTAAACGTGCCTCCATTGCCAGCTGTAATGGTCGCGCTATTGAGATAAATACCGTGGTTGTTGGTGCCACTTCCAGTGCTATAGAGGCCGCCGCCAGTTCCATTCAACAAAATGGTTCCGCCATCACCAACAATTACGGAACCACCGACATAGATTCCATACTCTTGACTACCAACGCCTAGGGATCCAGCGATTATACGAATCTGATTTGCCGTACTGGTTCCCAAAGCGCCTCCAGCAATATAAAGACCATAATTTGTGCCGTTTCCGGGGCCGCCGAAGATATCCGTCCCCAGAATAATTGGCGCTGTCACTGTCACCCCGCTATTAATAAAGACGCCATAATTTGTGGTGAGAGATCCACCACCAACAATGCCGTTCAGCTGCAGAGTGCCGGAGGCCATTAGAAAATTCCCTTCAAAATCGATACCGTAGTTACCAGTACCGCCAGTTCCTCCAACGCAATTTTGGAAAGTCACTGCAGGGGCGCTACAAAGAAGACTCGTCACAACGACACCATGATGCTGGCCACCAGAGCCCGACCCCCCCATACCAGTAAAGGTTACTGTACTAGTTGCGGTAACCACTGCACCATTGAACTGAATCCCATAATTCTGCTGTCCACTACCGCTATAGAGACCACCGCCAGTACCCATTAAAGCGATCGTATTGGCGACCATAGTCCCCGCATTATAGATCCCTATCTCATTGCTGCCGGTGCCTAGAGAACAGGCAACTACGCTCAAGAAAGAACTACTAAGCGTACCCCCATTGAGATAGAGGCCATAATCGGTACCGTTACCGGGCCCTCCATTGATGTCGACCGCAACAATTGTCGGCGCTGTTACTACCGATGTGACTACAAGCCCATGGTTCTGACCATTTGATCCGCCACCACTCGCATTGGTAAAATTTAATGCTCCGCTCACCATTGTGATCGGAACAACGATATTTATTCCGAAATTCGCTATACCGCCCGTGCCTCCAATACAGTTTTGGAAGGCGACTGTGGGACTATTGAACTGCAGAGAGGTTGCCGTCTGTACACCATAATGTCCTCCACTAGTTCCGGTACCGCCATATCCATGGATTGTGACGGAAGTAGTCGCATTGAATGTCGCGCCATCGAATTCAACTCCGTGGTTGCCAGAGCCCGTGTTACTATAGAGTCCACCTCCAGTGCCGGTGAGTGTGATCGTATTGGCACTCATGGTTCCCGCATCATAGAGGCCGATCTCACTGCTGCCGTTGCCAAGAGATCCTGCAATCACATTAATGACCCCACTACTAATAGAACCGCCATTGAGATAGAGGCCATAATCCTGACTGGTGCCTGGACCACCGTAGAGATCAGTGACAATCAGTGAAGGAACCGATATAGCTGACGTGATCTGCAGTCCGTAATTTTGGCCATTCGGTCCGCCACCGCTAACATTATTGAACTGCAGGAGGCCGCTTACCATTGTGATAGGCGCGGCAATATTCACACCGATATTGCCGCTACCTTTCGTACCACCAATGCAGTTTTTGAAAGCAACTACAGGAGTATTGAACTGCAGAGAGGTCGCTGTCTGTACACCATAGTGGCTGCCCCCTAATCCTGTGCCGCCGATCCCAATCAACGTAACAGAGTTGCTGGCTGTAAATATAGCTCCACTGAGAGAAATCCCATGGTTAGCAGAGACATTATTGCTGTAAAGGCCACCACCACTTCCCATCAGAGAGATTGTCTTGGCAAGAACAGTACCGCCAATGAAGATCCCATATTCGTTACTGCCCGTTCCGATAGAGCCTGCGACAATGTCGATCAATACAGTTGCGCTACTACCGAGAGTTCCCGTAACAGAGAGGCCGTAATTGTTGCCAGCGCCGGGACCGCCACAGAGATCCTGACCCAAGATAATTGGCGCTGTTACTATCCCCGATACATTGACGCCATAGTTGCTCGTCAATGGCCCACCACCCGTGACGTTCGTAAATTGGAGCGTCCCGGTAACCATGGAGAAGTTGCCGACAAAGTCGACGCCATAGTTGGGGGTATTGCCGATACCGCCCACACAATTCAAGAAGGTCACACTTCTATTTACGCTCGTGCTAGAGACGACAACGCCATGGTGGCCACCGCCTGTACCCGCGCCGCCGATACCGGTAAGCGTTGTAGTGTGAATAGAGGTCAATATAGCGCCATTTAGATAGATACCGTGGCTGCCCGAGATATTGGCACTATATAAGCCGCCGCCGATACCTGTAAGAGTGATCGTATTGGCTGTAACAGTACCGGTGACATAGATACCATACTCATTATTGCCAACACCAAGAGAGCCCGCAGTGATAAGAATTAGATTAGTGGCTACGTTACCCAGAGCGCCGGTGACATAGAAACCATAATCACTCCCCGTACCAGGACCGCCATAGATATCATTCCCAAGAATAGTAGGCGCAGTGACCGTGGCTCCGATTAGCACTCCATAATTCTGCACTCCATTTCCACCACCGGTCACATTGGTAAACTGGAGCGTACCGCTGCTCATTGCAAAATTTCCGCCAAAGTTCACGCCGTAGTTGCTTGAACCACCCGTGCCTCCTGTACAATTCAAGAAAGTGCAAGAGCTCGTATTGACGGTTGCAGTATTGACCTGCACGCCATAATGAGTCCCACCAGTACCCACTCCTCCGATACCGGTAAGGGTCGCGGAGCTGCTCGCCCCGATCGCGCTACCAAGCAAGATGCCGTAGTTCCCAGCTCCGGTACTGCTATAGAGACCGCCACCGGTTCCAGTTAGCGAGAGAGTCTTCGTTATCACGCTGCTAGCGATATTGATGCCGATCTCGCTGCCAGCCATACCTAAAGAGCCGGCACTTAGAATGATCTGATCGGTAGCGTTACTACCCAATGTGCCGCTGGAGAGATAGAACCCATAATCGCTCCCCGTCCCGGGACCAGCATAGATATCTGAACCAAGAATCGTTGGAGCTGCTACGTTCGCTCCAATAAAGACACCGTGGTTCCCCGTGCCCGGACTGCCACCAGTGATATTGGTAAACTGAATAGTCCCTGTTACTAAAGCGAAATTGCCTGTAAAGTTGACACCGTAGTTAGATGCGGTACCACTACCACCCGTACAGTTTAAAAAGGTGATACTATTCGTTGCCGTAGCGCCATTCATCACCACCCCGTGATGACCGCCATTAAAGCCAGTACCGCCGATACCAGTAAGAGTAATCACCGCACTCGCATTGAGCGCTGCGCCATTTACAAAGATCCCATAATTGCCGGCGTTATTGTTACTACTATAAAAACCACCGCCCGTCCCCGTGAATACCATGGTATTCCCGATTACAGTTCCTGAGAGATTGATGCCATACTCACTACCCCCAACCCCCAAAGAGCCTGCAGTAAGCTGAATCTGGGCGGTGGAAGAACTTCCTAGAGTCCCCCCATTCAAATAGAAGCCATAGTCGCTTCCCGTCCCCGGACCGCCATAAATATCGCTACCTAAAATAATCGGCGCAGAGACATTGCCCGCAATATAGAGCCCATAATTCGTAGGAGAGTTACTGCCGCCAGTAAGACTGGAAAACTGAAGAGTACCGGTAACCATCAACAGATTACCGGTAAAATTCACACCATAATTTCCGCTGCTGCCGCCACTGCCACCACTACAGTTAAGGAAGGTCACTATACTCGTGCTTCCACTACTTAGAGAGACCGTAAGGCCCGATGTATCGACCATCACGCCATGGTTTGAACCATTCGTACCGCTGCCACCCAATCCGGTAAGTGTAATTAAGCTGTTTGCTGAAAGGCTACCCCCATTGAAGTAAATCCCATAATTTTGTTGTCCGGAATTGCTGTAGAGACCACCGCCGGTACCATTGAGCGTGAGTCCATTCGCTGTTACGCTACCGCCGATAAATATCCCATATTCATTACGTCCTGAACCTAGAGAACCAGCTGTAAGGCGTAGCGTATTCGCTACAGAACTACCTAACACCCCACCACTCGGCACATATATACCAATATTTCCGCTGCTCGAAGTGGCGTTTGTGCCCACTCCAGGTCCACCATAAATATCTGTGCCGAGAATCACCGGAGCAATCAGAGTTCCTCCGACATAGAGACCGTGATTCGATGTGGTAGACCCACCGCCAGTGATTGCCTGAAATTGCATGGTCCCATTGACCATCGTGATATTGCCCCCAATATTCACACCATAATTAGAAGCACCCCCATTCCCACCGCTGCAGTTGACCAAAGAAATCGTATCGACTCCACTGGTGCCATTGAGATTGATCGCAGTTGTTGTAGAAGCCTCCACCATGACGCCGTGATGTAATCCACCGCTACCCACCCCGCCAATGCCAGTTAACACAATCGTATTGACTTGTGACCCACCAGCCCCCGCGGTTAAAGTCGCCCCATTGCAATAGATACCCACATTCTGTTGACCACTACTGCTATAGAGACCTCCACCCAGACCTGTTAAATTGATCGTTCCTCCGCTATTAACGACTACACTTCCCCCAAGGTATATCCCATACTCATTGCTGCCAGTACCCAGAGATCCGGCAGTCAATTCGATCTGATTGGTCGTCGAGTCACCAAGCGTGCCGGTAATATAGAGGCCATAATCGCTTCCCGTGCCAGAGCCGCCATAGATATCATTCCCCAGAATGGATGGCGCAGCCACAGCACCTACCACATAAACGCCATAATTATTGGTCGTAACACCGCCGCCAGAAACATTGTTGAATTGCAGCGTTCCATTAACCATCGAGAAACTACTACTAAAGAAGACGCCGTAGTTGGAAGAGCCTCCTGTACCACCGGTGCAATTGCTGCAGATGAAACTGCTGGTTGTAGTGATAGTGGCTCCATTAATCTGAATGCCGGAGTGCAATCCCAAACTGCCAGCACCACCGATTCCCGTTAACGTCATGCCATTGGCGCTTGTCAGGATCGCACTATTAAGATAGATCCCATTATTCCCCTGACCTGCCCCACTGTAAATGCCGCCGCCAATCCCCATCAAACTCACTGTTGCACTGGTGGCGGCAATGATACTCCCATTTGAATCAACTACGATCCCTATCTCACTGCTACCTGTTCCAAGAGAGCTTGCACTAACGATCAGATTGGAGAGTAGCGAGCTGCCTAGCGTTCCGCCGTTGATATAGAGCCCATAGTCTGAACCGCTGCCTGGACCGCCAACAATATCAGAGCAGAGAATCGTTGGTGCTATAAGCGTACCAGCCGATGTGATCATCAGCCCATGGTTGCCGGTTGTTGCACTGCCGCCACTAATACTGGTAAACTGTAGAGCTCCTCGAACCAGAGAGACTGTTGTTGCAATATTTACACCGATATTGCCACTTCCCCCACTACCGCCAATACAGTTGCTAAAGAGACAGGTATCGCTATTGCTGCTGCCATTGAGATTAAGCCTTACTGAGCTACCAGTGCTGACCCCATCATGACCACCACCCGTTCCAGTGCCTCCAATACCTGTGAGAGTAATTGTATTGGTCGTTGTACCTCCTGCTCCTGCAGTCAACACAGCGCCATTCAAGAAGATCCCATGATTTCCAGAGCCACTACTACTGTAGAGCCCGCCACCCGTGCCGGTTAACTGAAGAGATCCTCCATTACCAACAGTGATCGCACCATTCCCATCGATTACAATTCCGATCTCACTACTACCGACACCTAAAGAGCCCGCAGAAATTGTTAATGTAGAGATCGTTGTACCACCTAGCAGTCCACCTGTAGTGATGTGCAACCCGTAGTTCCCATCCCCCAGGAGCCCTGTCCCCGGCCCTCCAAACAGATCTGAGATTAAAATCGTAGGCGCCGTTACTGTCACAGAAAGAACCAGTCCATGATTTCCAGTCAGACTCCCTCCTCCAGTAACATTCCTAACCTGCAAAATTCCTCGAGAAAGAGAAAGAGATGCTGCAAGGTTCGCTCCACAGGAGTCACCACCACCACCGCCACTGCAATTTAAGAAAGTAAGGCTGTCGCTACTGTTCGTGCCATTCATCGTGACGGCGAGAGAGGTATTGGTAGCTACGCCGTGGTTTACTCCTCCCGTTCCTTCTCCACCAAAGCCAGTTAAGATTATCGTATTCAGTGTCGACCCACCTGTTCCTGATGCAAGAGTAGCTTGGTTCAAATAGATGCCGTAGTTCTGAAATCCAGAACTGCTGTAAAGGCCGCCGCCACTTCCCACTAAATTTATTGTGCCGCCGTTCCCAACGACAATGCTGCCACCAAGATCGACTACGATCCCCGACTCATTACTCCCATTTCCTAGAGAACCCGCAATCACATTGATCTTATTCATGCTTGTCGAACCCAATACAGCAGAAGAGCCGCTAACATAGAGTCCATAATTATTATTAAACCCCGGACCACCCAAAAGATCTGAGGAAAGAATTATGGGGGCAGATAACGACACGTTATTGATAAAGAGCCCGTAATTGCTCGCCGTTCCGCTACCACCACCTGAAACGTTCGTAAACCGCAGAGTTCCTCGCACAAGAGCGAGAGATGCGGAGACATTCACGCCATGGTTTAGCGTCCCTCCCAGACCGCCTGTACAGTTTAAAAAAGTTACTGTATCGGCGGCACCCGTACCTCGCAGGTTCATCTTGGGAGTGGCGGCTACATAAACTCCGTAATGGCCGCCGCCTGTACCTGTACCGCCAATCCCTGTTAATATGATGCTGTTAGTAGAGGCATTGCCGTTGCCCGCAGTAATTGTCGCTGTATTTAAATAGATTCCATAATTACCAGTGCCGGTACCGCTATAGAGCCCCCCTCCCGTACCCACTAAAGTAACCGAGCCACCATTCCCAACAATGACGCTACCGCCCCCATCGATCACAATGCCAGCCTCAGTAGAACCGGTTCCCAAAGACCCAGCGAAAACATTAAGCGTAATCACTCCAGTGCCACCCAATGCAGCAGAAGCTCCGCTAATATAGAGCCCATAATTATTATTGAGTCCGGGACCGCCCAAAATATCGTTACTTATAATCGTAGGTGCAGTAACTGCCACATTATTGATATAGAGACCATAGTTGTTTGCCGTACCATTGCCGCCGCCAGTGACGTTCACAAATTGCAAGGTTGCACGTGAAAGCGTAGTGACTGCCGAGATATTGATGCCGTGGTTTAATGTGCCCCCTAATCCTCCAGTGCAATTCAAGAAAGTACATATGTCGCTAGCACTACTCCCATTCAGAGTTAGTGTGAGCGCTGCTGCTGCATAGATTCCATAGTTACTTCCGCCAACTCCCGCTCCTCCAATCCCAGTAAGAGTAATTGTATTGGTAGCAGATCCCCCATTCCCCGCGCTAATAGTCGCCGTATTTAAGTAGATACCGTAATTACCGGAGCCGGTACTGCTATATAGACCACCACCGCTTCCAGTAAGCGAAATCGTACCGCCATTGCCAACAACCACACTGCCGCCGCTATCGATGACAATCCCCGCCTCCGTACTGCCGGTACCTAAAGAACCAGCATTAACGCGAATCCCATTTGTACTCGTTGCGCCAAGTTTTGCCGTAGCGCCACTGATATATAATCCGTAGTTTGTTCCGACTCCCGGGCCCCCATAAAGATCCCTTCCTATAATCTGAGATGCGCTCACCGTAGTACTCGCACCGGTAATGTAGACTCCATAGTTGCTGCTTGTTCCACTACCGCCACCAGTAATATGGGTAAATTCCAATACCCCGCGCACCAGTGTGACACTCGAGATAATGCTAATGCCATGGTTTAATGTGCCGCCCGTTCCCCCGACGCAGTTCAAGAATGTGCAGCTATCATCATTGCTAGTTCCATTAAGGGTCACTGTGAGCGCAGTGGCCACACCCACTCCAAAGTGGCTACCGCCTCCCCCTGTTCCGCCAACCCCTGTTACTGTGATTGCATTGGTCGCAGAACTGCCATTGCCGGCTTGCAGCGTTGCACTATTTAGATAGACGCCGTAATTATTATTTCCGTTCCCGTTGTAGAGCCCGCCACCAGTCCCTGTCAGAGCTAGCGTGCCGCCATTGCCGACCACCATCTTGCCGCCGCTGTCAATAACGATCCCTACTTCACTATTACCAATCCCTAGAGACCCAGCAACGGCATTCAGCTTGTTGACTCCTGTACCACCAAATACAGCCGAAGCACCGCTTACATAGATTCCGTAATTATTGTTTACCCCCGGGCCACCCAAGATGTCTATGGTGAGAATAGTAGGAGCACTAACTGTCTTCGTAATCGAGAGCCCAACATTCGACCCTCCGCCACTCCCGCCAACAACATTGATAAACTGCAGTGCTCCGCGTGTCAGAGAAAGTGTGTCCGTAATATAGATCCCGTAATTTGATCCAGAGACTCCACTTCCTCCTGAGCAATTCAAAAAGGTACATACATCAGCGTTGTTAGTACCATTTAGGGTGATTGTTGGAGCAGTTTGTAAATAGACCCCATAGTTGCTCCCTCCAACTCCCGCTCCTCCAATCCCAGTAAGAGTAATTGTATTGGTGGCAGACCCCCCACTTCCTGCCTGAAGTGTCCCCGTAATAACCTGGATCCCATAATTCCCAGAACCACTAGTTGTGCTATAGAGCCCCCCACCCGTTCCTGTTAAAGAGATTGTGCCGCCATTTCCGACAGTCACGCTACCGCTACTATCGATCACAATCCCCACTTCATTGCTCCCGCTCCCAAGAGAACCTGCAGAAATATTAATTAGCGCTGTGCCAGCATTCCCAACAGTACCGCCATGAATATAGAAGCCATAGTCCTGACTAGTGCCCGGACCGCCAAAGATATCTGTAGCAAGAATGGTTGGTCCTACAGCCGTACTGGTTACATAGACCCCATAATTACTACTAGTCCCACTGCCTCCGCCGGTTACGTTGGTAAACTGAAGAACTCCTCGAGAAATCACGAGCGAAGCTCCAATAGTCACGCCATTGTTTAAAGTGCCTCCCGTTCCGCCAATACAGTTCAGGAAGGTACAGCTGTCACTATTACTAGTCCCATTCAGAATAACGGTAGGGGCTGTCTGCAGGTAGACACCATAATGCCCCCCTCCAAGCCCTGTTCCTCCAATTCCCGTTAAAATGATCGAATTCGTAGAGGAGCCACCATTCCCAGCTTGCAGAGTCCCTGTGCTGATTTCGATACCATAATTGCTACCCCCACTACTGTTATAAAGACCGCCGCCCGAGCCAGTCAAAGTAATCGATCCACCATTCCCAACAATAATACGGCCGCTAGAATCGATCAGAATCCCCACTTCATTACTACCAACTCCTAGAGATCCGGCACTAATGCTGACAGCGCTCGTTGCTGTACTACCGACAGTGCCACCACTTATATAGAATCCGACGTCCGAACCATTGCCAGGCCCTCCCATCACATCTCTTGTGAAAATGGAGGGCGCAGTTATGCTGCCCGAAAGATAGATACCATTATTTGAGTTGCCGCCCGAACCACCGGTCACGTTAATGAATTGTAAGGTTCCGTGCGTAAGAGAGAGAACAATGGGTATATAAACTCCGTAATTAAATCCAGCGACTCCAGTACCACCAGTGCAATTTAGAAAAGTAAATGCATCGCTATTACTAGTGCCATTCAGGTTCACTGTGGGAGCTACATTCAGCCAGACACCCATGTGGTTTCCGTCCATTCCGACCCCTCCGATTCCGGTCACAGTAATCGTATTGGTAGAGCTACCGCCATTGCCTGCAGAAAGGGTGGATGCTTGTATAAACAAGATCCCGTGGTTATTGGTGCCGCCATTGCTATAAAGCCCACCGCCAATCCCCGTTATGGAAATGGTACCGCCATTCCCAACGATCATGGTAGCGGGAGTGCCACTCCCGTTATCGAGTGCGACTCCCACTTCCACATTCCCAGTCCCCAAGGAACCTGCACTGATATTAATCATTCTCGTTGCGGAACTGCCGATGACAGCGCCGCTAAGATAGAATCCGTAATTACTGCCAGATCCCGGCCCTCCATATAGATCTGAAGTAAAGATCGACGGCGCCAAAACATTGGATTGAATAAAGAGTCCGTAATTCTCTCCCCCTCCTGAGCCTCCTGTAACATTGATAAACTGCAGAGCGCCATGAAATAGCGACAGTGCACCCTCAATATGCACCCCAAAATTCAAGCCATTTAGGCCGCTTCCTCCTACACAATTCAAAAAAGTTACTGTATCCACATTGCCAGTACCATTGAGATTGATCGTAGTAGCGGCATTGATATCTACACCCTTATTACTACCGCTCTGCCCACTTCCTCCCATTCCTGTAAAAATAATTGTATTTGTTGCTGACCCACCACGCCCTGCAGTGAAGGTAGTCCCACTTAATAAAATTCCATGATTGGAAGCGCCAACGCTGTTGTACAGACCTCCGCCCGCTCCGGTCAGTTGGATTGTACCTCCAGCACCAACCGTCACGCTTCCAGACTGCCCATAGATACCGATTTCGCTTGATCCAATACCCAGAGAGCCGCAACTCATCTGGATGCGATTTGTCGTACTCCCCCCTATTGTCCCAGCGATTTGGAATCCATAGTCATTCGAAGATCCAGGCCCTCCCTGAATATCCGTCCCAAGAATAGCTGGAGCAACAAGAGTCCCGGTAATGAGCAGCCCCACATGCACGCCTGCGACACCACTACCGCCTGTCACGTTGGTAAATTGTAAGGTGCCATCTACGAGCGTGAGCCCACCACTAATCTTTACTCCACTGTTACTCCCGCTCCCACTACTCCCTCCTACGCAATTTAGAAAGGTCAGAGTATCACTGCTACTAGTGCCATTGAGATTAATCTGCATGGCAGTAGCATCTAATTGTAGTCCATGATGCCCCCCCGCTCCTCCGACTCCACCAATCCCTGTTAATGTGATTGTATTCACTGCGGAGGTACGATTCCCTGCAGTGATAGATCCTCCACTAAGTTGCATTCCGAAATTTGACTGTCCTGTGCTACTGCTATAAAGACCACCACCACTCCCTGTCAGCGCGATAGTTCCGCCATTTCCTACAACCACACTACCGGAAAGGAGATAGATCCCCACCTCCTGACTACCCGTCCCTAATGAACCTGCGCTCATCCAAATCTGACTAGTAGCACTGCTGCCTAAAGCCCCGCCATTGATGTAAATGCCATAATTCCCGTTGGAAAGCGTTCCCGTGCCCGGACCGCCATAAATATCTTGCCCAATAATGGTCGGAGCTCTCACTGTCCCTCCAATAGAGAGCCCGTAATTGGATATTGATGTACCGGTTCCTCCGCCAACCACGTTTCTGAACTGCAATGATCCCCTTACAAGGGTTAGACTACCGTTCAAATTAGCGCCTATATTCGTGTTACCGCCTGTGCCACCTACGCAATCTAAAATGGTCAGCGTATCGGCAATATTTGTTCCAGTGAAGTTCACCGTTGAGGCAACGCCACTGTCGACCTGAATCCCATAATGGTTCCCTCCCCCGCCGACTCCGCCAATCCCTGTAAGAGTGATGGCATTCTGCTTTGTACCTCCATTCCCTGCAGTCAACGTCGCGCCATTTAAATAGGTGCCGATATTTGAACTACCACTGGCATTGCTATAGAGTCCACCACCCGTACCTATAAGCAGTATGGTGCCGCCACTCTCTACAAGAACTTTTCCATTGACGCCACTGCTGCTATCGATCGCAATCCCATACTCCGTGCTCCCTGTGCCAAGAGAGGTCGCAACCATGCGCACTTGCCCTGTCGTAGAGCTCCCCAGAGTTCCTCCATGGATGTAGAGACCATAATCTGCACTATTGCCAAACCCTCCAGAGATATCGCTGCCCAAAATATTAGGAGCGGTGACTGTTCCCTCAATATAAACACCATAATTCGTTGAAGAGACACCTGTACCGCCGCCAACAACATCGCTAAATTGCAAGGCTGCTCCACTTACAATAAGGTTCCCTACAGCATTGAAGCCGCAGTTATTTCCTCCACCAGAACCACCGACAGAATTCTTAATTAGAAATTGATCTGCACCACTTGTGCCATTCAGAGTCGCCACACCATTCAAGCTACTTACTGCAACTCCATGATGCGAACCACCTGTACCAGTACCACCAACCCCAATTAATGTGATTGTATTGACCGCAGCGCCACCATTGCCGGCCCGCAGCGTCCCGCCGTCCAGATAGATACCAATATTCTGACTACCACTACTACTATAGAGCCCCCCACCACTTCCGGTGAGACGAATCGTACCGCCGTTGCCGACTGTAATTGTTGAACGCACAGAAATACCGTATCCAGTGCTCCCCGTTCCAAGAGAGCCGGCCTGTAAATCGATCAAATGAGTACTGGTTCCACCAATTGTTGTGAGAATACTTATACCAATATCGCCAGAAGCTCCCGGTCCAGCGAAAATATCTCTCGCCAAAATCACAGGAGCGCTAATTGTACCTTCTGCAAATCTAAGGCCATAATTCGCCGATGCTCCAGCGCCACCAGAACAATTAATAAACTGTAACACACCGCTTACCATGGTAAGATCCCCTGCGGTGCGCACACCAATATTAGTCGAGCCTCCAGAGCCTCCTAAACAGTTTAAAAATGTTGCTGTATCGTTTCCGCTTGTTCCATTTAGCTGGATCTGCAATCCATTTGCATCAACTCCGTGATGGCCACCGCCCGCGCTAGTTCCTGCAATGCCTGTGATTACAATGGTATTAACAAGAGAGCTACCATTCCCAGCCGTTAATATCGCATTACTAAAAGTAATGCCGCCATTATTGTCATTACTGCTGCCACCAGCGTTATATAGACCACCACCAATCCCAGTGAGATTCATCAACCCGCCTCCACCAACAACAACTCTCCCAGAAGAGATATAAATGCCGACTTCACCTCCCCCAAGCCCCAAAGAACCTGCGGTCATATCGATCTGATTGGTGGCGCTGCTCCCGAGAATTGCCGATGCACTGGCAAGATAGAGCCCCACATTTCCTGTTGTGACACTTGTCCCTGTGCCAGGCCCCCCTAAAACATCGTTTCCCAAAATAATCGGCGCAGTAACGGTATTATTAATATAAACACCGTAATTCGTAGTTGTACCACTGCCCCCAGTCACATTCAGAAACTTCAGAGTCCCTCGCACCATTGAGAGACTTCCGGTAAAGTTCACTCCATAATTCCCCGCTCCCGACCCGCCACCAATACAATTTTGAAAGAGCAATGTATCTCCAATATTGGTCCCAGGAAGTATTGGTTTAAGACCTGATGTATCGATCATCACCCCATGGTTGGATGACGTGGTAGCAGCACCCACTCCACCGATGCCGGTTAAGGTGATTAGGCTAGCACTTGAACTGCTACTTTCGAGAGTTAATGAAGCCCCATTTAAGTAGATCCCATAGTTGTTTTGGCCAGTGGCATTGCTGTAGAGGCCACCACCCGTTCCCACCAAAGTCAATGAGTTTCCGCTGCCTACAAAGATAGTACCGCTAGACACGGCAATCCCATACTCATTACTTCCCACCCCCGCAGAGCCGCAGACCATCTGAATCGAAGTGGTAGAGCTCGCTCCCAGCGTTCCGCCATTGATATAGAGACCATAATCAGAACTCGAGCCAGGTCCCCCAAAGAGATCTGTACCGACAATTGTAGGCGCACTGACCACACCTGCTACTAAAACCCCAACATTCGTGGTAGACGTGCTGGTGCCGCCACCAACAACTCCATAAAATTGTAACGTTCCGCCTGTCAGGGTAAAGTTGCTTGCAAAATTGACGCCATTATTCCCATTACCGCCCGAGCCGCCAACGCAATTCAGAAAAGTAAACGTATCGGTACCACTGGTTCCATTGAGAGTGGCGGTTACATTTCCACTGATATGCACCCCATTATGGCCTGATGTCGTACCCGCAAGGCCGCCCACGCCACCCGTCCCACTCAAAGTAATCGTATTTACTCTGGACCCTCCATTTCCTGCAGTCAATGTGCCAGCACTCCAAAGAATCCCATAATTTTGAGATGCAAATCCTGTATAATACCCCCCTCCTACACCGACTAATTCTATAGCCCCTCCATTACCCACAGTCAGACCGCCGCCATTAAAGTTAATGCCATATTCTGTGCTATTCATTCCCAGAGACCCCCCGAATAGACGAATCTGGGTCGTTATACTGCTTCCGATATTCCCCGTAATCGTGATACCCACATCAGCACCGGTTCCTGGGCCACCAAAAATATCGGTTCCGATAATGATAGGCGCAATAACGGTGCTTGAAGATGCAAAATTGATGCCAAAATTATTCGTTCCAATAACTCCGGCTCCACCGCCTGTAATATGTGTAAAAAACAGGGAACCGTGCACTATTGTAAAATTGGAGCTGCTAGCAAATCGAATACCATAGTTACTTCCCCCATTTGCTCCGCCCTGACAATTCAAAAATGTCACTGAGTCAGCAGTATTGGTACCATTGAGATTGATATTGTTTGTCCCTTCAACTTCGACACCGAAATGGCCACCTGCCCCTCCCGCTCCGCCGATCCCTGTTAACTGAATGGCATTGGTTCCAGAGCCGCCATTTCCAGCTGTTGCAGTCGCTCCGTTTAAAAAAATTCCATAATTATCGCTACCGATAGCAGCGTTATAAAGACCACCACCCGCGCCAATCAACTGAATCGTCCCACCATTTCCTACAATCACTTTGCCTGAGGTCACGTTAATTCCTATTTCGAACTGGCTCAATCCCAACGATGCGGCGCTCATGATGATTTGCGAGGTTAAACTGCTGCCTAAACTTGCAGAACTTCCACTGATAAAAAGTCCCATATTGCCATTACTAATAGTAGTTCCAGTTCCAGGACCTCCAAAAATATCTGCCCCCAAAATAGTAGGCGCTGTAACCGTGACGTTATTGATATAGATCCCTATATTATTCGTCGTTGTTGAGCCACCTCCGCCAGTGATATTTCGAAACTGCAACGCGCCGTGTGCCAATAGAAAACTACCCGTGAAGCCTACACCACAATTGGTGCCCCCCCCATTACCCCCTACACAATTCAGAAAGGTCAATGTATCGCTATTGCTTGTACCATTTAAGTTGACCGTGATGCTATTAACCCTTACACCAAAATGGCTACCTCCAGTTCCACTCCCGCCAGATCCAGTTAAAGTAATTTCATTAGACATTGAAGTTCCTGAACCAGCTGTGATTGTTCCTCCATTCAGATAGATCCCAGTATTGCTAGATCCGCTACTGCTATAGAACCCACCACCGACACCAGTAATACTCAGTGTCCCTCCAGGGCCCACTGTAATAGTGCCGCCACTATCGATAGACATCCCAAATTCATTACTATCAGTCCCAAGAGAGCCCGCATTAATACTAATAAGCTCCGTAGCGACACTCCCCAAATTCCCGTTGCTGATAAGAAACCCAATATTATTTACCGAACCCGGTCCCCCATATACATCCTGAGCGAGGATTGTCGTAGCAAAGACTGTCGGACTTGTGCTGGAGGGACCGCCGCTATTACCAACATAAACTCCATAATTACTTGTTGATGTGCTGCCACCCGTAACATGAGTAAAAGCTAATGTTCCATGCTGTAGTGCCAGCGTAATCGATGGTCCAATCATGACTCCCATATTGGTACTTCCACCTGTGCCGCCCACACAATTAAGAAATCTCAACACATCACTATTCCCCGAGCCTTTCAAGTTAAATGTAGTGGTAGCACTAAATATCACTCCATGGTGCGAACCGCCGAGCCCCGAGCCTCCGATGCCTGTGAGTGTGATCGCATTGGTCGCCGAGCCCCCGTTACCGGCCGTAATCGTTCCGCCACTCAGCTGGATGCCACGATTCCCTGAGCCGCTGCTGTTATAGACTCCCCCACCCATACCCATCAGTGAAATTGTTCCCCCATTACCGACTGTCATGGTACCGCTGTTCCCAATGACGAATCCATGTTCGCCACTTCCTGTTCCAAGAGAGCCCGCATTGATGCTAATAAGGTTAGTGGCGGCATTTCCCAACGTCCCACCATCGATCCAGAAACCGAAATCACTGGCCGTGCCTAAACCTCCATAAACATCCGTTGCAATGATCGTAGGAGCGAAAACAACAGGGATGGAACTGCCACCACTGACGCCGACATAGATTCCGTAATTATTTGTTGATGTACCTCCGCCTGTAACATGGGTAAACTTCAGAGTACCATGCTGCAATCCCAAGATTGTCCCTGGACCAATATAGACCCCCATATTTGTCGTACCACCTGTGCCGCCTACGCAATTAAGAAAGGTAAGAGTGTCAGAATTACCGGTGCCATTGAGCGAAACTGCTATCGTACCTCTTAGGGCTACCCCCTGATTGTTTCCCGCCGTCCCCTGTCCGCCAATCCCTGTAATCGTGATTGCATTGGTTGCTGAACCTCCATTTCCTGCGATAAGAGTCACACCATTTAGGTTTACTCCCACCCCACCTCCAGTAGAGTTATAGACGCCACCAGCAATTCCAGTTAGGTTGATTACACCACCATTGCCCACGGTGAATATAGTAGTAACATCTGAAATGGTAATGCCATGACTTGAGCTACCTGTACCCGTTGATATTCCTGTTATATCAATCCGCGTGGTCTGATTATTGCCGATAATACTAGCCGATCCAGCAGTAAATCCATAATTTTGGGTGCCAGATCCATAGCCACCTAAAATCCCATCTACTGCAGTAATCGTTGGCGCTGTCACGGTAGCGCCGGATAATTGGACACCAAACTGATTGCTACCAGTTCCAACAGAATAGGAGGAGCCATAGCAGTTTTGGAAAGTGATATTCCCATTCGTCGATCTAATTGTACCCGTTACAAGAACGCCAGGATTCCCAGAGGCTCCCGTTGTCATGCCAATTCCGCTTAGAAGGATATTTCCACCAGTCGCTGACAGAGTGCCGTCAACTGTGATTCCAGGACTATTCAAAGTGCTTTGATTATTATAGAAATTCCCCTTAGCTATCAGACTCATTGCAGTAAAATTCTGCGTGGCACTGGTATTAGAAATAGTCACTCCGATGGAAACGGTAATAAAAGAGTCTGCCTGCAGCGTTAGCGTTTGTGCACTGCTCCAAGTCACATCATTCGCCACTGTGATTGAACCGTAATTCCCGGTGTTAGAATTCGCTAATGCCTGCGTGCTGACAAGGACGTTACAGGTAGCGAGATTTGTCTGCAGAGCAGTGACGTTCAGAACGCTGGTTGCGGCAGTTGGATTAAAGTTTCCTCCATTCGCGCACGTTGCAAGGCTTCCTCCGCTCGTAGAGGCTGTGCTAATGGTGATATCTGAAGGATCGAGCAGTAACATACCCGATTCTCCCTTTGGCGCTAGCGCATTTGTCACTCCATCATATTCCAACTGTCCACCGGAGACCTCAGCAAACCCTCCATTACCCCCCTCAATTCCTCCTTGAATCGAGATCAATCCATAGAAACTTGCCTTGTCCTTTCCCCAAACAACAATGTTTCCGCCATCCCCTCTACGCAACGCGTCCGCTCGGATCTCTACCCCCTGCTCCACAAAGAGCTCCGTTCCCCGATCTCGCCCTCCAATTACGATCTCCCCGCCGCCAAGCTCTCCCGAAGCACTTACAAGCGTTTTCCGCAAACAGCAGATCTCAGATTCTCCACCAATCTGGATCTTCCCTCCGATCCCTCCACTACTGTTAGCAGAGATCACTCCATCGATTTCACAGACTCCATCAGCGACCAGGTAGATCTCTCCTCCTTGACCCTTCACACTGTTCGCTTCAATCACCCCCTTATGTTCAATTGCTAATACATAAGGAGTTTCCGCGCCCTCTACCTCTTCCATTCTGGCGCGCACTAGCAACTGCGGTCTCGCCTCACACTGTAGGAGAACCTCTGAACCAGCCCCGATCAGAGCGGTACCTCCACCCACTTCGATCCGCCCCTCATTACGCACCGACTTACCAATCAGAGCTACCACTCCTCCCGGGCATGAGATGGTTCCCAAGTTGACCACAACCCCATCGCCCCCTGAAAAGAGCAGCTCCTTAGCATGAACATCCAATACCTGCAGCCCAGATGCGATGAATCCCGCCGTCTCAATCCGCGCCTCTGGACCGATTAGCACACCATTTGGATTAATAATGTAGACACGTCCATTTGAGAGCAGCTGACCGAGCAGCTGACTCTCGCCTCCACCAATAACGTGATTGAAAACAGCGGCCTGCGGTCCCGCCTGAGAAAATATGAGCCGCTCAGCTGTATCAATGGAGAATCGATCCCATTGAATCAGAGCCTCTTTTCCGCTCTGAATGGTCATAGTACCATCGGCATCCACAAGCGGTGGAAGCGCTTCGCCAGATACTACCTCAAATCCGGTCGGATTAGCCGCAAGTTGAGAAATACAGCAGAACAAAACAAGAACGCCTCTCTTCATTTTGTTTGAATCCCGCATGCACTACGTAATAAAAGAATTTAGTGTTTTTGGGTAGTCCCGAATATGTAGCACTAGCCAGGAGAGCTGCAAAGTCAACAGAAAGAGCTCGGCTCCTTCAACCTCGGCAAAGAGCGGAGCCCTTCTAATGGACTTTGCGGGTGTCCCAGTAACACCAGCTATTTATGACTACGCAAAGGCACTGATGTAAAGCGGCTTTATATCAAAACGCCCTAGGCTAGGCAGGGCTAGGGTGTTCATGTGCATAAAAATTAATTAATGTTTACTAAAATTGCACAAAACAGTTAGCTTTGTTTAAAAATCGAAGACTTTTGCTATGATGATAAGTCGCGATTCGTTAAAAAATTCTGGCTATATTTGGCATTCAGATCGGACTGTAGGACCACGAACTATTTATAGATATGAACTTGCAGATTCGACCTCATTGAATGCTGTAACAAGAGCAGCTCAAGCGATTCTCGAGCTTACCTTCAATAACCCTAATTTGTGCCCAACGTTTGACGTAGCTCCTCTAGAAAATTCCCTGCAAGTGGTGAAAGAACGCCCTCACTTGGTTATCAATGGCAATGCAATATGTCTTTCATCGGAACCAAAAGCACCTGATGACGTTCACCCTACGGCTTGGGATCGCCTTTTTTCAGAAACTCTCCTAAAGGAACCTATTCGATGTGAAAAGAATCATTCTCTTGAGCGCC
>CAZEZK010000002.1:63554-63801 GCA_964516935.1 uncultured bacterium
AGTTTGGTGATGTTTGCCCGGGCACAGGAGCTCCACATAGTATGGGGACCATGGAAATTGATGAAGAGCTTCAGGAAGATGTAGATCAATATCAGGAGTCTAAACAATTTGCAAAAATTTTCGAAAAATTAGCAGAACAGCGTAAAAAAAGCGATGAAATGACGGAGGAGCTTTTAAATCTGGAAACCAGGACTTTAAAGATTTTCCTCTCTGTACAGGACAAAAAATAAGTTCATGCAGCGCAACT
>CAZEZK010000003.1:0-33295 GCA_964516935.1 uncultured bacterium
ACCGCGAGAGCTTTCAATTCAACCCTCTTGGGTGCCTTTGAGCTGGAAGGAGTATGTCTTAAGTTTAACCCTGAAAAAGGATGGCCTTCTGGAAAGCGTTTTTTTTATGAATGTTTAACTTGTAGCGGAATCCTTTCCTCAGTAAAGGATTCCGATTGTGGATGCCATAACCTTTATGTCGATACATCTGCAGGAAGAATAGGTGCAAATGAGCCGGATAAAATCCGACTATTTAAAGTCAGAACATTAGGGCTAGTTGTAAAATTCCCATCCCTCTAAATGCTCTCAACCACCCGACTTACCGCTAAACACTACTGATTCTTTGCGATCGAAGTAAGCGTTGCTTCGGTCTCCAGCACATCTGCTAGGAAATGCTGTAAGATTTTGAGTACGTAGCGAGGAGTATTGTAGATCCCGCTTGTCTCAAAGACAATTTCGAGGTGAGGGGATTGGTCTGGCTGGTAGAGTGCAATCAGCACATGAGTCATCGGCTGCTGCTCGTCCATTTTGGGAACGATCCAGACAATGAACTGATCATTATAGAGCGTAACCTTTTCAGCGCTTTCACTTACGTGGAAGTATTGCGTCAAATCATCTGGTTCGCCATGATCTTCTTGCATAGAGTCAAGGAGGTTTAGGTCATGTAGCACATGCAGATCGATCTTGAGGATACCGTCAGGAATCCAAGTGGTCAGGTTCGCAATGAATTGCTTATAGGAAGCCTCGATTTTTACCGGATCCAACATGTTTCCTCCCCGCGGAGTCTTAAGACAGAGACGGAATCTCTGTTCTCAAAACTCACCGTTCCTTCAGCGTAGAATGTTAAAAATTGTTTGTCAATATCTTTGCAGATGTATCTGATCTTCTTTTTGTTGTACATCACTTGCTGGGCGCAACCGCTCCAAGTTGAGATCCAATCCCGATCTGCGGTCATGATTAACGCAGAGACGGGAGTGATTCTGTTTTCTAAGGAGCCGCACCAGCGCGCCTTCCCCGCGAGCACCACAAAAGTAGTGACCGCCCTTCTACTCCTGGATAGAGAAGAGATTGATTTAGCGCAAAAAATATCTGTATCAAGAGAAGCGCTTCGTTATAAACCACTGAATAAGAACGATCCTGCGCATTGGTTAGAATCTAATTCAACAACGATTGGCTTGCGGGTGGGGGAGGTTGTTACGCTCGAAACCCTACTTTACGGGATGATGTTGCCATCCGGCAACGATGCGGCCAATGTGATTGCAGAGACCTGTGGGAATGGCTCTATTGCCTCCTTTATAGAGCAGATGAACAGTTACCTCAAGCAGATCGGCTGTCAGAACACCCACTTCATGAACCCCCACGGGCTCTACCACCCCGACCACTACACGACAGCCTATGACTTAGCTTTAATCGCGAGACGAGCGATGCAGTTCCCGCTGTTTCGGCAGGCGGTGGGCTCTCTCGCTTATCACAAGCCTGCAACGAATAAACAGCCCGGGGTGACGCTATATCAGACCAACCCGCTCCTAAAGAAGAGCCACCGTTTTTACTACCCTAAGGCGATCGGCATTAAGACCGGCTACACTTTGCTCGCTCAAAACACCTATCTTGCAGCTGCCACTCATGAAGGGCGCACTCTTATTATTGCGCTCTTAGGAAGTGAAGCGCGCGACGGGCGTTTCATGGATGCGCGATCTCTCTTCGATGCAGCCTTTGCGGAGAAGCTGACAAAGCACACCTTCTTTGAGCCTGGTTCGCTCTTTCATCGTCCCCTCCAGGGGCGCAAGAGCTCGCTTCAGGCCCATCTTGCCAAGCAGATTGCCCTATCTTATTATCCATCTGAAGAGCTGCAGTGTCGTATTTTTGTCCGCTGGCTTTCGCTTCCTCTCCCCATCCAACAGGGCCAAAAAGTGGGGGAGGTGCAAATCCTCACACAAGAGGATCATGTCTTAGCTCAAGGTGATCTGCTCTCCGATCAAGAAGTGACGCCCACCCTTTTCGAGCGTGTGCGTCAATTGTTCCGTTGACAAAAAAAATTAATTTCCACACAATTTTCCCTTAAAACAAAGGAAATGATTCGTGAAATTTCTATCCAAGATCCTCGTGCTGTTTGCTCTGATCGGCACCCAGCTTCCACTCGCCGCCGCTCCGCAGCCATCGCAAGTGGTTCTCTATCTCGCTTATGCGCAAGGTAGTCTGCTGATACAAGATGCGGAGTCCGCAGTTGCCTATTTAGATCAGGCGGCTTCTCTAATCGATCCGTCGGATGAAGAGGCTCCCATTTATCAGTTTTTCCTCTCGTTTGGGCAGGCGATTGCTTTTGATCAGTTGGGCAACCGAGCGGCCTGTCAGCAGGCGATCGGGGCTCTTTGTCTCGAGATGAATCGCACAGATGGCGAAACGGAAGCTGATTATGCGACGACCTACTCCGAGGAGACGGCAAAACTTGTGGTTGATCTTTTGCGTGCAATAGTAGCGACCGCCCCTTCGACAGACGTCAAGGCTTTGCTCACAGATTTAGTTGATGAAATTGCTGAAGTGATGCCCTATGAGGCAGATGAAAGTCAAGGCTTTGACTTTAAAGCGTGAAGCAGCTCTATCCATTGATTTAGGGAGAGCATGTGAGGGCGTGCGTCGATGCGCACGCCGATTTTTGTCAGGGCCTGCTGTACTGCAGCTGCGGAATATAGCTTCTGGAGTGATCCAGTGAGCATCTTGCGTTTATGTTGGAAAGCTGTGCGGACAAGGTTAAAGAAGGGCTCCTGCTCCACAACGGGCGGAGGGCGACAGTCTATACGCACGATGGCGGAGTCAACGCTGGGCTGCGGGAAAAAACAGGTGGGCGTCACGCGGAATTTCAGAGCAGCAGTCCCATAGAACTGAATAAAGAGAGACAGTGAGCTCTGTTGTAGATCGATGAGCCGCTCGGCTACCTCCATCTGCATCATCACAGTTGCTGAGATCATCTGAGGTAGATGTTCGCAAAGCCTGATCAGGATCGGGGTAGTGATGTGGTAGGGGAGGTTGGCGACTACCTTAAAGGGCTCTGTAGGTAGAGGGAATTCCAAAATATCTTCGCAATGGACTGTCAACCTTCCGTCAGGAGTCTGTAGCCGTGGTAATGCTTCAGCCCAGACTCGATCCCGTTCTACAGCGATGAGGCGTGCCCCCTGGTCGAGAAGGGCACTTGTGAGCATGCCGGGTCCGGAGCCAATCTCCAAAACGAGATCGCCGGGCTGGATATCAGCGGTGCGGACAATTTTGTCCGCGACGTTGCGATCTACTAGGAAGTTCTGTGAGAGGCTTTTACGGGGTGCGATCTGTTTCTCGCGCAAAAAAGAGCGCAACTCCGTTAAAAGCATTACCAAGCCAAAGAAAAGGGGTGGACGGATTCTGGGAAATCTCTATCGAGTTTCTCCATATCAAACCCAAAGCGCTGCGCCAGTTGGGCAAAATATTTATTCGACTCTTGACCGAGCAGCTCTTGCAGGATGGCATCGCGCAGCTTGTTCTCCAGCGCCTCAAAGGAGGGGGGAGTGTGGTCCGTCGATCCATGGAGGTAGAAAATGCGGCCACGGCCGGAGGTCAAAAGTGGTTCGCTATAGGAGTTTGGGGTGAGGGAGCTGAGAGCCTTCAGATAACTCTCGGAGAGGTCTGTATCGGCAGTCTCATACTCAGCAGAGATCTGGAGTGAGGGAAATGCTTTAAGAAGCTCTCCCTCTTGCGGAGGCTGATTATTTGTAGCTAGAAACTCGCGGAGTTTCTGCATCGTCTCAGGCGTTGCATTGGCCATCGAGAGAACCTGATATTTCCATTCGCGGTAAGCAGGGTGGTCATTGAGGTAGAGGCGATAGGCTTTGCGGATCTCTTGAGGAGTTACGCCTTGCAGAGCTCTCATGTAGACAAAATAGCCGGTCATGCGGTGGAAGAGGAGATCGTTTTTTACAAAGTCCCACGCCTCGTCGAACGGCAAGTTCAGCTGATCGAGGGTGCGCATAATATTGGGGCCAAAGCGGCTCTCCATCTCTTCTCGCACTTCGCCATCAGTTACTTCGATCTCCCGGCGTGCGGCCTCTGTCAAAACCAGCTCCTGTTGTACCATCTCGCGCAGAATGCGGCGCCAGCTGGTGTCGTAGTACTGGAAGCGAGCTTCTGCAGAGTTTGCCAAATTGGGATATTGCTGATGGAAGGCGATCTCCATCTTTTTCATCACGTCGACAACGGAGATATTCTTCTCATTGATCTGAACGAGAATAGAGTTGTGGACAGAGATCTGTGGGCCATTTTTGGGGGTGGATAGAGGTGGCAATTGTGCGAATAGGAAAAAGGCTAAAAAGAGTGTCATGTTTTTCTTTCTCATTATGAGCCGATTGCAACGCTCCCAGCCCCCATAAAATGGCCCTTTTAAGGCATGTCGCGGCCCCATTTTCTCGCCTACCCTCTCGGGTATGATCGAGAAAATGGGGCCCGGCAGCGGGGCTGTCCCTCGCAACCTGCCTTAAAATGGCCGATTTTGCGCGGGCTGGGAGTTTTGCAACCGGCTCATTACAGCTGCAAAAAACCCATCTGAACCCCCATCTTCAGGCAGAATTGCAAGAGGCGGCTGGCTCAATTTCAATGAATAGGTCTGGATAAAGAATTCTACCTGAGATTGATTTTCTTCGGGAAGAATACTGCACGTAGAATAGACAATCGATCCGCCAGGTTTAAGGTAAATGAGCGCCTGCGCAAAAATTTCTCTCTGCTGTGCGACGAGGCGTTTCACCATCTCTGCATCGATCTTCTCTTTCAGTTCAGGATTGCGGCGCAGCGTTCCTGAGCCACTGCAGGGAACATCGGCTAATACCCAATCCATCTTGCCTTTGAGCTGTTTGAGTTTTGGACTGTCTGGGGAGACCAGGAGCGCATTCTGTACACCGGCACGGCGCAAACGAAGTCGCGCCTGCTCGAGAGCGTGAGAGCGGACGTCGTGGAGGTAGATCTGCCCGCGATGCTGCATGGTTGGAGCCACGGCTAATGCTTTTCCACCGGAGCCGCTGCAGTAGTCGAGGAAATGGTCGCCGGGTTTCGCAGCAACGAGTTGGGCGACGCGTTGGCTTCCCTCATCCTGCACTTCAAAGAGTCCCTCTCGGAAACTCGGCCAGGTGAATAGAGGTTCGCGCTGAGTTAACGAGATGCCTGCGGGGGCCTCTTTGCAGGGGATCCCCGGAGAAGGGAGTTGAGCGAGTAGCTGCTCGCGAGTTGTTTTTAGGAGATTAGCGCGTAGAGTAGTCGGAGCCGGGCTATTCGAGATGCGGCAGAGTCGCTGCGCTCGCGCCTTGCTATAAGCAACGCAAAGGCGCTCATATAGGAAGTCGCTCACCCCAAACCGGATCGCCTCAGGGATTGCTGAATCTTCCATTCGCCCATGCAAGTCTAATTTTTTATAGAAGTACAGCTGTGCCTCAATTGTAGGTGAGGGGCAGAGGTGTTGGATCAGCCGCTGGTTGCGAATCATGCCAAAAAGGATGTCGCTGATGAGCCGACGTGCCTGACTTCCGATCTGCCGACGATCCCGGAAATAGTCGCGCAGAAGAGCGTCGAGTGGCTTACCCGATGAGTGATAAAGAGTTAGGACTTGTACGATATGGAGATCGCAATACTTTTGCTTCGCCTCTTGCATAGGACAACTATTATCCATTATCTTCATAATATTATGAAGCTATTGCGTCTTGGCACGATTGCCCTTACTCGCCTTTTTATCAGCCTGGTCTTCCTAACCGGTGCGGTGCATAAATTATTGAATTGGCATTCAGAAGAGTGCTCGTGGATGGAGACACTTTGCGATTGGCAGGCCTACGTCTGGTTTTGGGACCAGGGCGAATCCTTTTTTGGGATGCTCTCTCACTCCGTTCCTCTTCTTCTAATTGCCGCAACGCTCTTTGAATTGCTTGGCGGTTTACTGATTCTCTTGGCCGTGAAAGAAAAATTGGGGGCCTTCCTGCTCCTGGTTGTTCTCTTTCTTACGACGATCATCTTCTATCCCTTCTGGTTTCAAGAAGGGGATGTGCGTGAGATGCAGATTGCCCTATTTTTGAAGAATCTCGCGATTGCGGGCGCTCTTCTTTTAGTATTACTTAACGGTATTCAGCCCGCCCAACCAATGCCTTCCCGTGGCCCGCAATAAGCTTCTTCTCATCCTATTGAGTGGCGCGATTGTCGCGTTAGGGCAGAGCGCTTGGGTACCCGCGCTTGGAATCCTAGCTGGCTGTTGCGGATATGCGATCTTCTGGCGCGTCACCACCCGCTTTTGGCCTGCAACACTCTGGTTTGCTGCCGTGCAAGCAGTTCAGATTTCCTGGATGACAGAGACCGCCTATATGGGACCGCTCATCTGGGTGGTCTATCTATTTCTGATTGCTGCCATGGGTGCTCAGTTTGGACTTCTCTCTTATTTAGTTCCTGCGCAGCTCACCTGGAGCTCGATTCTCGGTCTTGCTTCTCTCTGGACTCTTCTGGAGTGGGTGCGCCTCTTTTTTCTTAGTGGATTTACCTGGAGTTTTGCTGGTACTGCGCTCGCCGCCTCTTCAGCAGCGCTTCAGTGGGCCTCACTCTGGGGGATCTACGGCCTCTCTTTTTGGGTGATCCTTGTCAATCTCGTTATCCATCAGCGACGCTCGTGGCCCTTTGCTGCCATTTTAGCGCTCCTGCCCTACGGGTTTGGCGCCTGGACGCTCTCGCAAGAGCCAAAAGTCGAGACCCTCTCCGTGCTCTTAATGCAGACTCACTTCCTGGCTGAAGAGAAGCAGCACATGCCTGGTCGAGAGGAGCTCTATCTCTTTCCGATTGAGCAATGGGATCGTATGCTCTCCGCTTTCCCAAGAAAAGAGAAGATAGATCTCATTGTCTTCCCTGAGAATAGCGCTTCAGGCAGCATCTTCTATCCACTCTATTTAGGAAAAGAGGTTGAACAGCTCTGGAAGAGACACTTCGGAATCGAGGCCTGTTCCAATCTTCCGCCTCATGGCCCTTTTGAGTACCTCTCCAATGCATTTATCGCTCAAGCATTGGCCAACCATTTTCAGGCCGATCTCGTCGCTAGCTTTCAGGAGAATGACCTTGAGCGCAAGGTCTCCTACAATAGTGCCTTTTTCTTTCAACCCAATCAACTCAAGCCGCAGAGATATGCCAAGCGCATTCTCTTACCACTTGCTGAATATCTTCCATTTTCACAATGGCAATGGCTCAGGAACTTTGTCGCTAGCGAATATGGCATTAGCTCTCATTTCAATGTGGGAGAGGGGGAGGGGCTTTTTACCGCCCGACGTCCTATAGGTATTTCGATCTGTTGTGAAGAGACCTTTAGCCAATTTTCCCGCACCGCCCGCCAACAAGGCGCAGAGATCCTCGTCGGCATCTCGAATGACATCTGGTTCCCTGAGAGCAAGTTGGCGCAGCAGCATCTCGACCTCAGCCGCATCCGCGCTGTCGAGAACGGCTGTCCGGCCGTACGTGCTTGCAATGCCGGCATCTCCGCCGCGATCGACTCCTACGGCCAAGTTGTAGCCTCTTTTGACCATCCGGAAATAGAAGGAGCTCTCTATGTCGAACTTCCCGCGGCCACAAGAAATACGCTTTATTCTTGGTGGGGTGATGAGATGATCTTGGGGCTGAGCTTGCTATTTGTGGCTATCTGGGGGTCCCGCCTATTTCTCGCCACTAATACCATTCGTAGAAAATAAATTCCAAGTTTGAGGCCGGCCCTGATTAAGGAAGGTCAACCGCTGAGAATAGTGGGAGACACCGAAGCGCGCCAAAGAACACGAGCGGTATGTACCCGTTCCACCTCAATTCACCCTGCTAGGGTGCGATTAAGGTGGAACGGGTATGTACCCCCCAATGCTTTTTATTCTTGCATGGCTAATCATCGATCGGTCAAGCTCTCGTTCAAGATGCGACAAAAGACCTTTCTACGAGAGGCCTCCCTATCCGGCGTGGGCCTCTTCACTGGAGCAGATGTCTCGATCACACTGCTGCCTGCTGCGCCAAACTCGGGACTTCGCTTTGAGCGAGAGGGCCTTGAGATTCCCGCTCTTCTCTCCTCCGTTTGTGAGGCCCAGCGCCACACGAAACTCGTCGTAGGACAGGGAAGTATACAGCAGGTTGAACACCTCCTCTCCGCTCTCTACGCCTATGGGGTAGAGAATGCTACCATTCGCGTTCAGGGGCCCGAGATGCCTATTGGCGATGGCAGTGCCCTTCCATTTGTCGACCTTATCGAGCGCGCCGGCGTTTATGAACAAGATGCCTCCTCCTATCCACTTCGTCTCGAGCAACCCATCTTCTGGAGTTCGGGAGATGTTCATCTCGTTGCCCTCCCATCTGAGATATTCCGGATCAGCTACACGGCGCACCATGCCAAGTCGACCGCCTTTCGCACCCAATACTACTCTTGTCAGGTGACCCCAGAGATCTATAAGGCTGAGATTGCCCCCAGCCGTACCTTTTCCTTTTATGAAGAGATCGCCCCCTTTTTAGAAAAGGGACTTCTTCGCGGCGCTACTCTCGAAAGTGGGCTGCTGATCCGAGAGGATCGAGTCGCATCTCCCGAAGGATTGCGCTTCCCAGATGAGCTTGCTCGTCATAAAATATTAGACTTGATTGGCGACCTGGCCCTTGTCGGAAGACCCCTTCTTGCCCATGTGATCTCTATCCGTTCCGGCCATGCCAGCAACGCAGCCTTTGCAGCATTACTCCAAAATGTAGTATCCTCATAGGCGTATGGAAGAAGGTGCACCCAAAGGTCGAACGATCCTGTTAAATGCGAAGGAAATTGCGGCTATTTTGCCACATCGCTATCCTTTCCTTCTGGTTGACCGCGTCTTGCATATTAATCTTGAGGATAGCGAGATCGTCGGTCTGAAAAATGTGACGGTGAATGAGCCCTTTTTTCAGGGCCACTTTCCAGGAATCCCTATTATGCCTGGCGTATTGATTCTAGAGGCGCTGGCGCAGACTGGTGGGATTTTGGTTCACCAAAAGGGATATACAAAAAAAATTGCGGTACTTTTAAACGTCGCCAACGCGAAGTTCCGCAAACCGGTTCTCCCCGGGGATGTTTTGCATCTGCATGCGAAGGGGGTCCATATCAGTGGAAATGGTGGCCGGATTAATGGAAAGGCCCTGGTCGATGGTCGGCTAGTGGCTGAAGCCGAATTGAGCTTTGCGTTGGTGGATAAAACAAGCTTGTAGCATGCCAAAAAATATTCATCCCCTTGCCGTGGTAGAGCCCGGAGCGAACATCGGAAAAGATGTGACAATCGAGGCTTTTGCGGTGGTAAAGGGTACGGTGACACTCTGCGATGGCGTCGTGATCAAGTCTCACGCCTACATCGACGGATATACGACCATTGGAGAGGGGACTGTAGTGTGGCCCGGGGCTGTTATCGGCACAAAAACCCAAGATCTTAAATTCCGCGGAGAGAAGACCTACGTGTCGATCGGCAAGCAGTGCGATATCCGCGAGTATGTGACGATCAACTCCTCCTGCCAAGAGGGTTCTACCGTTCGCATTGGCGACAACTGCCTCATCATGGCCTACTGCCATATCGCCCATAATTGCGAGCTGGGCAACCATGTCGTGATGACCAACGGCTCCATGCTCGCTGGCCACGTGATCGTCGAGGACTATGCTCGCATCGGCGGCATGACCCCTGTACACCAATTTTCCCGCATCGGCTGCTACTCGATGGTCGGCGGATTTAGCCGCGTCGCTCAGGATATCCCTCCTTATACAGTAGGTGGGGGTATGCCCTATAAGTTTGGCGGCCTCAATCTCATCGGCCTCAAGCGCCACCAGTTCTCCCACGAGGTGCGCCTAGCCCTCAGCCGCGCCTTTAAGATCACCTATCGCTCTGGCATTCATCTCGATGAGGCGATCGCCCGCATTGAGAAGGAGATTGCGCCCATTCCCGAGATTCGCCACTGGATCGACTTTTGCCGCTCCTCAAAACGAGGATTGCTAGGACTCCAGGGCGTTGTCAAGGCCGCGACGGCAGAGTCCGAAAATGAAGAAGACCTTCTTGAAGAATAGAATTGTCTTCTTCGGCACTCCCTCCTTTGCCGCGGAGATCCTCTCCTATCTCTTGGAGACCTCTCACGATATTGTGGCAGTGGTGACTCAGCCCGACCGACCTCAGGGGCGCTCCTCTCAGCTCGTTCCTTCTCCCGTCAAACAGGTCGCGTCTAACCTTCTCTGTTTGCAACCAGAAAAGGCCTCCGACCCCACATTCCTCGCTCAGCTCCGCGAGCTTAATGCCGATCTTTATGTTGTAGCCGCCTTTGGGCAGATCCTTCCACAAACCCTCCTTGACATTCCGCCCCTTGGGGTGCTCAATGTCCACACCAGTCTCCTTCCTAAGTATCGCGGCGCCGCCCCTATTCAGCGCGCCCTCATGGCTGGCGACCCAATTACTGGCGTAACCATCATGAAGATCGTTCGCCAACTCGATGCAGGAGATATTTTAGCAGTTGCAGAGATGCCCCTTCCGATGGAGATGACCTTCGGAGAGCTAGAAAAAGAACTCTGCGCCCTCTCCAAACCACTCTTAGCCTCTGTTCTCCGTGCTTATGAAGAGGGGATTCCGCCATCCACTCCGCAAGATCCCGCTCGCGTTACATTTGCCCCAAAGATCACCACGGAGGAGTGTAAGGTCGACTGGAGCTCTAGTGCTCAAGAAATTCACAACAAGATTCGCGCGCTTTCTCCCCATCCTGGGGCCTGGTGTTGGGCTGTTCAGAACGGCGAAAAACGACGAGTAAAAATTTTTCAGAGCAGAGTTTTGACAAATTCAAATTCCAATGCGCCAGGCGCACTTTTGCTTCAAAAAAACAGTAGCCTAATTGTCTCCTGTGGGACGGATGCAATCGAACTTTTTTCTGTGCAGCCAGAGGGAAAACGCCCAATGAATTCTGCAGAATGGGCGCGGGGTTATCGTGATAATTTTACTCACACCTCTTTCGTTTAATCCAGGAATGTGTTAAGCTTTCTCCTTCAAACAGTAAAAGGAGAAGTAGAATGACCAAACTAGTGCCACTCGACCAATACCAAGATGTAATCCACCGCCCTTTGCTTGATTCATACGTCATCGAATCAACTTCACGCGACAAACTCAAAAGTTTTGGTCAATATATCACCGACCAAGGGAATGGGATCGCGAAGAGTATGCAGGGCTTTAAATGGATGAGCACTGCAGCAGAGAAATTTCACGTTGCCGGCTCGTTTACAAATTCTCTCGGTACAGTGGGTAGAGAAGGGTTTTCAGCTCTAGGGCTTCTCTATGCTGGCCACTGCACGGCGCAGATACGTGCGGCTATAGGGAATGTTTGGAAGGATCCGACTCGTGTCCATTTTGTTGAGCTGGCATACGCGGTTTCTGAGTTTGTGGTTTCCGTACTCTATGCATTCAAACTCTTTGTTCCAGTCTGTTTGCCAGTTGACATGGCAATCGGTTTTATCGCCCCTATGTCCGAGATCAGTGAGTTTGCAGTAGGTGTGCAGCAGGTCTATGACAGCAAGCAATTTGCCGCTTGGGTTCAAAATGATGAGAATGAGGCTGCGGTAAAAGCGTTCTACAAACAGGCTTTGGCGGACCAAAAGTTTAAAAATCTTACAAATGTGCATAAAACAGATCTTAAGGAGCAAGTCGAAGGAGCGTCTGAGGCGATTAAGGAATTGGCTAACAAATGGGTTGAAGCTAACGGTAATGCAGAGGTGACTGCATTAAAGAATGCAGGGGAGACAGGAGAAGACGAAGCAATTACCAAAGCCCTCCAAAACAGATGTATCGTGCAGCTGAAACTTGCAGCTGAAGCGAAAGCTGCCGTAACTGAAGAAGAGGTAACAGATCAGATCGCAAAGGCTCGTGAAGTTTACGGGAATACGGGCGAAAAGCAGGTGAAGGGTTGGCTGCAGACAGCTAAAACTGCCGGCTCTCTGGCAAACCGTATCTTGACTTGGACTCTGATCATTCTGGCGCTGACTGCATGTGTGACTACTGCTGTAGCTACGCCGATTGGTTGGACTATGTTCGCAATAGGGGGGGTCTCTATAGCGCTCTCTATGATCCGAGCCAACTGGAGTGACAATCTGAAAGCGTCGGACAACATGACAGTTGGCCAAGCGACGAATGCAGTAGCTCAGGTAGAAGCTTTTAAAAAACAAGTTGAGTGCGCTACAGCTCTCGTTGTGTAATGCAACCGCAGTTATCTAGACCCGAGCAGCTTTTGAACAGAACCTTTCTGTTGCTGCTCGGGTCTCTCTTTTTCTACGCTAAGTGGGTAGCCGCCCCCGAAGGGGAGCTGTTGGACCCCGTTCAATCTGACCATCCCATCTCTATCGAAATCTCCGGAGCCGTTGCAAGGCCGGGTGTCTATACCGTTCCCTCGGGAACGCCCCTCCAAAAGGCCCTGCGCCGCTCTCGTCCTTACAAACAGGCGGATCTAGCTCTTTCGCGGATTGCCGATCCTGCAGCCTATTGGACTGATCCGCAGGGGGGTGTCTATTTAGACAATTCCTGTTGCGTCGAGGTTGTTGCGCCTGCCGAATTCGAAATTATTCTTGCAGGAGCTGTGGTGACTCCTGGACCTTTTCGTGTTGTTGCAGGAGCTAGGGTGCGCGATCTAAAAAAACAAATCGTCCTGACGTCAGAGGCGGATATAACCTTTTTTCGGCGAACTCGTCTTCTTCGCCCAGGAGAGACTCTTCTCGTTCCTCAAAAAAATAAATAACCTCTTCGTGCGCCTCGCGCCTCCTGAATGCGTTGTCCAACACATTCAGGAGGCGCGAGGTGCGTAAGAAAAAATTAGAAAAAAGAGGGGATTTTGGTTAGAAGAGAGGTTTTGCAAATCACCCTTGAACCATATGTTCCCTTTCAGTATGCTCTTGGGAGCAGTCAACCGATCTCGATCTGAAGGGGTTGTTGACCAAAAGTTGTCCAATTTGGTAACTTTTCTGCTTCATCGACAGAGGGAGTTTCGTAAACTCTCTCGATAACCTGGAATGATGACTATGTCGCTCACATTTATTGGGCAAAAGAAAGGAATGATGCAATTGTTCGATGCAGAAGGCAAGCTTGTCCCATGCACGATCATTGCCGTGGAGCCCAACACGATCGTCCGCATTAAAGACCAAGAGACTGAAGGCTACAACGCTGTTCAGATTGGTGGTATAAAAATGACTAAGGCGCAGGCATTCCGAGCCAACAAGCCTCTCCGCTCCTACTATGCAAAGCAGGGCGTTGAGCCGCTTCGCGTTCTTCGCGAATCCCGAGTTGACGACACTGCCTCTTACCAGGTAGGTCAGACCCTAGATCTCTCCTACTTTAGCGATATCCAGTATGTCGACGTGGAAGGGGTGACTAAGGGGAAAGGCTACCAGGGAGTGATGAAGCTTCACGGAATGGCTGGTGGTCCCGCTGCTCACGGCTCCGGATTTCATCGGAAGCATGGCTCCACAGGGATGCGCTCCACTCCAGGTCGTTGCTTTCCAGGGGGGCGCCGCGCTTCTCGCATGGGCGGAGACCAGCAGACAACTCAGAACCTGAAAGTCGTCGCGATCCATGGAAACCTCCTTCTTGTGAAGGGTGCGGTTCCTGGGGCTCCTGGCGCCGTCATTCATGTGACTGCCTCCAAAAAACGCCATCAGCAGAAAACGAAGAGAGGGTAGTTATGGCACTTCTAAAGAAATTTGACCTCTCTGGCCGTGAAGTGGGATCTGTAGAGATGGTTGACTCCAGCCTCGATCTGACCGTGAATGGCCAGTTGATTAAAGATTATATTGTCGCCCTTCGTCGGAATGCGCGTCAATGGTCTGCAAATACAAAAGGGCGCTCCGAAGTATGGCGCACAGGCAAGAAGCCTCACCCGCAGAAAGGGCAAGGTCGCTCCCGTCAAGGTTGCGTAGCTGCGCCTCAGTATAAAGGTGGCGGTATTGTTTTCGGTCCTAAGCCAAAATTTGATCAACACGTCCGCATCAATCGCAAAGAGCGCAAAGCGGCAATTCGCTTCCTCATTGCTGAGAAGGTGCGTGAGAATCGCGTCTCGGTGCTCCAAAGCAGCGACTTCGATGCTCCAAAGACAAGTCGTATGGCGAACTTTTTCAAGACCGTACAGATCGATGGCCGTCGTGTATTGATTCTAGGTGAGCCTGAGACCACTCAGCCAGAAATGCTGTTGAGTATGCGCAATCTCCCCAGAAAAGATCTTGGCTGGATCTCTCAAGTGAACGGCTATGACTTGGCTTGCTGCCAAGAGCTGGTTATCCTCGACACCGCCCTGGATCAGTTCCTTAACTTAATGAGCCCTGTATGAACCCGTATGATATTATCAAAGGACTTCGCGTAACAGAAAAGGCGCGCGTTTTGTCCTATCTGCAACAGGCGAAGAGCAATCCCTCCGTGAGTCGCTGTGAGTCTCCAAAATTAGTGTTTAATGTCGCCCCAGGCGCCAACAAACAGGAGATCGCTCGGGCCATTGAGATGATCTATGCCGATAAGAAGGTGAAGGTTGTCTCTGTGAACACGATCTCTATTAAGGGGAAAGTGCGACGTATCCGCGGCTGTTTAGGTCGCGCAGCGAATTACAAAAAAGCAGTGGTTACCTTCCGTCCAGGCGACCTAGTTGATGGGGAGGCGAAGTAATTTATGCCGAAACTATTTAGACCAGTCACTCCGGGCCAGCGCAAACTTGTGCATCCAGTCCGTACAGAGCTGAATCCTTCTGGGGAGCGAATCCCAAAGTCTTTAAGAGCGCCTAAGCCAAAACAGGGTGGTCGTAACCACCATGGACATATTACCTGCCGTCATAAAGGTGGTGGCCATAAGCGTATCTACCGTCTCATCGACTTCAAGCGAGACAAAGAAAATATTCCAGCGAAGGTCGCCTCTGTTGAGTATGATCCAAACCGCTCTTCCCTCATCGCTCTACTCAACTACCGCGATGGCGAGAAGCGCTATATCTTGGCTCCTCAAGGCATCCGTGTGGGCGATGAAGTTTCTACTAGCGATCAGCCTCCATTTAACGTGGGTAGCTGCATGCGTCTGAAATTCATGCCGCTAGGTTCTACGATTCATAACATTGAGCTGAATCCAGGTCGCGGCGCGAAGTTTGTGCGCTCTGCAGGTCTCTCTGCTCAGTTGCTGGCTCGTAGCGAAGGTTATGCGACGATTCGTATGCCTTCCGGTGAAGTTCGTCTGATCAATGAAGATTGCAAAGCAACTTTTGGAGCAGTATCGAACTCGGAACACAATTTGCGTGTACTTGGCAAAGCAGGGCGCTCTCGTTGGATGGGTATCCGTCCGACAGTTCGCGGCGTTGCTATGAACCCAGTTGACCACCCCCACGGGGGCGGTGAAGGCCGTAGTAAGGGAAATATTCCTCAGTCACCTTGGGCGCAGTTTGCGAAAGGCTTCCGAACACGCAACAAGAAGAAGTCGAGAACTTGGATTGTAAAGGAGCGCAGATAGTCCCATGGCAAGATCGCTAAGAAAAGGTCCATTTGTAGATCACCACCTCCGTGAAAAGGTAGATCGTCTGAATCGAGAAGGGTCTAAAAAGTCCGTTAAGACTTGGTCCCGCCGTTCGATGATTATACCGGATATGGTAGGTCACACTTTTGATGTGCATAACGGTAAGAAGTTTATCCCCGTTTATGTCTCTGAGAACATGGTAGGCCATCGGTTGGGGGAGTTTTCTCCGACCCGACAATTCAAAGGCCATCCGAAAAAGACAGCTGCTGCCGCAGCACCTGCAGCCGCGAAGGGGGGCTGATAAATGCAACTCGCTAAGGCAATTACCAAATATGTTCGCATTCCGCCCCGTAAGGCGCGTTATGCTGCCGATCTGATCCGCGGACTCTCCGTAGCTCAGGCGACTCTTCAATTGAAATATTGTCAGTTGAAGGGCGGTCGGTTGATTTTGAAGACGTTAGATAGCGCCGTAGCAAATGCGGAAACGCAACTGAATGCGCGTCGCGATGATCTAAAAGTAGTAGAGGTTCGTGTTGATCCAGGTCCGATTTTGCGCAGAGCAAAACCGAGAAGCAAAGGCTCCTCAGTTCCGGTCAATAAACGGACTAGCCATTTCACTGTAGTAGTAGCAACGGAAGGTTAAGCGTGGGACAGAAGGTATCGCCAATCGGTTTCCGGTTGGTACGCAGAAAGCAGTGGCAATCCAGTTGGTTTGCAAACAAGCAAGAATTTGGAGATCTGATTGGCGAAGATCGCAAGATCCGTCAGCTACTCCTCACTAAACCCGCTTGTGCGGGCGCCTCCCGCTTCCGCATTAAGCGCATGAGCGGTAAAATTGAGGTCACCATCTTCACTTCTCGTCCTGGTCTTGTTATCGGGAAACGAGGTGCAGAGGCTGACACTCTGAAAGCGGAACTTCGCGCCCTGACAGGCAAAGAGGTTTGGATTGAGGTAGAGGAGATTAAACGCCCAGACCTCGATGCAAAACTGGTTGCTGATGGGATTGCGAAACAGCTAGAGCGTCGTATCCCATTCCGTCGCGTTTTGAAGAAAGCGCTACAGACGACAATGGATGCTGGCGCTGCCGGGGTTAAAGTGCAGATCTCTGGTCGCGTTGGCGGAGCGGAAATCGCTCGCGTTGAGTGGTATAAAGAGGGACGCGTTCCTCTCCATACGCTCCGCATGAATATCGATTTTGCCTATGGCAGAGCTGAGACAACTTATGGTTCGATCGGTGTAAAAGTTTGGATTAACCTCGGTGAGGAGATTATCACTCTTCCCACTCCCACTAAAGGAGGCTAATAGCTATGGCACAGACTCCTAAACGGACAAAGTTCCGCAAGCAGCAAAAAGGTAGTATGGAAGGCCTCTCTCAGACGGGGGCTTTCGTAGAGTTCGGTGAGTTTGGTATGCAAGCTCTCGGTCGCGGCCGTATTACGGCACAGCAGATCGAAGCATGCCGTGTAACCATCAGTCGCCGATTTAGTCGAAAAGGACAGGTATGGATCCGGATCTTCCCAGATAAGCCGGTCTCCAAGAAACCTGCCGAAACACGGATGGGTAAAGGAAAAGGCGCTCCAGATCATTGGGTCGCTATTATCCGCCCTGGTCGCGTTCTATTCGAAGTGGCAAACGTCACTCGCGAAGAGGCGCAAGATGCGCTCCGTTTGGCAAGTGCAAAGCTTCCAATTCGCACTCGATTTGTAGATCGTCTGGAGCAGGTGTAAAATTATGGCAGCAAAACGGACAAAAACAGTTCACGATCAGTCTATTACAGAGTTATCGGAGCGACTGATCCAATTAGACAGAGAGCTATTTGCTCTCCGAAATGAAAAGGCAATGCAACGCAAGTTAGAAAAGCCCCACCTCTTGCCAATGAAGCGCAAGGAGAAGGCCCGTGTATTGACGATATTAACGCAGAAGCAGAGGGCACTATAATGGACCAATCCGTAGAGAAGAATCGCAAGAGACAGGTCGGAACAGTCATCTCCAGTAAAATGGATAAGACAGTGACCGTGAAGGTGGTTCACCGGATGGTGCACCCCCAATATCAGAAGGTCGTAGAGCGCGAAATGAAGTGCTACGCCCATGATGAGAGTAATGCGGTGGAAGAGGGGCAGAAAGTTCTCATTGAAGAGACACGTCCTCTTTCGAAACTGAAACGCTGGCGCGTAGTAGAGGTTCTATGATTCAACAAGAAACAGAACTAGATGTTGCTGACAACACCGGCGCAAAGCGCGCGAAGTGTTTTAAAGTGCTGGGCGGAAGCCGTAGACGTTATGCTCGTGTAGGCGATATTATCGTCTGCTCCATTAAAGAAGCGGATCCAAAAAGCTCCGTGAAGAAAGGGGAAGTCGTGAAGGCAGTCATCGTACGTACGAAGACCTATATCCGCCGTCAAGATGGTTCTTACTTGCGCTTTTATGACAACAGCTGCGTGTTGTTGGATGACAAAAATAACCCACGAGGGACCCGTATTTTTGGTCCTGTAGCTCGCGAAGTGCGAGACAGTGGATTTGTGAAAATTAGTTCTTTGGCTCCTGAGGTGATCTAATGAGTAAGTGGATTCGAAAAGGGGATCGCGTACAAGTGATCGCCGGGAATGATAAAGGAAAAGTTGGCGAAGTGCTCTCTCGGAGTGAAGATCGCGTACTGGTTCAAGGGGTAAACTTCCGTATAAAGCATACGAAGCCGACCCAACAGAGTCAGGTAGGACGTGTTGAAAGGGAATTTCCCATTCACATCTCCAACGTCGCTCCTTGCACAGAAGCAGGGGAGACAATACGCCTCCGTGTCCGCGAAGGGAAAAATGGCCGCGAGCTCTTCTATCAAGCAGAAGGGAAAGAGGTCCTCTACCGACACGTTAAAGAGGCAAAGAAGTAGGATAGAATATGTCTAGGCTCAAAGAAAAATTTAAAAATGAAATATTCCCTCAACTGCGTGAGCGCAATCCAGACCGCTGTGCGATGGAATTGCCCGTGCTTAAGAAAATTGTTATTAGCATGGGATTGGCAGATGCGTTGAAGGATAAGAATGCTCTTCAGGAGCACAGCGATGAGCTGATGATGCTCTCCGGGCAGAAACCTGTTGTAACTCGTTCCAAGAAAGCGATTTCCAATTTTAAGTTGCGGGAAGATCAGCCAATTGGTTTAATGGTTACGCTTCGCGGTCAGAGAATGTATGATTTCTTCGATCGCTTCTGCAACATCGTTGCTCCACGCATCCGCGACTTCCGCGGTTTTGCGAAGAAGGCCGATGGACGAGGAAATTACAATTTTGGATTGACTGACCAGCAGATCTTTCCAGAGATTAACTTAGACAAGGTGAAACGAACACAGGGGATGAACATTGCCTTGGTGACCAGCGCTCACAGTGATGATGATTGCATTGAGCTGCTGTCCCTGTTGGGTTTTCCCTTTAAGTAGTAGGAGATTTTTCGAATGGCATTCAATGATCCGATAGCAGAACTTTTGACCAAGATTCGCAATGCGAAGAGTGCACAGCACCGCTTTGTTGATATTAGTCATAGCAAGCTGAAAGTGAAGATCCTAGATCTTTTAAAGAAGCACCACTTCATCGATAACTTTTTAGTTAGCGAAGAGCGCCGTGCCATTCGCGTATTTTTGCGCTACAATGCGACTCGTGAGTCTGTGATTCATGGTCTACGCAGAATGTCTACAGGAGGCCGTCGCCGCTACATTGGATGCGATGATATCCCGCGCATTTTGAATGGAATGGGAATCGTTGTTCTCTCTACTTCTCAGGGAGTAATGGATGGCGAGGAAGCACGCTCAAAGAATTTGGGTGGCGAATATCTTTGTGCGGTTTGGTAGAGGAATCATATGTCTCGTTTAGCAAAAAAGGCGATTCCCCTGCCGAAAGGGGTTGAAGTAAAGGCGGTTAGTTCCGCCTCTCTGCGAGTAAAGGGCCCTAAGGGGGAACTCTCTCTCGAGCTTCCAGAAGGTTTGAACCTTCGCATAGAGGGACAAGAAGCCTATCTCGAAAAGAGCAGCGATGCACTTTCAGATGCGCTCCACGGTCTTCATCGCGCTCTGGTCTCTAATGCGATCAACGGCGTTTCTCAAGGATTTGAGATCCGTCTGACTCTGATTGGGGTAGGATACCGTGCTGCTGTGCAGGGAAATAAATTAGATCTTCAGGTGGGTTATTCCCATCCAACGCAGTTATCTATTCCCTCTACTGTTCAAGTAGCGGTTGATAAGGGGACTGCGATTAGTATTAAAGGGGCTAATCGGCAAGAAGTGGGGCAGTTTGCCGCCGCTGTACGCGCTGTAAAGCCACCAGAGCCTTATAAGGGCAAGGGCATTCGCTACGAAAACGAGTATGTCCGTAAGAAAGAAGGAAAGGCCGCGAAGGCGAAAGGAACTGCATAATATGGATCAGACTCAAAAATATCGAACTCGCTCTCGGATTGCGCGTACACATCGTGTGCGTAACGCCTTGCAGAGGGGAACGGCAGAGAAGCCACGTCTCTCTGTTTCTAAAACAAATAGCCATCTTTACGTCCAGTTGATTGATGACATGCGCGGTGTTACGCTCGCAGGGATTGGCACTTGTTCAAAAGAGCACCGCGGTGGTCCTTACGGGAAAAAATCCAAAGAAGCAGCTCGCTATTTAGGCGGGAAGATCGCTGAACTGGCAAAAGGCCATCAGGTTGAGAAGGTCGTATTTGATAGAGGCCGCAATAAATACCATGGAACGATTGCCGAATTGGCTCAAGCAGCTCGAGAAGCTGGGCTTCGGTTTTAACTTTGTGTAGGATATAGCTCATGCAAAAAAAGTCTGCGAAACAACGTCAGCGCCAAGAAGAGATCGGCACCGAGTTTGAAGAGAAGGTTCTCTACATCAACCGCTGCTCAAAAGTGGTTAAGGGTGGTCGGAAGTTTAGCTTTTCCGCCCTCATTCTCGTAGGGGATGGTCAAGGCCATATTGGATATGGATTTGCGAAAGCGAATGAAGTCTCTGATGCGATTCGAAAAGGGTCTGAATCTGCGCGCAAAAATATCTACTCGATAGAAATGGATGGGTTGACTATTCCCCATGAAGTCTACGTCGAGTGGGATGGCGCGAAACTATTGATGAAACCAGCCCCTGAGGGGACTGGCGTGATTGCTGGTTCGAAAGTGCGTTCCGTACTAGAGCTCAGCGGCATCAAAAATATTATTGCAAAGAGCCTTGGCTCGAATAACCCTCTGAACCAGGTGAAGGCAGCATTTAAGGCCCTCATGCAACTCAGAAATCGAGATCAATACTTAGCAGAACGGAGAGGCAATGTTTAATCTAGGTGAAATGAAAGACGTCTCCCGTCCCCCGAAGAAGGTACAGCGGATTGGCCGAGGAATCGGTTCCAAGCGCGGTAGAACCTCCGGTCGAGGACAGAAAGGGGATGGTTCCCGTTCCGGTTATAAGCGCCGTTATGGGTACGAGGGGGGGCAAGTGCCTCTCTACCGAAAACTTCCAGTCCGTGGCTTTACTAGAGGTCGCTTCTCAGTGCCCTCATTTGCGATTACACTCGCAAAGATTGAAGCTCACTATGAACAAGGGGAAGTGGTCAATCGCGAGACGCTGCTTGAGAAGAAGCTCATTGCGCGTTGGATGACTGGTCCGATTAAAGTGTTGAGCAATGGCGAACTTACAAAGAAAGTGAAGATCGAAGTGAACGCCTACTCTGCTACAGCACAAACGAAGCTTCAAGAAGCAGGCATCTCTTTTTCAGTAGTATAAGTACGGTGATATGACAGCAGTTCTTGGATTCCTCCGAAACTTTCCTGGCCTAAACCCAGCAAACTGGGGTGGGTCAGGTGGCGTGTTCATGAGAATCTTCAGTATCCCTGAGCTCAGAACAAAAATTCTCTATACGTTGGTCCTTCTTGCGGTCTGCCGTATAGGAGCCTATATCACTGTTCCGGGTGTAAATCCTGAAGTAGTGGTAAAGCTCTTTCAACACGCCACAGGAGGCAGCCAAAACCTCTTTCAGCTCGTCGATATTTTCTCTGGCGGAGCCTTTTTTAAGATGACCGTCTTTGCTCTGGGCGTTATGCCATATATTACGGCATCGATCGTCCTGCAGCTTTTAGTAGCTCTCATACCCTCTATGCAACGTGAGATTCGCGAAGCTCCTGATCAAGGGCGCCGTAAACTCTCTCGTTGGACCCGGATGACTACGCTTTTCTGGGCCGTTTTCCAGTCTATTTTTTATGCGAAGTATGCCCTCCAGATGAACCTTGCCACCCCTGGTGTTGTACTCTCTGAGTTGGCTGATCCGCAAATCTTCGGAATTCCATGGCTCTTTTACCTTACCTTCGTCGCCACTATGACTGCCGGCACCCTTTTCCTTATGTGGATTGGGGAGCAGATCACAGAAAAGGGCGTCGGTAACGGGATTAGCCTTATCATCGCATTGGGGATTCTCTCCTCCTTCCCCAGTACGATTGGAACCATTATCCATCAGCTGAACTTAGGCTCGCAAGATGCTGGGCAGCTCTCCTTTACTAAGCTAGCTATGCTTTGTGTCCTCTTCGTCTTCATTGTCGCTGGGACTATCCTGGTCATCCAGGGACAACGTCGCATTCCACTCCAATATGCCCGTCGCATCGTTGGACGTCATGAGGTTCAAGGGGGAAGTTCTCATATCCCTTTGAAGGTCAATTATGCCGGTGTGATTCCCGTTATCTTTGCATCTTCCTTCCTTATGTCTGTAGCCACGATCGGCCAATTTCTAGGTCGTTCTAGCTGGTTTGGCAAGCTTTCTCTCTATCTCTCTCCTGGCTCTTGGGTCTATCTGACTCTCTATGTCCTGTTAATATTTTTCTTTACCTACTTCTGGACATCGACCCAATTCAAGCCTGATCAGATCGCTTCTGATATGAAGAAGAATGGAGCATTTATTCCCGGAGTCCGTCAAGGGAAACCTACGCAGGAATATTTAGAATCCGCGATGAGCCGGATCCTCTTGGTCGGGGCCTGCTCTCTCGCAATCATCGCCATATTGCCCTCCGTTATTGGAGGCTTCATGGGCGTGGATGCCAATATTAGTCAATTTTTTGGTGGTACATCTCTGCTGATTTTAGTAGGGGTTGTGTTGGATACGGCCAAGCAAATTGAGTCCCATCTTCTGATGAAACGTTATGATGGGTTCATGACCAAGGGAAAGCTTCGCCCGGCGAGAGCATAACATATTGCAGATAAAACAATTTACCGGTACGATAGACCGATATTTGAGGAAATATGCCTAGAGTGATTGGGATAGACATTCCCGACAATAAACGTTTAGAAATTAGTCTGACCTATATCTATGGGGTAGGACGTTGCCTTTCAAATCAGATCATTGAAAAATTGGGTCTGAATAAGGATATGCGGGCTCGCGAACTGACGGAAGATCAGATCGCCAAGCTGAATGCGGTTCTCCAGGCTGAGTATTCGGTTGAAGGGGATCTCCGTCGCCAAATTCAGAACGACATCAAACGTTTGATTGGGATTCACAGCTATCGAGGCATGCGCCACCGCAACGGGTTGCCTGTTCGTGGTCAGAGAACGCGTACCAATGCTCGTACGAGAAAAGGTAAGCGTAAAACAGTTGCGAACAAGAAGATGTAAGGGAGGATCAGTTGGCTAAGCAAGAACAAAAAGCGCCTCCAAAGAAGGCAGGACTTCGCGTTAAAAAGAAGATTACACGTACTATCTCGTCAGGGATTGTTCACGTGAAGGCGACATTTAATAACACGATTGTTTCAATCACCGATCTCGCAGGTAACGTTGTCTCCTGGTCTTCGGCGGGAAAAGCGAATTTCTCCGGTTCTAGAAAATCCTCCGCTTTTGCGGCGACTGTGGCGGCGCAAAACGCAGCCCGTGACGCAGCGGCGCTGGGAATGAAAGAGTGCGAAGTGAATTTGAAGGGTCCAGGCGCGGGACGTGAGTCTGCAGTACGCGGTTTGCAGAGCGCAGGCCTGTTGATTACAGTGATTCGCGACCAGACGCCAGTGCCTCATAATGGGTGCAAAGCGCGTAAACGTAGAAGGGTGTAGGGAGACACATATGGCAGTAAAATATGGCAAATTTCAGATGCCGGAGAAGATTAAGGTCGAGACACAGACCCCTCTCTTCGCCCGGTTTGTAGTCGAACCCTTTGAGCGTGGTTTTGGGCACACAGTGGGGAGCGCCCTCCGCCGCATGCTTCTCGCTTCTCTGGAAGCTCCGGCAATTCTCTCTGTGAGAATTGAAGGGGTTCCTCATGAGTATATGGCGATTGAAGGCATTGTACAGGATATGACCCATATCATTCTGAACCTGAAGGGAGCGCTCTTGCGACGTCTCACTCCAGCGGAAGATTCTCACCATCCTCGCCAAGTTCGTCAGCTGACATCTCAGCTCGAAGTGACCGATGAGATGCTCGAGAATGGGAAGGGGGAGTACCAAGTTCGCCTCCGTGACCTCATTGACAGTCCTGAGTATGAGTTAGTCAATCCAGACTATTCAATTTTTACAGTCACTAAGCCGATGAGCCGCCGCATTGATTTGCGTATCGGTTCTGGCCGCGGATATGTGCCTGCAGAGCGCCACCTCCATTTTGATCGCCAAACAGACGAGATCATTATTGACGCGGCTTTCTCTCCAGTCCGCCTGGTGAACTATTTCGTAGAGAACACACGCGTTGGACAAGATACCGATTACGACAGATTGATTGTGGAAGTGACTACAGATGGGCGTATTACCCCTGTAGAAGCTCTCTCTTTCGCCTGCCAGATTGGAATTTTGCACTTCCAGGTGTTCCATTCTATTCAAACCCACGCTGTGCAGTTTGAACAAGGCGAGATGACGACAAATCGCGATCGTGAGGAGCTTCTACAGAAACTCTCTCTCCGTATCGATGAGATTGAACTCTCTGTCCGTTCAACTAACTGCCTCTCGGCAGCGAATATCGAGACGATTGGCGAGCTTGTGCTTATGCCTGAATCTGAAATGCTCGGTTTCCGTAACTTCGGGAAAAAATCTCTCACGGAGATTCGTCAAAAACTCGACGAGATGGAGCTAGCTCTGGGTATGAATCTTGATGCTTATGGCATTACTCGCGATAATATTAAAGAGATCATCGCAACCTATCGTCAAGCAAAATCGGGGAGTGTCGAGTCATGAGACATCGTAAACATACATTTAAAGTAGGCCGTACTGGCTCTCATCGCCGTGCGATGATCGCTAATATGCTGAAGTCTTTGATCGAAAATGGTCGCATTGAGACGACTCTGGTGAAAGCTAAAGAGTTGCGCCGCCATGCCGATCGGATGATTACACTAGCAAAAGATAATACGCTGGCCTCTCGCCGCAACGCGATTGCCCAGCTTCGAGTATCCTACAACCCATTGACCTCTAAAGAGGCACGTCTCGTAAAAGGTGGAGATCTCTCGCCCTATTCTCGCGATCGTAAAGTCATTGGGAAGCTCTTTGGAGAGCTGCGCGACCGTTACACGGAGCGTAAGGGGGGGTATACCCGGATTATTCGGTTAGCGGATCATCGAGTTGGCGACAACGCATCGACCTGTCTAATTGAGTATCTATAGTACATGCGTCCTATACGGGTAGCGATTAATGGTTTTGGCCGGATTGGCCGTTTGGTGCTACGACAGGCGTTGGAGTCCAGCGTCCTTCAAGTTGTAGTTGTAAACGACCTAGTTCCGGCCGACCATTTGGCCTATCTTTTCAAGTATGATACCGTTCATCGCACCTATCCCCATTCAGTCTCTCACGACGAAAAACATCTTCTAATCAACTCTCATAAAATAGCCATTTGCGCTGAGAAGGATCCTACAAAGCTGCCTTGGAAAGATCTCGAGGTTGACTATGTCGTAGAGTCTACAGGCCGTTTCACCCATCTGGAGGATGCGCAGAAGCATCTCATAGCTGGCGCCAAGCGCGTGGTGATCTCTGCCCCTGGTAAGGATTCGATGCCTACCTATGTGATGGGCGTCAACCATACCCAATATGAGCCCTCTCGCGATACAATCCTCTGTAATGCCTCATGTACGACTAACTGCCTAGCACCCCTCTGTAAGGTGCTGCTAGATAATTTTGGTATTGAGGAAGGGTTAATGACGACAGTTCACTCACTAACAGCCAGCCAGCCCACCGTAGATGGTCCAGTCCATAAGGATTGGCGAGGGGGCAGGGCAGCAGGATTTAATATCATTCCGGCGACCACGGGAGCAGCCAAGGCTGTGACCCTCTGTCTGCCCCAATTGAAGGGCAAACTCACCGGTATGGCATTTCGTGTGCCGACGATCGATGTATCGGCGGTAGATTTAACCGTCCGACTCTCCAAAGCTACAAGTTATGAGGAGATTATGGCGGCCATGGACAGAGCTGCAGCCACTACCTTAAAGGGAATTTTGGCCACCACGAGTGAGCAGCTCGTCTCTTCCGATTTTATTGGCAATCCCCATTCTTGCATTGTGGATAAGTTAGCAGGGATTGCCCTAAACCCCAATTTTTTCAAGCTGATAGCCTGGTATGACAACGAGTGGGGATATTCCCAGCGACTCGTGGATCTGTTGGCGTACATGGCATCGCGGGAGTAACTGTGAATTTTACAAGAGAACCAATCATTGAGACGATCATCACTCCGAGAGATGGGTATCGTCTACTATTGCGCAGCAGTAAAGCTGCAGATCGCGAGGAGCATTCCGTAGAGGCCGTAGAAGTGGTCTCCTTTGGCCACTCCTTCTTCTACCGCTCGTTAGAGCGCTCCAAACCCTTCCTGATCCCGCTTTCCGACTATGAGCTCGTTGAGCATCGCGAAGTGCGCATGCAACTTCATAATGCCGCTCCAGATCGCGCTATCAAGATTAGCGGAGGCCGTCAGCCTGCCCGTGATTCTTCTGAAGGCTACGAAGATGAGAGCGCCCCTGCTGGCGATTCTCAAGGTCGTCGCGAAAGTGGCAAGCGCCGTCCTCGCCGTCGTCGTTCCGGCCGTGGAGGGGATCGTCCTACGCAGCCCTCCAGCCAGCAGCAAGCTGGCGAGCCGCAGCATGATGCCCAAGACCAATCAGAGGGCGAGTTCGACCAGAGCTATGAAGCTCCTCCAGCGGCGCCACTACCTCCGCCAATGGCTCGTCTGATCCCTCCTCCGACAACGCTCATCAAAGAGACAATTGGCCGTTACAAAACAACTGATGAGTTCTCTCCTCCCCCTTTCTCTCCACATGAAGGGCGAGAAGAGGCAACTAAGGAGAATAGCGCAGACGACAACGATCTGCTCTAATTCCAATTCAGGCTGCCTTCCATGGGCGGCCTTTCTGTGCTTGGATGGTGGAATGGTAGACACTGAGGACTTAAAATCCTTTGGGAGCAATCCCGTGCGAGTTCGACTCTCGCTCCGAGCATTCTTTTAGGTTATACCATTTATGAAAAAATAAGTTTTGGTTTTGAGCTGCGTGAAAGCTACCGACAAATCGAAGTCTTTGCGCTTGTTTTGATGCTTCGCCATCGCAAAGCCTCTCATCACCTTCCGCAATCTCCAGCTGAGGGATGGGACTAGTGCTCTGTTTCAAAAATTTTTACGACAATTTCAGCAACTTTCACGCCCGAAATTACTTCGAGAATTTTTATTAAGGACTGCTAGTTAAGGCATTTGCAACTAGAAGTGTTTTTATTAACAACCTATTAATCAACAAGTTGCGTTACGCAAAACTTGGTTTTTGCAGGAAGTGGTAAGATATACCCGTTCCAGTTCAAAGGCACCCAAGAGGATTAATCCAACCCCGAGAGCTTTTAATTCAATCCTCTTAGGTGCCTTTGAGCTGGAAGGGGTATATACTCCTTCCAGTTCAAAGGCACCCAAGAGGATTAATTCAAAGCCTCGGGGTTGGATTACCGCTAATGGGGGTAGTATTGAGTTTAATACAACCCCCATTAGCGGTAATTCAACCGCGAGAGCTTTCAATTCAATCCTTTTGGGTGCCTTTGAGCTGGAAGGAGTATATAACAGAGTTGACACGTTTATTTGTTTATGGTTAAAATAGAATGGTGTTTTAAAAAGGATGTTGAATTGTATGCCAGTAATAGATAGAACGGATTCGTCAAGTTTAATACCTATTGATCAGAATTTTATTCCAGTCAAGGAGAGTTCTCTCAAGAACACAGAGATCCCTCGGATTTTTTTTCGCAGCATACAGGAGCATGTCGACCTTGATGATACAGATTCTAAGGCCATTTTAAAGGAGATGCTTAACCAATCCGTGGATAAAATTCCAAATAACATCGCTTCTGTTTTTGATGATTATGTAACCGGAAGGGGGAGATCGACTCCATTAAAAGAGCAGATCTTGGAATGGACTGCTGACATGCTAAACGAATCTGATCGAGAGGGGCTCAACAAGAATCCCTCGTCTAAAGATTCTGTTTAAGATTTTGTAAATTTTCCAGAAAGAGCTGTACTGCATATTGAGATGTTTTATCGGTAGACTCATCTAGAGCAAAGTCAAACGATTTAATATCATGGAGGGATTCCAAGAAGCCTTCTTTGAATTTATTTTGAACCATTTCGAGGAAATTGTCATAATCTTGGGGGGTGTTCGTATGGTCCGAAATATCCTTCTTAATATTTTGGTAGGCATGTGTCGTTACATAATCTGTATTGGTGATGAGTTTTTGAAAAACTTGGTGATATCCATCAACCACTTGCTCAGGGGAGAGTACTTGCGGCCCCTCTCCAATCTTTTCTAGATAAGGTTCGGACTCCCAATCATCGTCTTCGGTATTAAAAAGATTTTCTAGAGCATACTCATGCTCTTCTTCAACCACTTTACCCTTAACAATTAAGTCAGGGGCAGGGCAATTATCGATAGGATACATTTTTACGAATGTGTAGGGCTCTTGACTCTTGTCCAATTCTAGCATCACATTGCCCGAGTTGAATTTCGAAGCCTGATGGAATGGATCATTCGGATCGGATGTAAATGAGATCAAGCGATCATTATTCGCCAAAACTAGATCGACAGCAGAAATTTTCCCAAGTTCCTTAATGATTTTGGCCTGGTCCTGGATAGAACATTTTTTAACACTATTATTTTTTAAAGCCTCTTTAAAGTTACTGGCATGTAGCTTTGGCATGGCAATCAAATCATGTTCTTGCGTGTAAGAAAACGATTGGCACTTTTTGCTAGCCATTTTAGCCACCCTACTGGATAGATCGGATGCCAGAGAAATAGGGATAGGAGCTGGGAAACCTAATTGAGAAAATAATTTTGCGCCGAATTTCTCCACGGAGCATTGAGTCTTGTTCTGCCATTTTAATACGAATTCTAAAGGTTGCTCTGAAAATTGATTGTTAATTTTATTTGCAGGTACAGAGCAGAGAAAAGTAAATCCCGTACAACCATTAGCCGATCGTTGTATAGTTGTATATTTATCGCCTTCCTTTAAGCATTTATGAAATGCTTCTACAAGTTGATCGCAATTTTCTTGAGATTCAAAGCATTTCTCTTGGAGTTGGATCTGCTCGTTTCTATTAAATTTTAAGAGCAAAGCGGGTGAAATAGTCATATATTATTTATCAACTCTACAAAGTGGCAAATTATTAGCATTAATAATGCCATTTATTGACAATTTAGACAATTGTCTAGTCCGGTGAGTTTTTTATGTTGCTTAATATAAGAGCGTTGCGATTTTTGCCTCCCAGTGATTGTGGTTATTTTCAAAGTTGAGAAGCGTAGAGAAGATTCCCGACGCCCCAGAAAATAAAGTGCTCCAGAGCTCTGTTATGGCTCTCTAATGAAGAGCATGCGATTGTGTTGGTTGGGGCTGGACAGCCAGTGCTCAATGGTCATAGACTGCATTAATGCGCTGGTTATGGTTTTTCCCTCTCATTCTCTTTGCATATCAAGGATCTACGGAGGAGGGGTCAAATCCCCCCTGGTTGACTGGGCCGCTGATTGCGACGTCGGGGAATATCGTTCGTTCGGGCCACTGGAACATAGAGCCCTATGTCTACGCTTTTGCTCATAACTCCTTCTATAACAACCAGTGGAAGTCCCAGTCGGTTGATACGCTCTGGAATCTCCATTTTCGAGTTCCTGTTTGGTTTGGTTTAACGAAGTGGGCGGATGTGCGGGTGATGCCTGTCTGGAACTGGAATTATCGCAATGGCGCTGGCTGCTGGGCTCTTGGCGACTGGAATGCACAGCTCGATATTCAGCTCCATAAAGATCAGCTGCCACACCTCTCCTGGTGGCCCTCGATTAAAATTACTATTCGCGAGACCTTCCCCACAGGTAAATATCAGAACCTTAATCCAAACAAGCTGGGAACTGATGCTGGGGGGAGGGGAGCTTGGATGACTACTCTCATTTTGGGAATGTCGAAGATTCTTCACTGCTACGGCGACCATTATCTGAACCTCTACTTCAATGGCCTGTATGGCATCCCAACGAATGTCCATGTGAAGGGGTTTAACGCCTATGGTGGAGGATATGGTGCGAATGGTACCGTGCATCCTGAAAGAGTCACGCAGTTCAATGTTGCTGCTGAATATACACTGACCCGTAACTGGGCACTTGCGTGCGATGTGGTGGGGCTTTGGCATAGTAAAACAACTTTTTCGGGAACTGCGGGGCTTGCAGAAAACCCCGATGAAAACCCTGCTGCACTCCCAGCTGTCAATGAAAACCAGGCGTCGATACAATACAGTTTAGCGCCTGCCATTGAATATAACTGGTCGAATGACCTAGGGCTGATCATTGGTTCTTGGTTCACAGTGGCTGGAAAAAATAGCTCCCATTTCTCCAGCGCGGTGGTGGCACTGAACTATTACTACTAATGAAAAAGATCGTTTTTCTGAAAAGCAGCCACTCCCATCTCAGAGTTATACTCCTTCCGGCTCCAGATGGCCCCTGCTACCTGATCCCGCGCGCCTATGCGCCAACACCAGAACCGATCGAGATCCTTGCCAATCCAAACTTCTGGCCCGTTCCTGTTGTGATAGAAAATTAGAGAATAATACTTAAAGCGATGAGCGAGATCATGGCGAGTCCGCCCAAATGCGGCATAGTGTTACAGCAAATCACAGTGCGCTCTCTCACCCCCAAGTATGCAGCATATTTCTCTTTAGGAATCAGGTTCAGCTGGACGGGATGAAAGCCCTCTTCAGGGATAATCACTAGCTTATCTGACCCAGTACTAAGCCTTACTTCTTCATTCGATTGACTCCACTCCTTTTCTTTATTTTTAACTTGGATATGGGTATAAAGACAGACAACTCCGATTGTAATGGCGAATGCGAGAGCTAGGTAAGGCAATATTGGTGCGACTACCAGTCCTGTTGTTAGAGCGGTTATAGCCATTACTGTTCCAGCGATTACGCCTAGCTCCCATGTGTCATAAATGCCCCATACGATACCGTTTAAGGTGGGGTTATCTGTTTTGAGAAGGCGCTGGTGAGTTGTGGTATGGCCGACAGTAAAGTATTCAATACATTGGCGGCATGCGAGTTGATCGTTCGCGATACCATAGGCGACAGCCGCTAAAATTCCAAGAGCTAGCAACGAAATAGGGCCTGCGAAGGGGAATGCGACGATATTCGCTGCTATAAAGATGCCTACAGCGATGACGGTAACCGTCACGCCTAAAGCGTACAACCTCGGATGGCCCTCGTCTATATCCGGAGGAATCGCGATCTGTTTAGCTCCGGGAGTATGCTCATCCGCAACGACGCCGTGGTTGATAGACTCTTTATGCGGCGTATAGTAAATGACGGGGTTAGTTGCTTGCATAAGGTTTGTGATTATTGTATGTATAGTTTAAATTAAAAACAACGATTAATTTTTTATTATATATTAAACATTATTTTACTTGGTGGACGGTCTGCTCAATCCTTCCTCAATCTTTGCTACAGTAGAGGGTTTGCCTTTGAACTGGAAGGGGTATAACTAAATATTTTTAGCGACGCGCTGCATGAGGAGGGCGTCGGCTAGGACAAGGGAGGTCATCGCCTCGACAATCGGGACGGCGCGGATGGCGACGCAGGGGTCGTGGCGGGCCGATTCTGGAAGCTGGAAGGTGATCTTCTCTCCCTTTAGGGAGACAGTCTCTTGAGGGTGCTTGATGCTGGAGGTGGGCTTAAAGGCGACGCGGAAGAGCAGGGGGGCGCCGGTGGAGATGCCTCCCAGCGTGCCGCCTGCGTGGTTGGTCTTGGTGCAGATGTGGCCTGTATCATCTAGGGTGAAGGGGTCGTTGTGCTCGGAGCCGCGCATACGCGCTGCAGCAAATCCTTCGCCGATCTCGAACCCCTTGGTTGCGGGGATTGACAGCATTGCAGCGGCGAGCTGCGCCTCGAGTTTGTAGTAGACGGGATCACCAAGTCCCACGGGCAGTTGTGCGACGCAGGAGAGGACCGCTCCAAGGGAGTCTTGCTCCTCTTTTACTTTAGCGATTGCCGACATCATCTTCTCTCCGGCCACTTCATCGGGACAGAAGATCGGATGGCTCTCCACCTTAATGCGCAGCGCGTAGAGGTCAGAGAGCTCTACGTCGCTGATTGCGATGCCTCCCAGTTCCGACACGAAAGCCACACAGTCGATCCCGTAATGACTTAGCAGCTTCTTTGCTACCGCGCCCGCAGCGACGCGAGTGGCCGTTTCCCGTGCGGAGGATCTACCGCCCCCACGATTGTCGCAGATGCCATACTTCTGCTGGTAGGTGAAGTTAGCATGCCCTGGGCGATAGAGCCCCTCAACTGCTGCATATTGTGTTGGATCGGCATCCTGGTTGCGGATGAGCAGGGCAATCGGAGTGCCCGTCGTCTGGCCTGCGTAGATCCCTGAAAGGATCTCGACGCGATCGGGCTCCTTGCGCGGCGAAGTGTGGTTATTCCTTCCGGGGCGGCGCAGTGCGAGCTTCTCATCGATCTCTGCAGCATTGATCGGTAGACCAGCGGGGCAGCCGTCGATTATGACGCCGATTGCAGGACCATGCGACTCTCCGAATGTAGTGATGCGGAAGATCTGTCCAAACCAGTTAGAGGCCACGAGCCACCGCTTCGTAGATTGGTTTGCGAATTTGGTAGATCTCATAGAGCGCTCGGCTGTCGGTATAGGCGGGCAGCCCCTCGATGCGCAGCTGCTCGAAGGGTACCTCAAGGTAGATCATCTGGCCGATAGTGCGTAAGAACTGGACACTCTCTGGATCGAGCACGCTGCCACCACCCAGCGCAATTACAGCATTGGGGCGAGGTTCGAGCTCTAGGATGATCTGCTTCTCCAGTGCGCGGAAGTGGGTTTCGCCATGGATGCGGTAGAGCTCTCGAACGGGAAGGCCAGATCTCTCCACGATGCGCAGGTCGGTGTCAATAAAGGGGCGCTGAAGCTGCTCTGCGAGTAGCTTGCCGATAGTAGTCTTGCCACATCCCTGAAATCCAAAGAGAATTAGATGCATATTACTGAGGGAGAGGTGGGTTAAATGGCGTGACCTCTCCAGTGTCTGGGTCTCGGTAAAAAGGTTTTTCCCCGTTTGCTAGGCCTTCTACCGCAAATGCAGCGCCAAGTCCAATCATCCAAAGTCCAAAACCTTGTCCACCTGGTACTAGGCATGCCAGAGCGCCACCAGCAGTAAAAGCAACACCAATGGCCATCCGATCAGGAAGCTCAAGATGTGGTTCGTGACTTATGGATGCAACCATAGAGGAATGTTTTTTATTCAATCCAAAAAAATTCCATTCCCAGGGTGGATAAATATGGGCTTCCAGTTTGGCAGATTGCCATTTAGTTACTATTGGTTCAGACTCGAATAACTCGATCGCTGTTAAA
>CAZEZK010000003.1:33305-36548 GCA_964516935.1 uncultured bacterium
CTCCCTCGAACTCTTTGGGAATTTGTAATAAATGAAGATTTTCTCTGAGTAACCTACAAGCATCTGCTATTGTGAGTTGCATGCCATATTGTATATTGATTTCGTCAATAAATGACTGAAGAAATTTTCGACTTTCTAGTGCGGGGTCTTTTGAAGATAGAATGGACTGTTGTAACTCTTCGATTTCTTTCTGAACGTTTTCAGTTTGACTCCCCTTGGCATAAGAGAGCAGATTTTGTGCTGCGTTACAGTAACCAGAGTAGGGTATCGCAAAACATAGACATATGCAGGTAAGTTTTCGAGAGATCATATTTTTACCGCAACATTCCAGAATGCTAAGAGAAACGCAGAAAGTCCAAACATGGCAGTAGAAAAGGCCCACCAGAGTTTTAGTCGACTTTTTTTACGAATAGCGTTCTGAAAAAGATCATATGTTTTGACACAGGCCCATCCATATATTAGAGATGTAATGAACAGGATAAAAATGCACCACATCATGCGAGAAAAAGGATCCAAAAACCACCTCAGGTTACAAAAACAGGGCCCACTATACAGAAAAGTAAAATGTAATTCTACTTCATGCGATTTTCGCACCGATGGCTTGGAAGTCTTTGCAGAAAGATGGGTAGCTCTTGGCGATGCAGGCGGTTTCGCTGATCTGGCTTGAGCCGCGGGCGGCGAGGGCGGCGACGGCGAGGCTGAGGGCGATGCGATGGTCATGGCAGCTTGAGACTTCTGCGCCGCGCAACTGGGAGGGGGAGATGGTGAGGCCGTCAGACTGCTCTTCGATATCGGCCCCCATTTTGCGCAGCTCGCGGGCAATGGTGGCGATGCGGTCGGATTCTTTGCGGCGGGCGATCGATCCATTGACTAATTCAGTACGACCTGTGGCAAAGCAGCCGATCACAGCGAGGATCGGCAGTGCGTCGATGAGTCCATTCACATCGATGCGTGCGCCTTTGAGTTGGGAGCCCTTTTCGACGATGACTGTACGCTGTGCGGTGTCGATGCGCAGTTTGGCCCCCATTTGTTGAAGGATCGGGATGAGCGCTTTGTCGCCCTGGATATCGGCCATGTCGAGGTTGCGCAGAGTGAGTTCAGAGCCGGTGAGGAGTGCGGCAGCGAGCGGGAATGCGGCGGTACTGAAGTCTCCGGGCACGCGGTAGAAGAGACGGCGAATGCGCGCCTGACCTTCGAGACGATAGTGGGTGTAGCCGGTGGCGCGGCAGCGGATCCCCATCTGTTTGAGCCAGTTGAGTGTCAGATCGATCCAGGGAGTTTCACCAGGGTTGGAGACGTGGAGTTCTGTAGGATGGGGCGCGAAGGCGGCTGCGATCAACAGGCCAGAGACCGGCTGAGAATCTTGACCATCGATTGTTGCGCTCCTTTTTGTGAAAGGACCGCGCAGGAGGAGTGGCGCATAGCCATCACCGCGGCTTGAGACGGCGAAGCAGCCGAGCTGCATTAGGCCATCGAGCAGCGGCTGCGCGGGACGGCTGGTGCGGATCGATGTATCGCCGGTGAGGACTATGTAGTGGGGCATAAGGCCTGCGAGTGCGCCGATGAGTCGTAGGACAAGTCCTGAGTTGCCGCACTGGATGATATCATCGGGGACTTGGGGATGGCCATTGACCCCTGTGATGATCAGTTCGTTATCGAAGATCTTCACAGTAGCACCCAATTGTCGCACCGCTTCGATCATCGCAGTTGTATCTGGCGAAGGGAGGAACTCCTGGATATGGGAGGTGCCCTCAGCCAGTGCGGCGAAGAGGATGGCGCGCAACGTGTGGGACTTGGAGGCGGGGATTGTAATGGTTCCATTGAGCGAAGAGGGGTGAACTGTGTATACCGCTCGGGGCTTTGACACAGCTGAAGAGCCATAGTTATGCATAATAGTTCTCCATCCAAGTGAGGGCTTCATTGAGCTTCTCATCTGGCACTGGCTGGCTAGGAACCGCATGGCCGATCCTGTCGATCAGCACGAAGTGAACCACGCCTGCCACTCGTTTTTTATCGCTGCGCATCGCTTGTTTGAGCGCAGCGCGCGAGTAGCCTTTGGGTAGGCGATAGGCAAATCGCTGGTAGAGCGTTTTGATTTTGTCGAACGATGCTCTATCTAACAGTCCCATGCAGAGGCTCAGGTAGCTCTCAGTGAGAGAGCCCATTGCCACAGCCTCGCCATGAGGCAGAGTATAGTTGGAAAGGTTTTCTAGTGCATGGCCGATCGTGTGACCGAAGTTTAAGATGGCTCGCAGTCCATGGTCGTAGGGGTCGCGCTCGACGATCTCCATCTTCGCCAGTCCTGCGCGCAGCACCAGCTCATCGCGCGGAAGATCGAATAGAGAGGGGTCATAGGCTAGTCCCAATTTAAAGACCTCTGCGAGGCCGTGGAGCCAGGCGCGTGGGGGAAGGGTGTCGAGCAGATCGAGGTCGGCAAAGATCGCCCGTGGCGGATAGAATGCGCCGATCAGGTTTTTTCCCAGTGGCGTGTCGATGCCGGTTTTGCCGCCGATCGAAGCATCGACCATGGCGAGTAGGGTGGTCGGAACAAGGATGTGGGGTACTCCGCGCAGATGGGTTGCAGCGATGAATCCCACTAGATCGCAGATCGCCCCTCCTCCAAAGCCGATCAGCATTGTGTCACGACCGTGGCCTCTACGGGTCAATTCATCTTCAATCGCCTCTTTCGCTGCGCGTGTTTTGACTGGTGGCACTAAGATCTTCTCTCCTTCGATCGGACAGGGAATCGACTCATCGGTGATGATCAGGCCACGAGGGAGCTTTCTTAGGATGCCGTGGCCTACATAAAACGGGGGCTGTTTGGACATCCATAGTTTGTTCTGTGCCAAAGCCTGGTTGAGGAACATCTCTTCGCCAGACACGATCTTGCAGCCGCGCTGCTGCGCAGCTTCTAAGAGTGCTGTAATTCGCGGCACATAAGTTACATCCATCACCACCGCTCCTGAATCGATCTGTTCTGGAGCGATCGGCATCGGATTGGGGGTGCAATTTACTAGAACGTCATAGTCAGGGCGCAGATCTGAAAAGAGGGCTCGATTGACCATTGTCAGATCTGCACCGCGCCGCGTAGCCTCATAGCTGATCGCACGCGCTGCACCTCCGGTTCCAAGTAGGACTACTTTGCGCCCCTCAATCGGACCGATCGCATCGAGGGCTCCTGAGCCATCAAAATTGGCTCCATAGGTCAGGTCTTTGATAGAGATCGTATTGACGGCGCCGATG
>CAZEZK010000003.1:36558-41860 GCA_964516935.1 uncultured bacterium
TCGAGTAGATCTAAGTAGGGGATCACCTTCTCTTTTAGCGGCATCGTCACGCTCAGCCCTCGGAAGCCGATCTCTTTTGCTAATGGGAAAAACTCGGGCAGCTCTTCAGGGGTAACGCGCATTTTCAAATAGACCGCATTGCGGCGGAGTCTCGCAAATCGCTCATTGTGGTAAAGGTGGCCTCTGCTCTTATCTACAGGATCGCCGATCAGACCGTAGAGCTCCGTCTCTTTATTGAGGCTGTGGGCGCGATAGATCCCGCGCCACTCTGCTAGGGAGATTTGTCCCGGCGCCGTTTTCTGCGTCTCATCCAGACAGACAAAGTTCAGCTGATTGCCCATTGCCGCTCCCAATATCCGCGCAAAGGAGCCTGTCTCGCCCATGCAGATCAGACTAAGTTGCGGATAGCGCCGCTTTAGCAGGAGCAGTCGCAGCGCCTCATTGGTGGAGCGCACCGGCATCGCAATCTTGTAGCCGAAGGCGTTGTAGCGGAAGAGCTGTTCCAGATGGGGCAGTTCGGTACCGTGCCAGGAGATGATAAAGCGGGTTTCTGGATGCTCTCGGATGACTCTCTCGATAAATTCTGGTCGCAGATCGCTCTCGAGGTCAAAGAATGGGGGAGAGAAGGAGAGGAGCCTCTCTAATTCTGCCTCACCATTGGTAGATTTGCCTCCATGGGCAACTGAACGAAGGGTGAAGAGGGCGTTTTTAGGGAAGGGGGGCGAGAAGGGATAGAGGTCGAAACGAAGCTCAACAACATCGATCTCTTCAGGAAGATTTTGGAGGAGGTCTGCGTGAGGTATTGAGGCGATGCACAGTGGGATTATGCTCCGTCCGTTTGTAGTCCAAAAGGGATGATTAGCGGAAGCGATCTGTGGCGCGAAGTAGTGCATCTGTGATGCCCTCCTCTCCGGCACTATGCCCCGCATCGGGAATGATCTCCAGCAGCGACTCGGGCCAGGCCTTATGTAGATCCCAGGCCGATTCAAAGGGGCAAACCATATCATAGCGTCCGTGTACGATGACGGCGGGGATATGACGGATACAAGAGACCTGATTGATGATCCAGTTGTCTGTCGGGAAGAAGGCTCGATGGACGAAGTAGTGGCACTCGATGCGCGCAATTGCATCGGCATGTTCTCCCGTGCCAATCTTCTGGAAGATCTCTGGATCAAAAATTAGACGAATCAGCGCTGCCTCCCAGCGGCTCCATGCCTCTGCGGCCTTGCGACGGATTGTCTGATCGGAAGAGGTGAGTCGGTGATGGTACGCTGTAATGAGATCTCCTCGCTCTTCAAGAGGAATTGGCTCTATAAATTGCTCCCAGCGATCGGGAAACACCTGTCTAACGCCCGATTCAAAAAACCAGCGCATCTCTTTTTGACGACAGAGGAAGATGCCGCGCAGAATAAGAGCGGAGACAACATCAGGGTGGCTGATGGCATAGGCAAGCGCTAAAGTGCTACCCCAGGAACCGCCAAAGACGACCCATTGTCCAATGTTGAGAAAGGTGCGTAGTAGTTCGATATCGGCAACAAGGTGCCAAGTGGTGTTATCTACAAGACTCGAGTGGGGACGGCTTTTTCCACAACCTCTCTGATCCATCAGGATGATTCGATAGGCGTCTGGATCGAAATAGGTGCGGTGTACAGCGTCTGTACCAGACCCAGGACCTCCATGAAGAAAGAGAATCGGGCGACCTTTCGGATTCCCGCTCTCTTCCCAATAGAGTTCATGCTCCGATCCAACAGGCAAGTGACCTGTTCTGTATGGCTCGATCGGAGGATATTTTATCCTATAAGTCACTTGATTTGGATCCTTACCAGTGGTTGCCGTGTCTAGTGTTATGTCGACTCGTTCTTTCTAGATCGCTTAACCTTTCGCTGATCTTTTCCTGAGTCTGCCTGCTTTTGCACTGCTCCTTCCATTCAATCTCATTGTTTTTCTCTACTTTTTTGGTTAAGTCTGAGATTTTGTCATTTTGCTGTTCAATTATTTTATGAAGCGATTTGAACTTGCTATCTATTGCAATAGCGAGAGATCTAAGTCTATTGTTGTTAAATGGATGGTCCATTTCGTGAAGTGAATCCACAGAACGACATCTGGAAAGCTTTACAGGCTTGTTTTCTGTTGATACAATGGCTGTTTGTAGTTCGTTCTCAGAACTCTCGCTAGAATCTGTTTCGTTCAGCTGCTCTATTCTTTTAAGAGCTAATGTGTATTGGGACTGTGGATTCTGTGACCCACTGATGTTTAGACAGTTTACAAGCGTGGTGATTTCAAGGGTGTTATCAGCACAAAGATTTACCCCTGCGAATTGGTCGTTTACTGAGTTCTGATAGTCGGTAATTTTCTTATCGAAATTGATGTTATTAGCCATGAGATGGCCTCCTTAGTTTGCGGGGGCAATTTTAAGGCGCTTTCGAATTGTTTTGCAAGAGGGGCTCTAGAGAGCGCTACTTCTTTTGTTGTTTGTGTGTATTGAGCTCTTCAGCAACTTTTCTGCTTTCACAAGCGCTAACGCTGCGACATTCTCTGCGATTTTCAGTATGGCAGCGGGGGCAGAAGTGGAAGTTTGTGAGGTTCAAGCACACTCCGGAAATTCTATGATGCTGTATTCTCTTTTCCAAGAAGAATACCGCTCGTGACTCAAAAGGCTTTGAGCTGGAAGGAGTATAAATTTATAAAAATTATATGTATGACTGGGTTGTAATTGGTGGGGGAGCGGCTGGCGTTTTCGGGGCGATCAGTGCGGCAACCCGCTCTTCAAAAGTTCTCTTGTTGGAGAAGTCCGCTGTGCTGCTCTCCAAGGTGCGCATTTCCGGCGGTGGGCGCTGCAACGTGACCCACAGCTGCTTCGATCCTCGCATGCTAGTTAGCTATTATCCTAGGGGCAGTAAAGAGCTGCTGGGTCCCTTCCACCGCTTCCAGCCGCGGGATACGATGGAGTGGTTTATTTCGCGGGGAGTAGCGCTCAAGACCGAGGCAGATGGACGGGTCTTCCCGGCGAGCAACGACTCGGAGACGATCATCCGCGCACTGCTCGCAGAGGCGGAGCGGGTCGGTGTTGAGATCCGACTTAGGCAGCGGGTGCAGGCCATTACCAAACAGGATGACCATTTTGAAATTACTCTAAAAGAGGGAGAGTCGCTCCATTGCCGCAAGCTGCTGCTAGCGATGGGGAGCTCTGCCGAGGGGCATGCTCTGGCGGCGCAGCTGGGCCATACGATCCAGCCGCCGGTACCGTCACTCTTTACCTTTAACGTACCGACTTCGCCGCTTAAGGAGCTGAGCGGGATCGCAGTCGAGCAGGTGGAACTTAAAATTGCCGGAACTAAGTTGGTACAGCGGGGGCCGCTGCTGATCACTCACTTTGGCTTTAGTGGGCCGGCGGTGCTCAAGCTCTCCGCCTGGGGCGCCCGCACCTTCTTCGAGCAGAACTACAAGGTCGAGCTGTTAATCAACTGGCTTCCCGACCTCTCTGAGGAGGAGATTTTCGAAGAGCTCCAGCAGCCGAAGATCCCGCGTCCCTTTAATCTACCAAAGAATCTTCTGAAAGAGCTCTTGGGGACCTCTACTCAGCAGCGCAGCAAAAAGGAGCTTCGAGCCCTGGCTCGCCGCCTCCATCGAGACTCTTACCAAATCGACGGTAAGACGACCAATAAGGAAGAGTTCGTTACCTGTGGCGGCGTCACCTTAAAAGAGGTCGATTTTCAGACAATGCAAAGTAAAATTTGTACTAATCTATTTTTCGCAGGGGAAATCCTTGATATTGACGGTGTTACGGGGGGATTTAATTTTCAAAATGCATGGACAACTAGTTTCATCGCAGGTCAATCTGAGTAAAAAATTTATTAATGTTTGTTTTTAGTATCAAAGCATGTTAAGATTTCCTCCGAATTATATGGAAATCATCCAAGGCATCAAAAATCTTATTTGGCCCCCCATAGATAACTCGCTCCGTGCGATTCCCCCCTATCTACAGGAAGCGTGGAAAGAAGCGGGGTTTAATAACACTATCCTCATGAGCCATCCCGACTTTGCCGATGCGCTCTATAAAGGGAATCTCATTCCTTCGATTCAAGAGATGAAAGCTTTACAAAATGAAGCGGGCTTATACGTGGAAGGGGATTGGAAAACCTGGGCAGAGGTGCTGGGGAGATTTACCTTAGATGAGTGCGATCCAGAAAAAGATCCTTTAAAGCGCCAGCTGATTTTCCGAGAGAATGCTACAGGTAAGACCTTCTTCCACTTTAAAGATGAGAAGAAGCGCGGGCTTCAACACCTAGATCAGAGGCTTCTAGAAAAATGGACTGCTGCCGAATTTAATTTCGATTTACAGAAGCAAAAAGCTGTTGCGTTTGACCTCGAGATCCTTCTGAAGTTCCCCGAATTCGCACAGATGTTGCGGAATACGCGGATCCTAGATCAGATGCAGGCCATGGGAGTGAAGCCCGAAGAGAGGAATGGAGAGCCCGCAATCAAGATAAATAGCGAGCTGATGGGTTGGAAGAGGATCCAGGAGCAATTTGAATGGCCCAGCTGGGACGGGATCGCCAAACGGAGTGATCTATCTAAGCTCCAGATGCCAGTGGGAGAGAAAGATCACTATCTCCGTTTCAATGTGCTGCTGAATAAAGAGACGAAAGAGACATACTTCTATTGTGGCGGTGAAGAGGGGCTCCAGCCTCACGACGCTGTGGACTGGAATGAGATGCCTACCGTTGCCGTGTTAAGTGATAATGAAATAGCGCGGGTGCAAGAAGTTGCACAGAGATTTTTCCACAAAGACGTAGGTGGTTATGTCCGAGATAATAAAGATCGTAATTTCGTAATGCAGATTGTTGCCTCGAGAGAAAAAGAGAGCTCCTTTGCCTTTAATGATACAACTTCGAACCCCTGCCATCCCTATGTCAACATCATTGCGACAGAGGATGTAACGGTTAAAGGACAGACTCTCTATAAAGGTCACGTATACCAGATTGGATTCTGGGGAGCGCGAGTCCCAGACGGCTTGACCAAGTTAGAAGGGCGCTTTTATTCCTACGATCCTCACTCACTTCGCTCCTATAGAGAGCGGCTGGTAACAAGCATGGCTGTCTCGGAAAAAGAAGTACGAGCCGTGGTTGCTAAGATGCACGACAGAAAAAATTGGAGACCGGTTTCCAAAGAGAAGCTAGAGGTGGTCGAAGAACCTCAAGGCCTCGTAGCCAAGACATTTTCCAAGATAAGTAACTTCTGCTGTGAAACCTCTGTACAGGACAAAAAATAAGTTCATGCAGCGCAACTCATTGTTTTTAAG
>CAZEZK010000004.1:0-5855 GCA_964516935.1 uncultured bacterium
GCCGGGTGAAGACCTGCTCCATCGCAAAGGTCTTGCCGGTGCCGGCGGAGGCTTCTAGGAAGTGGGGGCCGAAGAGCGGACAGTCGGGGGCCAGGCAATTAAACGTGTTCATTTTTTCCGTCCGGGGTAGAGCTCTATGAGGGCGTGGAAGGTGGTGCGCAGATAGCCGCTCCATTCATCAAAAAGCTGGTTGGCGCAGAGAGTTTCCGTTTTGGAGATGAGCCAGTCGAGATGGGGATCTTCTCGGAAGGGGTGGGTAGAGATCTTTTTCTTGAGATCTTCAGGCCCTTTGCGCAGGAAGGCGTCGGCCCAGTCAGGGAGGAGTGGTGCGGGTGTAGAGAGGGCGCGAAAGTAGTAATCGAGGAAGAGCGAGAGCTGCTCTTGCGGGGCATTGACCTCAATTTTTTTTGGGCGCTGGTTCTCGAGGAGGAAGAGTCGCGAAGAGCCGAGCGCAATTTGTGAAATAAGTAGCTCGGGCCACATTTTTAGCGTTTTTTCAAAGCCGCCACTGGAGCGGACGAGCCCCTCAGGGACGGCTTGGTTGAGTGTCCCGGTTATGCGCACCTGCTCGCCGCCAGGAAGGGTGATGGAAAAAGGAGTGATTGGAAGGTCTTGCGGCGTCGTCAATCCAAAGCGCTGAAGAGCTTCAGAGCGCTTGAGCTCTTCTTGTTGCTGCTCTGCGAGCTCAATTTCGCCGAAGATTCCGGGAGGAATGCGCAGGGAAAGGCGTCGCTCCAGCGGTGAGAGCTGAAATAGGCTCCAGGGAGAATCTTCCTGTTTTTCGAAATAGATGCCGAGCCCTTTGCGTAGATAGAATTTCCAGGGATTGTTAACGAGTTGGCGCAGATCGCTGATGGAGACAGAGGTTGTTGATACAGCTGTTTTGGGAAAGGAAAAGGAGATGCGCGCGGGTATATGGGGTGTACGAACGGCTTGGAAGGCGCGTTGGGAAAAGGTGCGTAGAGCGGGCTTCTCTGGATCGAAGTAGGAGGGGTTGAATGAGAGTGCTTCGTGGCGGATCTGTGGCGCTGGGACGTAGTTGAGAAGCTCTTGAACAACGAGACTTGGTGCAAGTGCTGTACCATCTTCTGCGAGGTGGCAGTAACTGATCGAGCAGAGCTGTTGCGCGGAAAGAGTGGCCTGGAGAAAGAGGGCGCGATCCTCTGCTTCTCGCTTTCTACGCGGGAAGGACCCTTCATCCATGCCGATGCAGAAGAGCGCTTTTACGGGGAAGATCATTCCCTCTTCGATGGAGGAGATGCGCACTGCATTGAGCAGAGAGGATCGTTTTTCCATACGGAAAAGGCGCTCGAGAAGATAGCGGATCGGTTCGAGAGAGACGGGGCTCTCCGTTGCTCTGCGCAGCTGTTCTGAAAAGTTGTGGAGCGGCTCCTTTTCTCTGGGGCTGAGGAAAAAATAGTCATGAGCAAGCGCGTTGAAGAGGAGGGCCCACTGTTGTGGGGGGTGTTGCTCCTTGAATGGGGTTAGTCGGTCACGCAGAGCATGAAACAGCTCGAGAAAACGGCTGAGAAGATCGATCTGGTCGCTTTCAATGCCGATTTCTCCTGGTCGATAGGAGATTACGCGGTCGAGAAGGATCTCAAAGCCGCGCACCCAGGAGCCGGAATCAACAGGACGCTCATAACCCCAACGGATCTCTGCAGAGCGAATCCAGTCGATGATCTGTTGGGACTCTTTTTCGCTCCAGTTCTGTTTTCGCTGGAAGGACCGATTGCGGCAGAGCGCAATGAGATCATCCGCATCCCAGCGCCCTTCGGAAATGAGGAGCAGTTGACGTATCCCTTGGAAGAAGGCGCTGGTCTCGCGCTCATCGCCGTTTACGAGAAGATAGGGAATCGGATGTTCTGGATCTTCAAAGACAAGAGAGAAAAAGGGCATATAGCGGTTGAGATCTGGCGTGATTACGGCAATTTCCGAAAAGAGTAGATTGGCGCGTAAAATATTGTCTTTCAAAATTTCGAGTTCGCGTAATGGAGAGGTGCCTGAGAGGATGATCTGGAGCGAAGAGTCTGTGGGCCAGCTTTCTGGCTTTTCTAAAAAGAGTAGGTCGCGTTGTAGTGTTGCGAGCAGTGAATTGGATTCGGGGTGTGGGTAGAACTCGTTGAGATCGCAGTCAAAGGCATCGAAGAAAGTCAGTGTGCGACGGCCTGTCTCCCCCCAATTTCCAAGGAGCGGGTGACTCTCTTTAAGGTAGAGCGCAAGCTGCGCGTGCGCCTCTTCAGAGACTCGTTTGCGTTGCCAATATTTTTGGATGCGCTGGCGCTCGCGGTCGGAGCAGAAGTCGCTCCAGAACTCTTGGCAAGGAGAGAAAAGATAGAAGGATGCCTGTGGATGGCGCGCAAGAAATGCCCAGGTCGCATCAGGAAGCGGATCGAGACAGAAGCAGTGGATCGGGCCGCCCCATTCAGGAGATTCGTTAGGAAGAATTTGCGTGGGCAGTGGCCAAGGAAGTTCTTCATTTCCTGCCCCTTCATCGAGCCACTGCGTTGCAAGTTGCGCGCTCCACTGCACGCGCTTGCGATCCATCGGGTCATTTGCAAAGTAGTCGGCAAGATGGGGCGTTGGAGCTCGCGTACAGAGGAAAAGAAATAGCTGCGTGAATGAGGGAAAGGCAAACCGCTCTTCGAGCAACAGGCGAATTCCTTCAGAGAGAGAGACGATGCGAATGCCGAGAATGGACTGGTTTGGCGATCTGCGCGCCAGTTCCCAAAGAAGCCAGCGCTTCATTTCTCCGTGAGGGACTAGAATCAGAGCGGGGGCTAGCGGAGTGGTCGATGCATGTAAGGAATTTGATAGAGAATTGGCGAGCTCATCAAGGCGCTGGCTGAGAAATAGGGAGGGTTGCATTGATTTGTATAACCTTTTCACTTATAATAGGTTCAAATTCATTGTATGCGTGGTTTATTTCGTACCGATTTTCGCTCTTTTCGCTTCTTAAATGTAACCCAATTTCTAGGTGCGCTCAATGATAACCTTTTCAAACTACTGGTAATTTACCTTCTTATCCATGTTAAAGGAGCGCAAGAGGCTAGTACAATTCTTTCTTTAGCTGGGGCGATTTTCGTGATCCCCTTTCTCGTCTTCTCCTCTAGCGCTGGCATTCTAGCCGATCGGATCAGTAAACGCACTATCATCGTTTATGCGAAGATTTTTGAAGTGACTGTGATGACTTTGGCGCTGATCGCAGTCTGGATGCGATCGGAGGTCGGTCTCTACACAGCTCTTTTTTTCATGGCGACCCATAGCGCCCTCTTTGGTCCTGCAAAATATGGCATTATTCCCGAGCTTGTCGAGCCCAAAAGAGTCTCCAAGGCGAATGGTTCGATGGGTGCATTCACCTACTTAGCGATTATTTTAGGTACATTTCTCGCTTCACTTATCACCGATCTCACTCATAAAAATTTTGTTTTCGAATCATTTGTCTGCATCGCTGTTGCTGTTATTGGTCTGATCGCGAGTTTGGGAATTGCGCGAACAGCTCCGCAAAATTCTACAAAGCGTATCAATCCGATATTTATCTATGAGATTTACAAGACGCTGAAGTCGAGCTGGGAGGTGCCTCATCTGTTACCAGCGATTTTCAGCTCCGCCTTTTTTCTATTTATCGGTGCCTTTCTTCAGCTCAACGTGATCCCTTTTACGATTGAGTCGCTCGGACTCTCCGAAGTGGGCGGAGGCTATCTATTTGTTGTGACTGCAGTGGGGATTGCGTTGGGAGCGTTTCTCTCAGGGCAGATCTCTAAAGATCGCGTCGAGTTAGGACTCGCCTGTATCGCAGGATTTGCTATCTCCATCCTCTTTATTTTGCTCTACTTTTTTGCCTGGTCGCTCGCAGCATCGATTATTATTCTCATTTTGATGGGAATCGCTGGAGGAATTTTTGTGATCCCCTGTGATTCATTTATTCAGGTAAATAGCCCCGACGCAAAACGAGGGCAGACAATCGCTGCAAATAATTTTATGGGGTTTGTCGGTGTGCTGCTCGCTGCATTTACGCTCTACCTCATCAATAACAAACTACAATTTGCAGCTGCTAGCGGCTTTGCGATTATGGGCATTGCCACATTTTTATTTACAGCGGTTATGTCTGGCCGCGTCTCTACACATTTTTTCTCCTTCTTGGGTCGCAGAGTGCTGAAGCGTTTTCGCAAATTGCAGACAATGCCAGCAGATTTACCTCCGGATGCTGTAGTGATTCTTAAAAACGGCCGCTGGATGGATGCGATTTTTCTATTCCACTGTCTGCCTGCGTTAAGGATGATTATTCCCAGACCTCACATGGCCGGGTTTCCTTGGATCAATGGCTGGTTTGACGCCTTTCGGATCGTACCGCCAGATCACGAGAAGGCAGAGCCGTTTGAGGCGATCGCGGGCGAGGTTGAGGATCTACTTTTGCGCAAACAGTTGGTTGCAATTTTTCTGCAGCCAAAGAGTAAATATTTCTTAGAAGCGGAAGAGTCAGTGGCGCTTTTAGGGCGGCCTCTCTACATAGCGCAACTAAAGAAAGAGTCGATCGCAAAAAGATTCTTTGGTATCCGTTATCGACAGGTGCTGCTTACGCTCTCTTTCGAAAAACAAGAGTGATGTAAAGCGGCTTTACATTCCTATGGCCGAACAGATCAACATCGCAATTATCGGGTCAGGAGCCGCCTCTGTTGCGCTCCTCAAGAGCATGCTGGAGTGCGCAAAGCGCAAGAAGCAATCTGCTCTGGCTATTACTATTTTTGAGTCTGCAGATACCTTTGGCATAGGGCTTGCCTATCAGAACGATTTAGAAAATCTGCTGGTTAATAGACCCCTACAGACGATGTCCGCGAACGCCGCAGATTTAGGAGAATTTCATACATGGCTTCAGGACCATCCCGAGCTCCTTGCGCAAAAAATTACAGAATCGGATGAGGCTGATGATCAGCGCTCCTATATTTCCAGACATATTTTTGGTCTCTATTTAGCAGATATCCTGAGCAAGACGGTGGTTGAAGCGAAAAAACTTGGAATAGAGGTGCAATTGGCGAAGAGCGAGGTTTTGAGAATTCATGCTGTGCACCCATTTGCGATAGAAGTTGCCGACGAACAGACCTTTTTTGCGGATTTTTTAGTTTTTTGCACCGGATTAAATCGGCCGAGAGATCTCTTTCAACTGAAAGAGACTCCCCGCTACGTCAATGCGCCCTATCCACTTTTAGAGCACATGAGAAAGATCAAACCAACGGAAACCGTTGGAATTATCGGAAATAGCTTAACTGCTGTAGATATCGCAATTTCTCTGCGCAAAACAGGACATACCGGTCTGATTGCGATGATGTCTCGCACTCATCTCCATCCTCGAACTAGGGGAAAGATGGTGCCACACAAGTTACGGTATTTTACAGAGGAAGCAATTCTCTCTATTAAAAAGCAAAAGAAAATCTTTTCTTTAATGGATTCGATTCGACTGCTTCGGCGGGAATTACAGGGTACAGGTGTGGATTGGCGACTGCTTTTTTCCGAAGATGATCTTACAAAAGATTTTATCACTCTGATGAAAAATGAAGTAACCGCTGCTGCTAAAGAGAGGAAATGGCAAGCTGTTTTATCTGCGACAAATGAGGTGATAGAAGTCTGGTGGGATGCGCTCGATATCAGCTCAAAAGCGATCTTTCTCAACCACTTTCATCGGAATTGGCTAAATAATCGCTCGCCGATTCCAATTACCAATGCCAAAATTCTCATAGAGATGGCAGAACAGGGACAGCTACGTTATGCGACTCCGTTAAAAAACATTATATACGATCTAGGCAGACAACAATATGTAGCTCACTTCAACCAGAAAGACGATTTGTGCTTCGATTGGA
>CAZEZK010000004.1:5865-18537 GCA_964516935.1 uncultured bacterium
TCACGATATGTAGAACAAGAAGATCGACTCTTGACTCATTTGATCGAACAAGGACTGGTTCGTGAGAATGCATTTGGTGGTGTGGATGTAGAGTTTTCTTCTTCAGCGCTGATAGGAAAAACTGGAACCCCCAACCCATATCTAAGACTTATTGGGCACAATGCAAGTGGGACCTATTACTACACTAGCTCACTAGAGATGATTGCAAAACGCTCTAGGAAAATCGCAACAGATCTGTTCAAAATTTTTTAATCATCGCGTCCATAGAAACGGAAAGAGATTTCATCGAGAGAGTCCGATCTGGTTCTTAAGACCTGATGGCTCATGTTATAGAGATTTAGATGCTCGGGATTTTGCAAAAAGATAAAGTGTTCTAGGCCAAAAACCGGTGCGCTTGGCGAATGTGATGCTCCAATCTGTCCTGCCTGCCGTGCTGTATGGATATACCCCATAAAGGCCTGTAAGCCGGAATTGAAATAGGCGACCATTTTTAGGACATGCTCTTTGTTCAAGTCTGCATGGGTTGTCACTAAATGACAGGCAAATCTTGAGAGGCTATAGTCGGGATGCTGTACGCCATCTATCCAGCGGGTCATGGACTTGAAATTCTTACTAAGAGGAATGTCCAACTTTGCGCAAGTAGCTCTCGCATGTTGGATGATTTGTTCAAAATCGCAATAATTCTCATAACCGAGTACATGCATCAAATCTCTTGCATGCCAGTAGCGGATCCCATTTTGCTTTCCGAGATTTTCAAAGGGGCGGTGATTTAAATGGTGTTCAGACATGTGATGATAGTTCCGTTTGTTTGCATCTAATCTTAACATAATTTTGAGTTGCATTAAAGGATCTGTTTAACATTCTAATCCCCAGTTGGATGCGGGAGCTTGAGAGAGCTTGAATGTAAAGCGGCTTTACATCTTGCATCCAAATTTTGGAGCATGGTAACATCTCCAATTACTGCGCACTGGTAGCTCAGCTGGATAGAGTACCTGGCTACGAACCAGGGGGTCAGAGGTTCGAGTCCTCTCCAGTGCAATGTTTCTTAAGAAATTTCCCTCCGGACCGCTCGAGACAAACGCTCTCCTTATTGCATGTCCGAAAGAGAAGCGCGCGGCAGCGGTTGACCCAGCTCAGGGCTCGACGCAGGCTCTCCTCGATGAGGCGGCTCGACACCATTTTACCATTGACGCCATCCTATTAACTCACTCCCATTGGGATCATATTGCAGACGTTGCACTGTTAAAAGAGCGCACTGGCGCCCCGATCTATGTCCACGCAGAGGATGCGCCCAATGTGGAGCGCCCCGGTACAGACTCCTTACGGCTCTTTTTCCCAATTCTGGGAGCACATCCAGATTGCCTATTGAAGGATGGGGATGAGATTTGGATTGGACAGGTTCTTTTGGAAGTGATCCATACGCCAGGCCACTCTCCTGGTGGGGTCTGTTTTTTTTGTCGCGCAGAGAAGATCTTAATTGCTGGTGATACGCTATTTTGTGGTGCAATTGGCCGAATCGATCTGCCGACGGGTCAGAAAAAGCAGATGCAGGTCTCGCTAGCGAAATTGGCGATGCTGCCTGCCGATACGCGTGTGATTCCAGGTCACGGTGAAGATACAACAATAGCTAAAGAAAGGAGTACTCTCAGATGTCTCTCGTAGGAAAGAAAGTTCCCAATTTTCGCGCGAAAGCGGCCGTTAAAGATACAATTCTCGACAACTTCTCACTAGCAGACCATCTGGGCCGCTATGTAGTCTTCTTTTTTTATCCGCTCGATTTTACATTTGTCTGCCCGACAGAGCTGCATGCGTTTCAGGAGTACCTCGTGGAATTTGAAAAGCGGGATGCGCAACTGGTGGGATGTTCTATAGATAGCTGTTTTTCGCACCTGGCTTGGCTAAATACGCCGAAAAGCAAGGGCGGCATTCAGGGCGTCACCTATCCGATCGTCTCTGATATCACAAAGTCGATTGCGCGCGACTTTGAGGTGTTACATGAAGGGGAAGGCATTGCCTACCGTGGGCTCTTTTTGATCGACCGAGAAGGGATTGTTCGCCATCAGCTGATCAATGATTTACCACTCGGTCGTTCAGTGGATGAGGCGGTGCGTGTGCTAGATGCTCTGATCTTCCATGAGCAGCATGGAGAGGTCTGCCCTGCGAACTGGTCGAAAGGGGCACGCGGTATGAAGCCGACAGAAAAGGGTCTTACCGACTATTTCTTACCGCGCTAACAATTTTGCTAGCTCCGCGGCTGTTACACAGACAGAGATTTTGTTCCCCATAGGATCTGCTGGAGCGGCCTTTACCTTTTCCCATAGTTGTATTGCCTCGGGCAGGGAGTAGCGTCGCTTCCTGCCGCGACTAAAGCGCTGGATGGTGGGCGGTAGAGCTCTCCCCTCCTCTTTCCAGAGGGCGAAGAAGGCGGCAAAGCTATCTCGCTCAAGCCGGGTGGGTAGCGCGTCGATCGCTAGCGCCTGTCTTCCGATGCGGCGCCCACAGATTCCCATCTTCTCCCACTCAGCAATCCACTCATCGGCCTGTAGTGACTCTTCGAGCGAGAGAAAGAGCTCGATGGGGATCATGAGAGATTGTTGTTCTGTAGAGAGGTCTTTCCCCTGTAGGGAGTCGAAGAGAATGCGCGCATAGGCGGCATTGAGGTCTACGACGCGCAGGTCGCTCTCCTCTTGTAGGAGGAGGTAGGAGTCGATTATGGAGAGAGCGCGCGCTGTAGGCGGTGTCCAGGTGGGTTGTTGCATTGGCAGGGGGGGAGGGGCCTCCGCGAAACGCATAAGCTGTGGTGTTGGAGTCCAGTCGATCGGAGGCGGGAGTACGAACTCTTTGAACTCTATTTCAATGGGTGCAGGAGCGCTGCTGGCACCGAGGGCTTGGTCGATGGCTCGGGCTATGAGGGAGAAAATACGGCGCTCGTCTTGGAAGCGCACCTCTTTTTTCTGGGGATGGACATTGATATCGAATTGGTCGGGCGGTCCCTTCAGAAAGAGAATAAAGGGGACGGAGAGCGATTCTTGGATGCGGGTGGCATAGCCCTCTTTGACAGCGCGGATAATGAGTGGAGAGACGAGGACGCGCTGGTTGAGGAAAAAGAGCTGCTTCGGGCGAGTCTTCTGGGCGCTTTCAGGTGGAGAGAGACAGCCCCAGAGGATCCAGTCGCCTTCGGTGTGGGAGAATTCGGTGCTGGCATCGAGTAGCTGGCGGACACGGTCAAGGCGATTGGTAGCGGGCGTGTGGAGAATCCGTTTGCCCTGAGAGGTGAGCGAAAATTCGATTTCAGGATGGGCGAGAGCGAGAGCCTCGGTGGTGCGGATCACCAGAGCGCTGTTAGCGGAGACCGATTTTTGGAAGAGTTTGCGCGCAGGGACGTTATAGAACAGGTTGCGTACGTCGACGGTTGTGCCGCGATTGCGGGCGCAGGGTTGGATAGAGCGGTCGGGAAGGAGCTCGACAGCGATGCCGTTGCTGGAGGTCTTTAAATAGAGCTGGGAGATGGAGGCAATTGCAGCGAGCGCCTCTCCCCGAAACCCCATGGTGCGTAGGGTATGGAGATCTTCGGCGGCGCGAATTTTTGAGGTGGCGTAGCGCTGGAGGCAGAGTTGCGCATCTGCCGGAGTCATGCCAATGCCGTCGTCTTCGATGCAGATGCGGTCAAGTCCCCCCTTTTCGATGGTAATCTCAATGCGCCGCGCCTCAGCGTCGATTGCGTTTTCTATGAGCTCTTTGACTGCGGAGGCGGGGTTCTCGACCACTTCTCCAGCAGCAATTTGGTTAATTACCTCTTCAGGTAGGAGAGCTATTTGCGCCATTCTGCTATCCTTGTAGATATGGTTTGGTTTTTAATTTTTTTATTGGGTACATCGTCTCTATTTTCTTTTTACGTAGGCAACCCAGCTTCTCCTGGAATTATGGACCATGGGCTCTTTAGTGCGCGCTATCCTTTTTTCAAAGCGACGACAGGGTACCTAGCAGATTACACCAGCAATAAGAGATATACGGCAACGCAGACAGATCCGGCATTTGATCCCAATCAGATATTCAGACAGTTCGGACTTCACTCGCAGATGGCAACAGCCTCTGTGATTGGCCTTGGTCGAGTAGAGCTATTTGGGATGGCTGGCGGCACAAAAGAGCATGTGAAGTGGTATAACCAGCCTCCAGAGACAGATCTCTCCGCGATCTTTTTTAACTTCCGTAGCTCCTACTCTTTTTCTTGGTGTGTTGGATTAAAGGCGATTTTACTGCAGTGGGGGAATACGTCGCTTGGTGCTGATTTTTCCTATTTTGCCGTACCCTCATCACCTAAATCATTTTTCCGCTTCTTCAATCGATTGAATTTGCCGATTGAAATGGTTCCGCAAAAGTTTTCTGTAGAGGAGTGGCAGGTAAATATGGGGCTAGCGGCGCAATTTGCTATTCTTACGCCCTATGTGGGAGTTACCTACCTGCACTCGCATATGACGATCAGTCAGGGGCCTGAAACTCCAACAACGACCTATTCAAATGATCGCACAATCGGTTATTTCTATGGATTGACGCTCTCTGTAACGGGGCGGCTCCATCTCGATTTTGAGCGGCGCCTTACGGATGAGTTTGGATATAGTTTCGCAACAACCGCGGTATTCTGATGCATGAAGGAGCAAAGTCTATTGTTGAGACGTTGGTGAAAAATGGTTTTGTCGCCTATTACGCAGGTGGCTGGGTGCGAGATTTTCTGTTGAAACACCCGTCGGATGATATCGATATCGCCACAAGTGCACCTCCAGAGACCGTCCAAGCGCTATTTCCCCACACCGTTCCTATAGGGATCGCATTTGGTATTGTGCTAGTTGTGATTAATGGTCACTCCTACGAGGTGGCCACCTTTCGGCAAGATTTTGATTATCAGGATGGACGCAGGCCAAAGCGGGTTGAATTTTCTCGGGAGCAGGAGGATGCCCATCGGCGCGATTTTACGATCAATGGGATGTTCTATGACCCGATCCGAGAGCAGGTCATCGACTATGTGCATGGGCAGGAAGATCTACGGGCGGGAGTACTTCGCGCGATTGGGAATCCGCACGAGCGGATCCGCGAGGATCGGCTGCGGATGGTCCGGGCTATCCGCATGGCCTGCCGATTCGGCTTTACCATCGAGCCGCACACTGCGGAGGCAATTCGTACGCATGCAGCTGAGCTATTTCCCGCCGTGGCGATTGAACGCATCGTCAATGAGCTGGAAAAGGGGCTTGCATTTAGAAAGCTGCCTGAAATGTTGCAGGGGCTGCATGAATATGGGCTGCTGGAGGCAATTTTCCCGGCTTTACAAGGGGTTGCATCGGCAGAGTTGCTGAAACGGCTGGCACCGTTACAGTACTATCCCGTCACTGCGCCCCTCATCGCCTGGCTGCTGCCGCTCTTAGCCTTTTCTGCGTTAGAGCCACAGCTGGAGCTCACTCAGACGCTAAAACTACCCAATCTAGATCGGCAGTTCGTCACATTCGCTTTCCACGCAAGAGAGCTGTTACATAAGAGCCGTCTGGTGGAGGATGTAGAGTGGGCCTACTTCTATGCAAATCGCTTCTCTCAAGATGTTCTTTTGATCGCTGCTGCTCACAAGATTGTCAATTTAGAGGAGCATGAGGCGCGCCGACAGGAGTTGCAGTTTGCAATTGACCGTATCGTGCAGAAAAAGCCGCTGGTGCAGGCAAAAAATCTGATGGGTGCGGGAGTTGTCCCCGGGAAAGAGATGGGAGAGCTGTTGATGGAGGCAGAACGAATCGCAATCAATCAGCGGATCGAAGACCCGCTGATTGTAATCAAACTTCTTAAAATCCGTAGATAAATTCTGTTTCGAAGAATTTGTAGGTGATATTTGGCGCCTTCCCGGAGGAGTCACTGAAAATATTAAGTGTGTGGGAGACCTTAAAGGACTGTTCTATTGTCAGGTTGTCGGTGAATGCGTAGAGCGCATCGATTTCGATTCCCTGAAAATTCCCATTTCCTACGGCTGTAGAAATTGTTGTAGCGGTGTTGCTGGAGGCAGCAAGCGTGGTACTGTAGAGGCCAATCCCCTCTACGTTGCCGCGGCCGATGCCAGATATATCGTAATCGGGAACTGCTTGCGCTTGGAGCCATTGGTAGTCGATCTCAATCGCCCAGTCGCCTTGTTTGCGCACCATACCAATCGCAGCGCCGATGTCCCAACCCCAGTTGGCGCGGTGATAGGCAGTTACAGCAACTCCTTCAGCTAAGTGGTTGACCAGTCCCATCGCATACACTTTCACCAGTTTGCCGCTCGCCCAGGTAGGATTGCACAGATAGGAGACGAGGAGTTGAGAGACCAAGAAGTTATAACGGAGATTTTTTACGGAGCTAGGATAGTGTTTTCTCCAGTCAATAATAGAATATTTCATGTTTAACCCGAGATTCGCGATACGCAGCGCTCCGAGTTCTGCTACATAGCCATAGTGGCTATCGAGATCGTTGATCAGGAAGGGGCCGCCGTTGAGGTAGAAGTTGCCGACCGACTCAAAGGTTTTGCTAATGCGAACTAAAATCCCGTCGTAGAGGGAGGAGAATTCGAGCTTGGATTCGAAACTATTGTAGAGGAACCGGCGACCGATCTCGGCATCGAGGATGAAGGTCTCTCCAGGGACAATGCGTCCGCCAAGATAGGCTCTTTCTAATTTTAATTTGTTAAATGTCCCCGTTCCAGAACCCATGTCGTTGTCATATTCGATCTTGATGGAGGCCCAGGTATAATCTGTGCGGTAGTCGAGCATCAGGTTGACTTCGACGTCCCAGGCAGCAGCGGCGCGAGGGGATGGCACGGGTGCCTGTGTCCCATACTGCTGAATATCATTCTTGCGCTCATTGGCATATTGAAACTCAGCACGCACCTCGCCGCTAAGCGAGAGGTCTCCTCCAATTTCCTTTACGGAGATCATGCGTTTATCGCGCAGCCATTTTCTCAGGGCCTCCATATCATCGTTAGAGCTATTGTTTTGTGCATGTAAAAATAATGTGGAGAATAGAACTCCGAAAAAAGCGACTTTACGCATGGGAAAACTCCGTTGGAAAAACTAGGGTAGTGTACTACTTACAGGCGAATTTCGCAAGAGATGGAGCAGGCGGTCTCATACCACCCGCAACCTTCAGCGGTAATAAAGATGTAGGATCCGTTGGAAAAGGTGAATCCTCCAAAAGGTCCTTTACGGAACCGATTGGTTAGATGGACGGAGTGGATCGAAAGAGAATCCTGTTGTAGAGCGATTCCGGCGTAAGGACAGAGGGGTCCTAATTTTTGGCTAAAAGCTACCGCCGCCTGCCAAAAGAGGGAGGAGAAAGTAGTAGATTGAGAGTTGCTTTGCCCCACTTGGAAGGAGCCGCCAAAGTCGTGCCAGCCGCCGCCGCGCATGTCCACGCTTAATACGCTATTTTTTATCTGAAAGACAATCACTTTGGCAGCGCTATTCCAATAGAATCCATGATAGGCTGTCCCCTCTTCGGTGATGCCTGCTTGCTGCCACTGCCAATGCAGCTCGCCCCATCCGAGAATCGCTTGAAGATCTAACCGCTCGCGAATATTCCATGTCGCGCTAATCGATTGTGTTTGTCCCTTAACAAATGCTCCAGAAATTTGTTGGCGTTCAAGAGCGTAATATTTTTGTTCTATGATCACCTCTTCGCAAAATCCAAAACGGAGATTCCACCAAGAGGTATCTGGAATTTTCAAACCGCGTTCTAATGCCGATGGCGATGCGGGATTTCCGATCGTTGCTGCGAAAAGCGGTATAGCAAAGAGACTAAAAACGAACTTCGCCAGTAACTGCAATGGCTTCTTCATCGAACAGGCGGCCCTCCACATTTAGGAAAAAATAGGAACCGGTGGAAAGTGTACATCCAAGAAAGAGTCCCACAGGAGTACGATTTTGCATATGTAAATTTCCGGAAGCACTTCCGGAAATAGGAACGACAAAAGTTCCTAGTAGTGCGTGTGCCTGTGAATATTTTGCACCGAGGTATGGGATCAGAATGCCCATACGATAGGATAGGGCGACTCCAGCTTGCCATTCGTGCCACTGAAGATGCGTTCCCTTTGTTGATTCGTTAGTCGCATCTAAGGTCAAATATGAGGGGTGTGAGAGCAGGTGGCGATAGGATCCTGATATGCCGAGGCCGAGCGCATCCCACTGATGGACGATAAGGCGGCCGCCAACTCCCCACAAGAAGCCATATGTAGTTCCAAATTGAACGCGCTGGATCACATCTGCATCGGTTGTGAAAAGCCAGTTGCCATCCGTGCGTGCAGAGCCAAACATTCCGTAGAGATCGAGTTGGTCCAGAAAATTAAACGTCAATGTTCCCGAATTGCAAATCTGCTCGTAAAGATCTACGCGACCAGAGCTTCCGTCGGTCTGTTTCATCTTACCATTGCTGATGACATCGCACTCATATCCAATACGAACATTCAACCAGAAATCATTTGGGGTAATGAGTCCTTTATTGAGGATTTGTGGAGCGACAGGATTGCCTACTGGTGCTGCAAACAGCGGAAAAAACAGGAGGAAAAGCGGAAAAAGACGCAAACACATCGTCGTAGATATAACAGCTTTCGGAAAAATTGTCTCTATGTGTTACGGTGAAGTTTAGAACACCTACTTGATTTATTTTTGAGAGTGTGTCTAAGATTTGTCGTAACGATTGATTCATCTTTCGAGGCTTACCCAAAGTGAGTCAACAGAGGTGACAATCTCTAACGACAACAATTTGCAAAATGGAGAGCAAAACAACATGTTGAATTTACTGTCTAAAGCTAAGCCATGGGTTGTAGCATCGATGCTCGCTGCTACATCTCTCTTTGGCCAACAAGACAAATGCAGACCTCAGAAAAGTTATGAGCAATCAGGTGATATGGCTCAAGCTCAAATGATGCCTGGATATAACGCTCCAGCCCGCATTGATGTGCGCGGTTCTTGGGATGTATATGCAACTGGTAGCTTTATCTATTTCCAACCTACACAGGACAACATGGAAATGGGATATTCCGCTACAACAGGAACAGCTTCTGTCGCTGGTAACACCCAAGGTTCCGTAATCACGATGGGCTCTACTTACAAGCCTGGCTTCAAAGTAGGTCTAGGTATGAACTGGGACTATGACAACTGGGATTCTTATGCAGAATATACACGCCTGCACTGCACAGAAAGCGCATCCGCTACTGCTGCGACAGGTGGATATCTGCTCTCCTACGCAACTCCAGCAACATTGGATGCTTCTGCTCTTTTCAGCAGTCTCAGCCAATCCTGGCGCTTGAATCTGGATCTCCTAGATTTCCAGATGGCTCGTGCTTCCTACGTAGGAACAAAACTGACAGTGCGCTCACACTTCGGTGGCCGCGCAGCCTGGATCACTCAGCGTCGTAGCACAACTGGTACAACATCCAGTGGGAGTATAACTACAACAGGACATGAAAAAGTATCTTCATGGGGCTTGGGTCTCCGTGCTGGTATGGAAAGTAACTGGAATCTCGGTTGTGGCTTCCGCTTCTTCGGAAACGGCGCTGCTGATATTCTCTATACTCAGTACCAAATGAGCGCAACCTTCCCAGATCCTGTAGCGTCTGCTGATGTAGCTCTGAGCTCTTCTGAAGGTTCTCTCAATGCAGTTCGTCCTCATGCAGAACTTGAGTTCGGATTCGGTTGGGGTTCTTACTTCGACAACAATAACTGGCACGTAGACTTCATGGCTGGATATGGATTCCAAGTATTCTGGGATCAGAACATGTTCCGCCGCTTTGACTCTTCAACAGCGTCAGCTCGAAGCTACACAGATCAGGGGAATCTCTATCTGCAAGGCCTCACACTCACAGCACGTCTGGACTTCTAATCGAAGCCCAGTCAACTGTGTGAGTTAGTTTTTCCAGCCAGGCTTGGTGACCCCAAGCCTGGTTTTTTCATTTCATACGTAACCTAAATTGCAAGTTATTTCTGATATTTGATATCGCAGGTATTGCGATGGGCCAAGAAAATAAACATCGAGAGAGACATCTTCGGACGTCAGCTCGGTATAAAGTTCTGTGGAGAATATTTCCTGAGCTGGCGCTATCTCTTTTTGCGTCTTCTGAGTATTGCGTTATGCGTTTTGCGTTTCTCTTAGATATTCTGCGGCACCAAGCAGTGCTGTGCGTGGATTTAGGATGATTCGAACGGGGATAGAGCGCATTAAATCTGTAAAGCGCCCCTTGCGAGTGAAAGCATCTATAAATGCTCCCGATTGAAACTCTTTCACTAGTTGTGGTGCGATTCCGCCCCCTAGATAGACTCCCCCAACTGCGAGAAAATGGAGTGATGCATTCCCCGCAGCCGCTCCGTAGAAGGTAACAAAGAGCTGCAGCGCGCGCTGGCATGTAGGGTCGCCTTGATTCGCTCCAAGTTCCGAGATGAGTCGAGAGGGGGCTTGCGAGGGGTCGTGCGATTCTACAGCCTCGCAACGTGGTTCTCGGTCAGTTTCGACAAGGAAGCGATAGAGTGAATAGAGTCCGGGGCCAGAAACTAGCCGTTCGTAGGATACATGGTGGTTTTCTTTGTGTAGAAACTGGAAGAGCTCGAGCTCTTCGTTGGTTTGCGCTGCAAAGTCGGCGTGGCCACCTTCGGAAGGAAATGGGTGATGCTTCTTGCCATCCCAATAGAGACCTGCCTCTCCTAATCCGGTGCCTGCGGAAACCAGAACTGCATTACCACTTTGCAGTGTGCCTTCTTGAAGCACCTGGAATTCATCTGGGCGGAGAAGTCGTAGTCCATAGGCGCTTGCCTCGAGATCATTGAGCAGGAAAAAAGGGATACCTAAGACTTCGCCAAGAACTTTTTGATCGATCGACCAGGGAAGATTGGTTGTGTGGCAAGCTCCATTGCGTACAGCGCCAGCAATCCCAAAACAGGCCATCGTCGGTTTCGCTTTGGTCTGTGTGAGGTAGGCGAGAATAATTTCGCGGAGACTTGCGTGAGAACGGCTGTCGAATACAACGATCTGTGTTGGAACGGCGGGATTTTTTGGATCCAAAAGAGCAAGCCGAGAATGAGTTCCGCCAATATCTCCAGCTAGAATCATAAACACCCTTTTGTAAGAAAATAATTTAACATGTTCGCCATTGTCCTCGATTGCTTAAAAAATTCTTTCTACGCTAGAATCCCAGGAACTTGTCCGGTTGGTTCTCTCATCTGAGACAGTTTGGAGAGAGAGCCTCGTACAAGTTACTTTTAAACCTAGGAGGTATTTGTGAAAAAGTTCTTTATGTTATTTGCTCTTTCAGTTTCCCCATTCTTGGCAGCTCAAGAAGGTGGCGATGAGTCAAAAGCTACGACAGAACATGAAGTAGCGGCAACGCATGAAGTAGCAGCAACTTCGGATATGGCGCCTGATGTTTCAGAAGGCGGCTGTAACTGCGACGGCGCGAAGTAAGGTAAGTGCCCTGCGAGGAGACTCGCAGGGCTTTTTTTAGATTACCAGGTAAGATTTGACGAGGACTGATACTCAGTAACTCGTGTTTCGAAGAAGTTCTTCTCTTTTCCCAAATCAATCGTCTCACTCATCCATGGGAATGGGTTCTTTGAGTGGTAGATCGCCTTTAGGCCGATTCTCTCCATACGTCGATCGGCGACGTGCTGTACATAGCTGCGGAACATCGGAGCAGTGAGCCCCAAAATCCCGTTGGGAAGGCAATCTTCAGCGTAGGCAATTTCCAGTTCGACAGCCTGTCTGATCTTTGCTTCAATACGCGCCTGAAATTCAGGTGACCAGAGTTCTGGATTCTCCTCTTTGATCCCATTGATTAGATCGATCCCGAAATTGAGGTGGATCGTCTCATCGCGCAGAATGTATTGAAACTGCTCCCCAACGCCAATCATCTTATTTTGGCGCAAGAAGGAGAGAATCATCACAAAGCCGCTGTAGAAGAAGATCCCCTCCATGATGATGTAGTAGCCGATGAGGTTTTCCAGGAATTTTTGAGCCCCTTCAACGGTCTCGGTAGTAAAATCCGGCTGGATGATTGCTTCAGTCAGTTCCATCTCAAACTGGTCTTTGTTGTAGATGGTCTTGACCTCATGGTACATATTGAACACTTCTCCCTGGTCGAGTGCAAGAGATTCGACGATGTACAGGAATGTGTGCGTATGGATCGCCTCTTCAAAGGCCTGTCGTAATAGGTATTGGCGGGCCTCAGGATTGGTCACATGGCGGAAAATGGCTAGAACGATGTTATTTCCCACCAAGCTCTCTGCAGTGGCAAAGAAGCCTAGTGTGCGTAGGATTACGCGTCGTTCATCTTTGGAGAGTTGGTTGGACTTCCAGAGCTCAATATCCTTGGCCATGGAGACCTCTGTAGGCATCCAGTGGTTTGCGCAGCCATTGAGATAGTGTTCCCATGCCCACTTGTATTTCAGGGGCATGAGCTGGTTAACGTCGACTGCGTGGCAGTTGATGAGTCGCTTTTTCGATACATCAACTCGTTCTTGAGTGTTTTGATGCGTAGTTATCGTCATAGGGCACCTTTTATTATTGGCAACTCTCGCAACCTTCGGAGAGGCTGCATGATTTTTTCTCTGGTTTTGCTCTGTCGACCTGGATATTTCCGGAGGCAGATTTGTTTTTCATCCAGCGTGGCTGTAGACCGCG
>CAZEZK010000004.1:18547-36380 GCA_964516935.1 uncultured bacterium
GATATCGATGGAGGATTTTTCGATCTGCGTCGCTCCAAGCGTGCGGAGGTAGTAGAACGTTTTAAGACCTTTTTCCCATCCGAGCATATACATTTGATGCATCTTCTTCCCACTTGTTTCAGCAAGGTAGAGGTTGAGTGACTGCCCCATGTCGAGCCATTTTTGGCGACGGGCGCCGCATTCGATAATCCAATCTGGTTCAATTTCAAACGCAGTGAGGAAGAGCTGTTTAATCTCTTCAGGAATGCGCTCAATTTCGCGGATCGATCCGTCGAAATATTTCAGGTCATCGAGCATTTCCGCATCCCACAGCCCATGTTCTTTGAGTTTATCAACGAGGTAGCTGTTTGGAACGGTGAATTCTCCAGAGAGGTTGGATTTCACAAAGAGATGTTTGTAGATCGGCTCGATCGAGGGGATCACGCCGGTGATATTTGCGATTGTCGCTGTTGGAGCAATCGCCATAGTATTGCTATTGCGCATCCCATATCTGCCGATCGAATCGCGAACAACATCCCAATTCATGCGGGAGGAACGGTCGACAGTGACCTCTTGGCCGCGCTCCTTTTGCAGCAGATCGATTGTGTCGATCGGCAACATCCCGCGATCCCATTTGGATCCCTTGTAAGAAGAGTAGACGCCTCGCTCTTTCGCGATTTCTGAAGAGGCCAAGATCGCATAGTAGGAGATCATCTCCATGCTCTGATCGGCAAACTCCACAGCGGCCTGACTGGCGTAGCTGATCCCCTGGATATAGAGGGCATCTTGGAAGCCCATGAGACCCAATCCAATCGGGCGATGTTTTTGGTTAGAGTTTTTCGCTTCCGCTGTTGGGTAGAAGTTGATATCGATCACGTTGTCGAGCATCCGCACTGCAGTGCGAACTGTCTGCGCTAGCTGCTTCTCATCGAGTCCATTTGCTGTAGTGTGGCGAGCCAGGTTTACCGACCCGAGGTTGCAGACCGCAGTCTCTGCTGCGGAGGTGTTCAGCAGGATCTCCGTGCAGAGGTTTGATGAGTGCACCACACCGACATGATCTTGTGGAGAGCGGATATTTGATGGATCCTTAAATGTGATCCAAGGATGGCCCGTCTCAAAGAGCATGCTGAGCATTTTGCGCCATAACTGGAGAGCCTCTACTTTTTTGAAGAGCTTCAGCTTCCCATCTTCTGTCATCTTTTCGTAGGCGAGATAGCGTTTCTCAAATGCGCTGCCGTATAGGTCGTGTAGATCGGGTACATCGCTTGGGCTGAAGAGTGTCCACTGTCCCTCTTCTCGCACGCGCTTCATAAAGAGGTCGGGGATCCAGTTCGCCGTGTTCATATCATGTGTGCGGCGACGTTCATCTCCCGTGTTCTTACGCAGCTCGAGGAAATCCTCGATATCCAGGTGCCAAGTCTCGATGTAAGCGCACATTGCGCCCTTACGCTTTCCACCCTGATTTACTGCGATTGCGGTGTCATTGGCCACTTTTAGGAACGGGATCACACCTTGAGAGGTGCCGTTAGTCCCCTTAATATGGGCTCCGGTAGCGCGGACGTTGGTCCAGTCATTGCCGATACCACCAGCCCATTTGGAGAGTTGCGCATCGTCGGCAATCACTTTAAAGATGTGCCCTAGGTCATCCATGACTGTGGAGAGGTAGCAGGAGCTTAGTTGCGGATGGCAGGTGCCGGAGTTAAATAGGGTCGGTGTGCTCGATGTGAAATAGAATTGAGACAGCAGGTCGTAAAACTCGATTGCACGTGCTGTTTTGTCTGTCTCTGGGAGCGCGAGCCCCATTGCCACGCGCATCCAGAAGATCTGCGGCGTCTCAAGGCGGCGCTGCTCATGGTGGATGAAGTAGCGGTCGTAGAGCGTTTGCAGACCGAGGTAGGAGAAGAGGTCGTCGCGGCTTAGGTCGATCGCATCGGCCAGTCTGTCCAGGTCATAGTGGAGCAGATCCGGGGAGACGCGCTCAAGAGAGATTGCTCTCTGGATGTACTTTTTGAAGTAGGTCCTATGCGACTTCTGCAGGCTGCGGTCCGATGCGGAGAGACCAACAGTTTCGCGATAGAGCGCATCGAGGAGGAGGCGCGAAGCCACCTGTGCATAAGTGGGATCGCGCTCGATGCACGATTTCGCTGCAAAGACGTAGGAAAGGTCGACCTCTTTCTCCTTCATGCCCACGTAGAATTGAGAGAGCACCTGCTCCAGAAGAGTTTCTACCGAAGTAAGCGACTCCAATCCTCGGCAGGCATAGGCCAATTTGCTGCGCAACATCTCTTCAGTAACGGTAAATTGGCTGCTATCAGCGCTTGTAACTGTAAACTGTTTGAAAGAGGAGCCCTTTTCAAAGGCGGGGGCAGAAAATTCTTTCTCTTTCGCTTCGCGATGGAGGATGTACTGTTTGGCTACATCAAAGAAGCGATCTTCCATCAGCGCGCGCTCGATTTGATCCTCTACGACATCGATGTATAGCGCCTCTCCTAGCGTTACGCGCTCTACCATATTCGCTACCACCTTCTGTGTGAGAGCGTTGACCGCTGTGACGGTCGCTTCTGGCGTTTGTCCACTGATCTTTTGCGCACGGCGGAAGGCGCGTTCGATAGAAGAAGCAATCTTGATTGGGTTGAAACGGGTAGGAGTCGTCTTGTCGCGGCGATAGATCTTCAGATCCATTTCGCGGCTCTCTTTGCGATGATCGCGGTAGATAATATAGTCGCGCGCCACATCATGGTAGCTGTGCTTCATCAGCGTCGCTTCTACAATATCCTGGATCCCCTCTACTGTAAGGGAGGTGCCCTCATTGGCTAGCGCCAATGCCTGCAGCACCACCTGGTCACAGAGTTGGTTCACTACTTGCGCCCACTCCTCAGGCAACTTGGTCTGTTTTTTTGTGGCTTGAAATGCGGCAGTGATTGCACGTAGAATGCGATCACGTTGAAATGGAACAATCGTGCCATTTCGTTTGCAGACAGCGTATTGTTGCTCTTCTAAAACCGGTGTCATGTTTCCCTCTAAATACAATATGTGGTAGTCGATCGGCTCCCTAGCTACTATATATTGTATGTCCGTTTTTATCGTCCAGAAAAAAAATTCCCCCTTTTGGTACGATAAGAAATCATGAAAAGACTCCATCTTATTCCTAATTTCATCACAGCCTTTGCGCTCGCGTGCGGGCTTTTTGTAATCTTTAAAGTAAACATGGTAGAGCCTGGTGCTGGCGACTATGAAATGGTTCACACTGCGGCGCTCTTACTATTAGTTGCTGCCGCCGCGGATTTTATGGATGGAGCTGTTGCGCGCGTAATGCGTGCCGAGAGTGACTTTGGCGCGATTTTCGATTCACTAGCCGACGCGATCTCTTTTGGTGTTGCACCATCGGTCCTTTTATTGAAGACCCTTTCGCTTGCGCCAGGAACACCGTTATCTCTTTGTGCTTCAGCGGGTGCGATGATCTATTCGCTCTGTGGAGTCTTTCGGTTAGTGCGATTTAATGTGCGAGCTAAGGAGGCGGAAGGCCATCCGGAATTGGTGGCGGCTCACAAGCGCCACTTTTCGGGACTTCCTATTCCCGCTGCGGCCGCCGCGGCTGTCTCTGCTAACCTGATCTTGCTATCGCCGTGGGTTCGCGGCTGGATGGATCTGGACAATATGGAGCGTTCGATCTTTTTAACGCTTGTGATGATCGTTCTTGGATATCTGATGGTTTGTAGACTTAAGTTTCCAAGCAGCAAGGCGCTTCATTTTCGTATTCCCTCCTTTCACTTGGCCTTCTTATCGGTTCTCGTGGCGGTATTTATTTTATATGGGGTGCTCTACTTCTTCCCGCTGATTTTTGCGCTTGTATCATGGAGCTATATTGCGTTGGGGCTGATCTTGGCGACGATTCGCCTGATTGCGGGGAAAAAATCTAAAACATTGGAAGAGTTTGAACCCGATCCGGAAGAAGAGGACAGCTGAATTTGCGGTCGTGGATGATCTTGGCGCGGGCGTAATTGATTTTACCACGACTATCGTTGGGATAGCTGGTATCGTCAAACGACCTACTGCCCCAGATGGTATCGATCTGATTTAGATCGCTGGGCTGAAAGCAGGGGGCGAGCGTCCAGGTGGTATGCGGTTTTCCCCAATTTAGCGATTGTTCGATTTTACCCATAAGTAATCTAAGGTCGTAAATCTTCTCAGAGCCAAACAGCCCTAGGATGAACCCCACAACAGCTAAGACAGTTAATGCGACTCCATAAATTGGGGTGCGCACAATATCGGTTAGATGATATGCCAACTCCTCAGTGTTCTGCAGGAACATTATTGGAAGGATCAGTACATGGTAGAGGGTCTTGCAGGCGGTATGGATTGGGCGGCCGAGAATCAGCCCCATGCACTTGATTGTGATTGTCGCAATCCGATCGCTATTGAAATATTCGCCTGTTGCTGGATTGAGATAGACCGAATAGGTGTGGGTACTGGCATTACATTCTGTCCAAGTAAAATTTTCCCATACCCATGGGGTTATTCCGCTAGTCATTATGTTAACAAATTAACAACATTCAGTTAATTTGTCAATAAATTATAGCTACTCGAGAGAGAGAACAAAGTAGGCTGGAAAGGCAAAATGGTTATTAGGTCTTGGGCTAACTAATAGCGAGACATGTTTGCCAATGTGCTGATCCAGGTTGAATGAGGTGCTGTAGAGATAGGCAATGGGGCGATCTTTGCTGCGCAGGATATAATCACCGGGTTTGTTTTTAACAGACTGGCGATAAGGCTCAATAGTCCCCTCAATAATGGAGGCATTGGCGCGCTGTTCTTGGTAGAAATCCTCTTTCTGTTTGCCGGTGTGGAAGGCCGACCAGCTCATGTAGAGGGACTCTTCAACAGCACCCCAGTAGTTTGACTCTTGGGAGAAGGACTCTACAGGTGCTAATTTAAAAACAGTACCGGTTGGTGCTAGTGTAGGATGTGCTGGATTTTCTAGGTAGGCGACCTTTTTCTGGAGATAGGTCTCTTTCAGAAGTGTGAGCGCCTCTTTTGCGTGGGATACTGCGTTAGGGAAATCGGAGAAGTCGCGCACAACGAGTTGCAGCTGATCCATGGCTCCTTCGATAGACATCTCTTCGAAGGGCTTTTTGCATTCGGCTTCGGCGAGGCACAGTGCTGCAGATAGAAGAGTGTCTACTTGGGATTTGCGATGTTCCATTTGGGAGAGGAGTTCTGGTCCGCCAGCTTGGACGACAAAGTCTTTAGAGATATAGAAGCGAGTATTTGCAGGCGGATCAATCTCCAGCCATTTCGAATTAATTGCGCAAGGAGTTCCGTTTACAGTTTCACCTGCGCGGAGCTGGCCAATGATCGGAGCATCTACATGGGGCTCGAGGCGGATATTAATGCGATCTGCTTCTGCGACATTATCCAGGATGTAGCTGCGGAAGACGTAGGCGCGGGAGCCCTTTGGAGGCTGCACGGCGTAAAACTCGCCCTCTTCGCCAGTGATGAGGAGCAGATCTTGCTTATTCACCTGTCTAACGATGTGGCTTTCGAGATCAGGCTTCACGCGGAGGCGGACTTTATTAGACGCGACCTTTCCAGTGAAGGGACGGAAGATTGCAGGGTGTTCAGATGGAGGCGCAGCGGCAAGCGGTTGTGCAGCGGTGATGAGAAAATGCAACGAGAGAAACGAGATCATGAGCCCTCCATAGATATGTTAAACATATTAAAGAGGATTCAACTAAAACACGCAAGAGCAAGAATGTTCCCACTCCTCAACCAGCATTACATGTTTGTGTATACATTAGGTGAGGAGGTTGATTACTTCTTCGACGTTAGTCGATTGGAGTAGCTGTTTTCGCAGATCGGGATCTTTAATTGTGTGGGTCAGACTGGAGAGCAGTTGGAGGTATTCCATTTGCTGATCGCTTGGGCCGCCGATTAGAAAGATGAGACGCACGGGTACTTGATCAAGCGCATTCCAGTCGAGGCCTTGTGTGCGCTGAATGCCGACGGCGAGGAAGAACTGCTCATAGCCCTTCATACGCGCATGTGGTACTGCAACGCCAGAGCCGATAGCTGTAGAGACGAGACTTTCGCGATGTTGAATCGCTTCGCGAAAGGCTTTTGCATCGGGCAATACTCGTTCCGCATTGAGTTTGTCGATGAGTTCATGAATCGCCTCATCGCGAGATGTGGCGTTTAAGAATAGGATAAAACGGCTATCCAGAAGGTCTGAGAGGTGCATGGAATATCTCGCTTTTCGGGAGAATGAGCTGACTTCAGTTGCCTGCGCAGCAGTGGGGTGGAGCGCAAGAAAAGAAAAAAGGCAGCGCAATGATTTGCTAATTCGTCCCTGTATGGCCAAAACGACCCTCCCCTCTCGCAGTGGTGGCTAACGCCTCCTTTTGAGAGAAAAATTCGGCTTGGATTACTGGAGCAATCACAAGCTGTGCAATACGCATTGCTGGAAGGATTGTGAAGGTCTCTTTTCCTAAGTTAATCAGGATGACAATAATTTCACCGCGGTAATCGGCATCAATAGTGCCTGGCGTATTCAGAACGGTGACACCATGTTTTGCGGCTAAACCGCTTCGTGGGCGAATTTGTACTTCGTAGCCCGGAGGGATCTCTAACTTGATTCCTGTTGGCACGAGAGTGTGCGTTCCGGGCTCAAGAATCTTTGGTTCGGAAATTGCAGCGCGCAGATCGGCACCGGAAGCCAGTTCGGTTTGGTAGTGAGGAAGAAGGGCATCATCCTCAACTTGGACAGAGATCGGGATTTTTTTATGCGTCATGAGCCGTTAAGGAACTCTAGGAAAAAGGATAGTTTTTGTTTCAGTTCAGAACGTTTCACAATAGTGTCTATCATTCCCTTTTCAAGCAAGAACTCAGATTTTTGTGCATTGGGCGGTAGCTTTTGGCCGATCGTTTGCTCAACGACGCGCGGCCCGGCAAAAGCGATGAGCGCATCTGGTTCTGCTAAGATCACGTCGCCAAGTGTGGCGAATGAGGCGGTAACGCCACCTGTTGTGGGGTTGGTCAACACAGAGATATAGGCCAATCCTGCATCGCTCAGTCGTGCGAGGGCTGCGGAGGTCTTCGCCATCTGCATGAGTGAGAGGATCGACTCTTGCATGCGTGCGCCGCCAGAGGCGGAGACGATGATAAGTGGTAGTCGTTTGACAATTGCCAGTTCGATGAGGAGCGTGAGTCGCTCGCCAACCACAGAGCCCATCGAACCTCCCATAAAGGAGAAGTCGAGGATGCCGAGAGCAATCGGGCGGCCATTGAGCTGGCAGGTCCCTGCGCAGATTGCATCATCGCGCCCTGTTTTTTCTTTGGCGTCTTTTAGGCGCTTTTCATAGCTCTCTGTGTCGACAAATTTGAGTGGATCGACTGACTGAATATGGGTGAAATATTCTGTAAAGGTTCCCACATCGGCGAGAAGGGCAATTCGTTGCGATAGAGAGAGTCGATAGTGGTAGTTGCATTTGGGACAGCAGTTTTGTTGGCGCTGCAATTCGCTGCCATGAATAAGCTCTTTGCACCCACTGCACTGAATCCAGCCGCTAAAGCGATCTGTCTTCGTGGATTGGATTTTAATTTTAGGCTTATTTCTAGCGAATAGTCCCATGCTTAAAATATAATACTCGTTACGCGGCGAAAAAGCAACTAATTAGTTGCTCTTGCGAAGCGTTCTTCGATATTTTTCCAATGAAAGATTTGCCATATTGCTTTCACATAGTCTGGTCGGAGATTTTTATATTGGAGATAGTAGGCGTGCTCCCACACATCGACGCCGAGGATGGGAATCAAATTTTGAGTGCTTAGCGGATCTTGATTGGCGCTTGTAGCCACTTCGAGGCGGTGCAAATTTTTATTGTAACCGAGCCATCCCCAGCCGGAGCCCTGAATTGCGGTAGTTGTGGTGTTAAATTTTTCTTTGAACTGGTCAAAGGAGCCGAAGTCGCGGGTAATCTGCTTTGCTAGGGGCGATTGCTGGGAGAGTTCGCTTTTATTTGGAGTGGTGAGAAGTGTCCAGAAGATGGAGTGGTTGATATGACCGCCACCGTTAAATTTAATTAAGCCCTGGAGTGAGATCATGGAGGCGACATCATTTTTCGACTCGGCTTCATGGTATTTTTCCAGAGCGGTATTGAGGTTGGTGACATAGGCTTTGTGGTGCTTCGAGTAGTGAAGTTCCATGATTTCGGCCGATATAACAGGCTCTAGAGCGTTAAAGTCGTAAGGTAGCTCTGGAAGTTGGTAGGTAGTTTTTAGGTCGTCGCTCATGTCTACTCCTGTGTTGAACAGTTCAGTTTAGAGCAATTGTCGCTATCCGGCAACTATCGCCTGCATATGAGAGCGAGATGTGGATGGTCCCTGGAGGGAGTAGGGAGCTAATTTTCTCTGGCCACTCGATGGCGCAGATGCCGCCTCGAGTAAAAAATTCTTCAAACCCCAGCGCCCGAAACTCCTCTACCCCTTTAAGTCGGTAGAGGTCGAAATGGTAGAGTAGTGGGGTTGTGTCGTAGATCGAAAGGATGACGAAGGTGGGGCTCTGCACCTCATCTTCGACAGACAGGCCAAGGCCGAGAGCAATCCCTTTAACTAGATGGGTCTTGCCGGCGCCTAATTCGCCAGAGAGGGCGATAATGCTGTTTGGGGGAAGGGATTTTGCGAGAGTACGACCCCACTCAAGAGTGGCTTCCGTACTCTCGAGGTGCTGACTATTCAACCCACTTCTCAAGATAGGGCTCAAAGGCGGGCTCTTGAGAGAGCATCTCAACAAATTGGGCGATGCGCTCTTCTGTCAGGTGGGTTTGGATGAAGTGTAGGAAGCTCTCTTCGATCTGGAAGCGGTTCTGGTTCTGTACTTCTAAGAGAGTGAGCGTCTTGATATGATTTTTTTTGAAATCATCAAGGACTGCCTCTTTGCTGTTGAAGAGCTTGCCGGTCAGAACGGAGGAGTAAACAGTCTTTTTAATAGAGGCCTTGCGAGGAGTGATGTAGTTGCGGATCACTTCGGCATCTTCCGATACAAAAAAACGCTTTGCAGGAAGACCGCCGACACGTTCGGTGTTCTCTGGGCAGGTGGAGACCCAATCGTAGATCGCATCTTGTGGGTTTGGATGGGTGTTGTCTCCGAAGACCTTGCCAGTGAAGGGGCAGATGTAAATTTTCTTTGTATGTTCGTTGACGCTCTGCTGTCCAAATTGAATAGTGATCTCTGTTTCTCTCCAGAGCTTGCCTTGCTTTTCTAGCTGCTTAATTAGGCCGTCTAGGCTCTGATAGATTGTTTTATCTCGAGGGAAGAGGACGGGGTGCAACTTATGTTTTTGCTCGACATATGCCAAATAGGTAGTCACCAAATCGGCGCTGCGATTTTTCTTCAAAAATTGGATAAGAGCCTCTTTTTGGCTCTGTGTGATCGATTCAGCGGCTGGCATCAGGTCCTCCTAAGGGGAATAGGGTATTTCAAAACATATTAACCTTCAACCGGCAAATTTTCGTTGATTTACAGTTGGTTAACCTGTTACATCTGCATTCAAATGAAGATTGAGTTACTCGACGTTGCTGGGTACAAAAAAGTTTTTAAGGTGACGGATGCTTCCGTTGGGCTTAATGCTTTTATTGCGCTGCATGATTTGACTCTTGGTCCCGCTTTGGGGGGAGTTCGAATTTACCCCTATCATACTTCTGATGAGGCTCTTACCGATGTTTTAAGACTGGCAGAGGGGATGACCTATAAGAATGCCATCGCGCAGCTCGGCCTGGGTGGTGGCAAGAGCGTGATCATGACTGATCCGAAAACGCAGAAAACCCCGAAACTGTTGCAAGCCTTTGGCAAGGCGGTTGAGCAACTGGGGGGAGAGTACATTTGTGCTCAAGACGTGGGGTGTACTTCTGAGGATCTCAAAGAGATTCGCAAAGAGACTCGCTATGTTGTTGGGCTGATCGATGATAAAAGTAGTGGAAATCCCAGCATTTTCACCTCTTATGGCATTTATAGGGCGATGCAGGCGACTATGCAAGTGCTTACGGGTTCCGATTCTCTTAAGGACTTGACGATTGCGATTCAAGGCATGGGGAATGTTGGCAGCAATTTAGCGGAGTTTCTCTTTTGGGCGGGTGCCAATTTAATCATAGCGGATGTTGATCCAAAGGCGATCCATAACGCTGTGATTCGTTACGCCCCTCTCGTAGTCTCTTCAAAAGAGATTTTCTCCGTTAAGTGCGATATTTTGGCTCCATGTGCTTTAGGGGCTGTTCTCAATGACCAAACTATACCGGAACTGCGCTGTCGTGCGGTCGTCGGTGGCGCGAACAATCAGCTATTATTACCGTCCCATGGGGACGCTTTGCGCCATCGCGGGGTTATTTACGCGCCTGACTTTGTTGCGAATGCAGGTGGAGCGATCAACGTAACCGCTGAACTGGAGCCGGGAGGATACCATCCAGTCAACTCCCGAGATAAGGTTCGAGCCATTCACGACTCTTTGTTGGAAATCTACGAGATTGCGAAAAAGAGGGGTGAGTCGACCAATGAGGCCGCTGTTGCCCTGGCAAAGCATCGTTTGAAAGAGGGGATTGGCAAGAGAATCTCTCCCCCTGTCTTTCATTATTAAAGGCTATTTTTTACCTTGATTTTCAATTTATTGATCTGTTACTATATCTAGGTATGAAGCACGAGATAATTGACGTTCCAGGATACGAAAAAGTTTTTAAAATTGAGAATGCCTCTGCGGGGCTCACAGCGCTGATTGCTCTGCACGATCTAACGCTAGGGCCGGCCTTAGGCGGCATTCGCATCCGTCCCTACGCCAACATAGATGAAGCGCTTCAAGATGTGCTCCGCCTTTCGCAAGGCATGACCTATAAGGCGGCTATTGCACAGGTGGGTTTTGGTGGCGGTAAAAGCGTAATCTGCGCCGATCCGAAAACTCAAAAGACTCCAGAACTCCTCCACGCCTTCGGCAAAGCGGTCGAAGAGCTGCTCGGCAAATACATTTGCGCTGAAGATGTGGGTTGCACTACTGCGGACGTATCTCAGATTCGAAAAATAACCCGTTACGTGGTTGGACTCCCCCATTCCAAAAGCAGCGGCGATCCGGGACCCTTTACTGCTCGTGGGATCTACCGCTCCATGCAGGCCACTGCACAAAAACTCTACGGTTCCGATTCTCTCGCCGGTTTGACGATTGCGATCCAAGGTCTCGGCAACGTAGGTCAAAACCTTGCGCGCTATCTCTTCTGGGCAGGCGCCAACATGGTCGTCTCAGATATTGATTCAGATCGCGTACAGGCCATGGTCGACGCTTACCGAGTTCGCGTTGCCACCCCTGAAGAGATTCTCTTCACTGAGTGCGATTTTCTCGCTCCCTGCGCCTTCGGGGGCATTCTTAACGACCAGACGATCCCGCGCCTTCGTTGCCGTGCAGTCGTTGGCGGAGCCAATAATCAGCTGCTAAAAGATCCTCATGCGGATGTTCTGCGTCACCGCGGAATCCTTTATGCTCCCGACTTTGTTGTAAACGGTGGAGGATTGATTAACGTAGCTGCGGAGTTGGAGCCTAATGGCTATAGCCCAACCGCTTCTCGCGATAAGATTAATTGCATTTATGATTCTCTGCTGGCAATTTATAAGATTGCTGAAGAGAACGACGAGTCAACCAACACAGCCGCTGTCTCATTAGCGAACCATCGAGTGAAAAATGGCATCGGCAAGCGAATCTCTCCTCCGATCTTCCACCATAGCTGATCTTTTACAGAAGAAGATGGGCGAAGCGATCGTGCGTGCCTATCCTCTTTTTACAGAATCAGCCGAGATTGCTCCTTGCGTTCAGGAAGAGTTCGGTCACTATCAGTGCAATAGTGCTCTCAAGCTGGCAAAGCAGTTTAGTCAGAATCCCCGCACCGTTGCCCAGGCAATTCTCGATCAGTGCGATTCTGAGACAAAACATATCTGTGCCAAAATGGCTATTGCCGGTCCCGGCTTTATCAACCTCACGCTTAGCTCAGAATTCCTCTCTACGGCGCTCCAGAGCCAGCTCCATGACTCTCGCCTAGGTGCGATTCCTGCTCTTCGCCATGAACGAGTGATCGTTGAATTCTCCTCTCCAAACGTAGCCAAAGAGCTCCACGTGGGCCACCTTCGGTCTACCATCATCGGCGACTGTCTTGCCCGCCTTTTTGAGTTTCTTGGCTATGACGTCCTCCGTCTCAACCATATTGGCGACTGGGGCACACAGTTTGGCATGCTCATTACCCATCTGCGCACGCTCCCATCCGACGCTGACCTTCCCTTCCTCATGCGCTCCTATCGCGAAGCCAAAAAGCGCTTTGATGAAGAGCCCCAGTTTAAGAAAGAATCCCAACTAGAGGTGGTTCGCCTCCAGTCTGGCGACCCCGAGGCTCTTAAGAAGTGGCGCGCCATTTGCGACATCTCTCGCCAAGGGTTTCAAGAGATTTACGACCTTCTGGGTGTTCATCTCATTGAGCGCGGTGAGTCTTTCTATAACCCACACCTGAAAGAGATTGTCGAGGAGCTCGAGCAGAAGGGACTCGTCACCGTCTCTGAAGGCGCTAAGTGCGTCTTTATGGAGGGATTCCCCGTACCCCTCATGGTGCAGAAGGCTGATGGTGGCTACAATTACGACACTACTGATATGGCCGCGATTCGCCATCGCATCTTTGTCGAGAAGGCAGATCGCATCATCGTTGTCGTCGACTCTGGTCAGAGCCTCCATATGCAGATGATCTTTCGCGCTGCAGAGCTCGCAGGTTGGCCTAAAGTGCAAGCAGAGCATGTTGGCTTCGGTCTTGTCCTCGGACCCGACGGGAAGAAGTTTAAGACTCGTTCTGGCGACACCGAGAAGCTCGCCGACCTCCTCACTGAAGCTGTTGCTAAAGCACGCGCCATTCTCATCGAGCGTGGCACAGCTCCTGACCAGGTCGACCATCTCGCCCACGTTCTCGGCATCGGCGCCCTCAAGTATGCTGACCTTTCCTGCCACCGCATGAAGGACTACTCCTTCAGCTACGAACGCATGCTCCGCTTCGAAGGCAACACTGCCGTCTTCCTCCTCTATGCCTATGTCCGCGTTCGAGGCATTCAGCGCAAAGTCCAAGTTGAGATACATGAGAACGACCGCATCGCCGTCAAGCATCCCTCTGAAATCTCTCTTGGCCTCCACCTGCTTCGCTTCGCTGAGGCCCTTGAGATGATGCAGCGAGACCTTCTCCCTAATCGCCTCACAGATTATCTCTACACGCTCGCTGAGAAGTTCAACGCCTTCTTCCGCGACTGCCGTGTCGAAGGCACCCCCGAGCAGAACAGCCGCCTTCTCCTCTGCGAGCTCACAGCCCGCGTTCTCAAACAAGGGCTTCAGATCCTTGGTCTAGAAACCGTTGAGCGCATGTAAAGCCACTTTACATTGCAGCTTTCCCTGAATATACTCTCAAATATGGCCATAAAGAAGCGACAGAAGCTCTGCTATCACTGCGAAGGCGAAGTGGATTTAGACGTAATCGTCTGCCCCTACTGCGCTGCAGATTTGCGTGCGGAGCGCGTTGCTGAGGCTGAACTTCCTGAAGAGGAGATTGCTCCAGATCTTGATGAAGTTGCTGCGATACAGAAACCCGTCCAGCAAGAGAGGACCGGAGCGCTCTTTCGCTCTACGATCCTCTTTACTGTGGGCATCCAGCTTGCCATTTTTGGCATGCTGATGCTGCTCTTTTCCCATAAAGGCGTCATCCTTTTGAAGTGGGATGCTCGCCTCTGGTTTCTCTACCTCTTTGGGGCTGTCCCTTTCTTAGTAATCGGCTATCGTTCCCTATCAAAGCTTTAATCGGATATCCGCTGTCAGCCCTTCTTTTAGGTTTAGATTCATCGCATTTGGTTCGAGAGAGATCTTGAGAACCACCATTTTTTCCTCACCAGGTTTTGCTGAGAGAAGAGAGGGGCCTACAGAGATGATTTTTCCTTTCCAGAGTGTTTGTGGATAGGCTTTCATCTCGATACGAACGTCGCTTCCGAGTGCTATGTGCGAGAGTTGCGATTCTGGCAAGTGTGCCTCGATCCAGGCTTGGTTGATATCGCCGAGAACATAGAGCGTATCGCCCTCTCTCACGATCTCACCAGCTTGTTTGCAGCGCTGCAATACAAGAGACTCTTCTGGTGCGGAAAGTGCAGTTTTCCCGAGCTGCGATGTCACATAGGCCAACTCCGCTTCAGTGGCGGCGCTTTGGCACTTTGCTTCATCATAGTTGATTTGGGCCTCTTGGAGACGAGCCATTTGTCGGTCAACAGCCTTCTGGCTAGCCTTCTTGAGCTCCATGTCTGAGCGTAGTGCGAGATAGAGCTGCATCGCTTGATCCAATGCGGCCTTCTGCCGATTGAGATTGACACGGCTCGCCTCCACGGCGGATTGGGCTTGGATTCTCTTTACCTCTAAGAGGTCTGTAGAGAGTGCGCAGAGAGGGGCTCCCTTGGCGACGATCGATCCCTCTTGAGAAGAGAGGTCAAGGATCTTCCCAGAGCATTCTGAAATGACAGGGACTGCGGTCATTCGAACTGATGCGCCGTAGATCCAGAGAAATGGCCGTACAGCGTAGCTCCAATAGACGAGGCTAACGCACGCGATGAGCGCGCCGGTAATGCCGATTTTTTTCCACATGTTACTGATCTCCTTTAGATAAATAGTAAATTAGTCCAGCGGTCAAGCTGGCTGCTGCACTCAAAAAAAAGGGTGCATTAATGGATAGTTGTGAAATAACGCCACCAATTGCTGGGGCGGTAGAGAGGGCTAAAGATTGAACCGATTGGCTAATTCCCAAACTCTTCCCTTGTGTTTCTTTTGGAGCCGCCTCTGCCAAAATACCGAGGCAGAGTGGCCACGCCAGCCCTGATAGCGTAATACATCCCCCTAAGATGATAAGGGAAATCCATAGTTGGCAAGGGATGGTTAGAGCGGCGCAGAAGAGAGTAAAGAGGATCAGGCAGCCTTTGAGAATTTGGATAGAGGAGAACCAGCGTTTCAACCATTTGTTGAGGTAGATAGATCCTAGTATCCAAAAAAATCCCATGTAAATAGAGAGATCCCCGATATCAGAGCCGGAAAAGCCATATTTTTCCACGACGAGTACTGGAGTGAATTGGAACAGAAGCGACCAGGCGAAGAGGAAGAGGAAGTAGACAAAGTAGAGCACGCGATTTCTATGGAGTGCCTGCATGATGTTATCGATAGGTTTTAATAGGCGCATGGCAGCGTGGTGTGCGTGGTGTAGATGGGGATCTTTCAATAACCAAGGGGCGATGCAGAGAACGTTAAATCCCGTTAAGATGGTGGTCATCCAGAGGGGGAAGGCAGGAGAAAACCAGGAGACGATCTCTGGATCAGAGAGTTTTCCGCCCGCAAGCGCGCCTAGGATAAAGGAGACACCGGCAAACATCGAGAGGTATCCAAAATAGCGAGTTCTTTCATGTTCTGTCTTGCCTGCGTCGGCCAAACAGGCAAGACAAAGAGACATATTCCCTGCGCAGCAGCCCGTAATAAGACGCGAGAAAAAGAGCAGTGAAAGCTGATTGATTTGAAAACTCCATGCAGTCAGAGCCATGCCGAAAAAGGAGAGCAGTACAGTGAGGGCCAATATGCGCCTTTTGCCATATCGATCAGCCCATCCTCCTAAGACAGGGGCAAAGAAAAATTGCCCCAGAGGAAAAGCCATCAAAAAGAGTCCCAAGGTGAGTAGAGGGGCAGAGAGATCAGTGCGAGCGATAAAGTAGGGGGCAAAAATGGGAAAAACGATCGCCCAGCCCAAAGTATCTATAAAAAAGGTAAAGTAAACCCTAGTGAGGGTCTGTAGCTTGCCCATAAGCCGGAACATAGCAGGAGCCTTCAGCAAATTCCAGCTCGAAAGGAGCTTTTCTTTATCTAATTGGAAATCAACCAGTTGATAGGTTCTTTTTCTGAGTGGTTCAAAAAATTATTAACCTTAGAGAAGTGGCGGCAACCGAAGAATCCGGCATAAGCGGAGAGAGGCGATGGGTGCGCTGCAGTTAAAACTAAGTGGCGTCCATTCTTTTCACAGGAGATCTGCTTCCACTTGTCGAGCGCTGACTTTCCCCACAAGACAAAGACGATAGGATCGGAGCGTTCAGAGAGGATCTGGACGATGCGATCAGTAAACTGCTCCCAACCCCTTCCGAAGTGAGATTTCGCCTCATTGGCGCGCACAGTCAGTGTAGCATTTAGAAGGAGTACTCCTTGGCGTGCCCAAGATTCTAGGCAGCCGTGGGAGGGGCGAGGAAGTTGCAGATCCTGCTCGAGCTCTTTGAAGATGTTCTGGAGGGAGGGGGGCTGTCGCACTCCCTTGGCGACGCTAAAGCAGAGGCCATGTGCTTGGTTTGGGCCATGATAGGGATCTTGTCCTATCAAGACCGCCTTCACCTGATCAAATGGGGTGAGGAAGAGCGCTTCGAAGATCTGATCTGCAGAAGGGTAAACCTCTACGCCTGATTTTTCTTCCTGTAGAAGAAAATTTCTCAGCTGCTCCATGTAGGGCAGTTCGAGCTCTGGTTCCAACTTTTCGAGCCAGCTGGGGTCCATTCGCATATTCTTCATGTGGGGAGCGCCAGGGTAAACTGACTTCCTTTTCCAGGTTCTGAGACGACTCCAACGGAGCCTGCATGGATTTCTGCGATGCTTTTCACAATTGAAAGCCCCAGACCTGCGCCGCCCGATTTGCGAGAGCGCGCCTTATCGACGGCGTAGAAGCGCTGGAAGATGCGCGGCAGATCTTCTTCGCAGATGCCGATCCCCTGATCGCGAACTTGAACCAACGCCTTACCCTCTTTGATTTCAATGGAGACGTTGATTGTTATAGGGGCATTAGAGTAGCGCACAGCATTCTCTAGGAGGTTCATGATAGCCAGATCGACAAGGTCGCGGTCTGCCTTTACGGAGATGGGGTAGTTGCCGTGGGCCATGCGCAGAGTAACTTCCGGATGGATGGAGCGCAGTAGGTCTGCACATTGCTCCGCAAGCGCAATGAGGTCAAACGGGCGGAAGCGCTCTTGGGGTGAGTGTTCGATATCTGCCAGCGTGAGAAGGCCGGTTACGATTTTATCTAAGCGTGTGCAGGTGAGGACCATTTTCCCGGCGATCTCTTGGCGCATAGTGGCAGAGAGCTTGGGAAGGTCGCGTAGGGTCTCTGCAAAGCCGCGCACAACAGTAAAAGGTGTGCGCAGTTCGTGGGAGGCGTGCTGAATGAACTCCTTCTCCTGAGCGAGGCTCTGGTAATTTGCACGCTTGTCTTGGATGGTGATGAGCGTCTCTTCCGATAGTGGAGTGGCGCACATGGCGACCATCTTGCCATGCAGCGAGAGGGTGCGCGAGGTTTTGCTTTGTTTTTCAAGAGCTTGCTCGATGAGATCGCGGCACGAGTCGGCGAGCTCTTCAGGTAGATCGGCCAGCGAGAGGCCAGTAAGTTGCTGTTCAAAGAGAGCGCATGCGGTACTGTTTGCACAGGAGATCCGTTCATCTGCGCGCACCGCAAAGATTCCCTCTTCAAGGGCGTCGAATAGTTCTTGAGTGAGGTTAGATACGTTCATGGCCTGTCTTGGTAACGTGGATCATTGCTTCGTGTCGAATGCCGCCGATTCCCGGCTGGTAGAGCCCTGGCTCGATAGTGATCACCATGCCAGGAGTGAGAACTACATCTTTGTCTGCGCCGTCCCAGCATGACATAACGGCCCGTTGAATTGGGCTGGCAAGAACCATATCCACGTAGGCCCAAAACCGCTGATGAGTGTCGGCGTACTTCTTCCCGATCTTTTCGTCGGCTATGTTCTCTGGAT
>CAZEZK010000005.1:0-1125 GCA_964516935.1 uncultured bacterium
GCGTGGAACGATGACTATGCGGTCAAATTACTCGGGATGGTAATCAGCGGCGAAGTGTAAAGTGTTTTTAATGAAAAGCCCCTGCCGCACTTGCGATCTCTCAGCCCCGGCGATTTGACGCACTCAAACTGCACGTTATTTCTGATATTTGGTATAAAGCCACTTGCTCACGCTGCTTCTTTTCTGCATGGATCCTATATGGAACTTTAGGATCATATCCAACTGCGACAAGGGGCTCAATCTGGAACCCCTTCAATATTTTGCGAGGGAACCGCAATTTGATAGCAGCGCCTATGTAGGTATCAAGAACGGCGATATTGTCTGGGTCAAAGCAGAATTCATCGCCTGCTTCTATCGAGAAATATTTTCCAATATCACAGTTCCTTTTACTCTTGTCATTAGTGAGGGAGATGACTCTTTCCCTTCTGATAGCGGCCTTAGCTCTGCTGAGATCGAACAGCTACTTTCCAGCCCAAATCTGATCCATCTCTTTGCTCAAAATTGCGACTATGCTGGAAAGAGCGATAAGGTCAGCCATATTCCGATCGGGATGGATTTCCACACCATCGGCTATAAAGGCGGCGGTTGGGGGGAGAGAGGCTCGCCAGAAGAGCAGGTAGAACTTCTAGAGACAATCGTGAGCCGTTTGCAGCCCACACATCTTCGAAAAAAGCGGGCATTTGTTGATTTTCAGTGGAGCGACACGATGCACGCAAGCTTTCAGCGCTATCTCCAATTTGGCGAAGATCGCGCTTCCATTTTCCGATGCCTTCTCTCTACCAATCTGATCGACCACGGCCCTTGGATGCGCAGATCTACTCTATGGCGCATAAAGGGGCGTTATGCATTTTCTGTTAGTCCGCATGGGAATGGTCTCGATTGTCATCGCACTTGGGACGATCTTATGCTAGGCTGTATCGTCATTGTAAAAACTTCTCCGCTCGATCCTCTCTACGAGGGGCTGCCCGTGGTGATCGTGCAGGATTGGGATGAGATCACAGAGGAAAATATGGATAAGTGGCTGAATCTCTATGGCGATGCCTTCACTAATCCCTCCTATCGAGAGAAGTTGACGAACAGCTATTGGCTCGCAAAAATTAGAGGTTTATGATTCTCTTTTTAGCT
>CAZEZK010000005.1:1135-20393 GCA_964516935.1 uncultured bacterium
GCAGATCTTAGAAAAAGTTGTCTTATGTGGCGTATGCCGCGATGTTGCGGATGAGCTTCCAAATACCATTCAAACTATGGAGAAGATCGGCGGCCTATTCGAAGATTACCGCATCGTCATCTACGAAAATGACTCCAAAGATCTCACTGCACAAATCCTCACCGCGTGGGCAAATGAAAACGACAAAGTAGTTGCCATATGCGAAAAGGGCGCTTCTGAGCGTGAGGTCGTAAACCATTATGAGCTGGATCACGAGTTTCGTCCTGGTGAGCCATTTCGTCCGGAGCTCATTGCGCGAGCGCGGAATATTGTCCTAGACACCGCCATGTCAGCGCCCTATCGCGATTTTCACTACCTGATCTGGATCGATATGGACTTTTCCGTTCCGCCAGAGCTGGACGGGATCATCGAAAGCTTTACAACAGAGATCGAATGGGATGCCGTTCTCGCCTATGGAATCAGCACGCGCAAATCGTTTTGGGACTGGTATGCATTTCGAGACGCCACCTATCCAATTGGCTCTGAACTCTTGGGGAATACTTGGTGGTACATGCAAAAGAGTTTTCGGCTTCACAGAAAAAGCCCTTGGCATCCCGTCTACTCCGCTTTTGGAGGACTGGGAATCTACAAGAAATCCTCAATCACGGGCTGCCGCTATTCCGCTATACCAACAAGAGACCTAGAAACGGTAGCACAAGAACTCGTTACTAAAGCCACACAAAATATCGCCACAACGGCACTGGTCACGATTTCCGAGCCGCTTATCCACCTCCCAAAAATTCTCGATCCCAATGTTGGGGTCATTCTTCACCCCGACCTTCCCAACCCGCTGGTGTGGCGGATGAGCAGCTTCGTCTATCAGTATCCCTCCGTATGCGAACATGTGCCATTCCACGCATCGATGATCGCAAGTGGCCACGGAAAGATTTTTATTAATCCTAGAATGATTTTCTATTACGGCAAAAGTTTTTAGTCGTATTGAAATATTTCCGAACAAGCGGATGGCGGATTGCCTAATCGTCTTCTATACCCCTTCCACCTCAATGGCACCCTAGAAGATTGAGGTGGAAGGAGTATATGCAAATCTGACTGACGAGCGGCTCTCTAAATTAAGAATGTAAAGCTGCTTTACATTGGGATATTTTCAAGTGTATTCTGGGGATTTGGAGCGTACCGGGTTCGAACCGGTGGCCTCCACAATGCCATTGTGGCGCTCTACCAACTGAGCTAACGCCCCGAATAGAGAGGATTTTAAAGGGGCGCGCTATTTTTACGGAAGACAGATGTTTTTTAAAGACCTTTCTACAGCGCCGGCCGATCCGGTTTTTGGACAGTTCCAGATTTTTCAGGCCGATCCTCGGACTGATAAAATTGATTTAATGGTCGGGATCTATCGAGATGAGCAGCTGAAAGAGCGGCTGCTGCCTGTGGTCGCGGAAGTAAAAAAACTTCTGCTACCCGAAGACCAAAAGGCCGACTATCTCCCTATCGATGGGCTAAAAGCTCTCTCTAGCCGCATTGGAGAGCTGCTCTTTGGCCCTCTTTGGGGGGGGAACCATATCTACGGAGCCCATACGACGGGGGGCGCTGCGGCATTACGGATCGGCTCGGAACTTCTATCGCGTCACCTGACTAAGAAGCTCTACCTTCCCAACCAGAGCTGGCCGGGACATTCGGTAATTCTCTCTCAGGGCGGGTGTGAATTGGCCAACTACTCCTACTTCTCGGTAGATACGGGGACCTTTGACCTGGCAGCGATGGTCGATAGCCTTGGCGTAATTCCGCCGGGGAGTGCGGTTCTGCTCCATGCGTCATGCCACAACCCAACGGGCTGCGACCCTTCGTTAGAGGAGTGGAAGACCATCTCGCACGAAATGAAGAAGCGCCACTTATTTCCCTTCTTTGACTGCGCCTATCAAGGCTTTGGAAGTGGGCTAAATCAAGATGCAGAGGCGATCCGCCTCTTTGTAGAAGATGGCCATGAACTCTTTGTCGCCTACTCCTGCTCGAAAAATTTTGGGCTCTATCGACAACGAGTAGGAGCCTTCTTTGTGGTGTGCGGATCGGCAGAGGTGCAGACGCGAGTGGGCAGTCAGGTAAAGCGGATCGCGCGGGGACTTTACTCAAATCCACCATCGCATGGAGCCTGTATTGTGGCTCATATTTTGGAGGATCCGAGCTTGAAGGGACGCTGGGAGAAAGAAGTCCATGGGATGAATCGGCGGATTCACATGATGCGTGCGGCTCTTGCAGATCAGCTACACATGCCCTCTATTGTCCAGGGTAAAGGGATGTTCTGCCTGATGAACCTATCAAAAGCTGCGGTGCAGCAACTGCGCGACCAGTTTGGGATCTATCTGCTGGATACGGGACGTCTAAACCTGGCCGGCTTAACTGAAGAGAACCTCACCAAAGTATCTCATGGCCTTCTCACCGTTCTCTAAAATCACTCTCGTGGGCACACTCTTCTGCCTGATCAGCGCTCCGCAATTTGTGGCGGATGCGGTGCGGGGGAAGGCAATTGCGGCGATCGCCCCTATCTGGAAATGGGGGGATTTGGTGCGCGATTATCTACTGGACCGACCCATGGGTGCCGCGCTAAATAACGAGCCTCTCTGCTCCTGCTGGGAACACCAGCGGCTCTCGGCAGAGTTAGAGTCGATCTACGAGTGGCTGCTATCAGAGGAACATCTACAACAGGAGGCTGAGCTGCTGAGCCAACTGGATACGCCTCATACCAACGATTTCTTTCGGAGCCGCTGGCTGTCGCTACGCTCTCTGCTCACGCAGCAGCTACTCTCTACACCGGCACGAGTGATCTACCGCGATCCAGCCTCGTGGAGCAGTAGCTTGTGGATCAATGTAGGCGCTAAAGAGGGAATTACAGCCAATAGCCCAGTTTTGGCGGATGGCTCTCTGATCGGTATCATCGAACATGTGGAGGCGTCGCGATCGCGGGTGCGATTGCTGACAGACTCACGGCTGGTTCCTGCTGTGCGAACAACGCGTGGCAATGCGCAAAACCGGGAGCTATCTGCGCTTCTACAGGCAGTCTCGGAACGGCTTGGAGCTCGATCTGAACTCTTTCAGTATGTAGATGAAAAAAATCTACTGCTACAGCTGATTCAAAACGTCGTTGAGTATCTGGGGGCGCTTCCGGAAGAGGGCTATCTGGCGCGGGGAGAGTTACACGGCTCTAGCAGCGCTCTCTGGCACTCGAAACAGCCCCTTCTGCAGGGGATCGGCTTCCATGGAGATGGGGAGTCGGCACCTCCGCTTAAAGAGGGCGATCTGCTGGTCACTTCAGGACTGGATGGGATCTTTCCTCCAGACCTCAATGTAGCGATCGTAACCCACGTCTATCCTCCGAAGCGCAACGGCTATGTATATGAAGTAGAGGCACGCCCCACTGCGCGCTCCTGGCACGACCTACGAACTCTTTTAGTCCTTCCTGCGCTAGAATAGCCCCTAGACATATGCAGTGCGCGATCAATGCCAGTCCAAACATCGTCTTTTTAGACCACATCTCTCCACTTGCATCTCTATTGAAAATGCCTCTAATCGTGGCCGACGCGGAGAATGCCGAACTCACCAAGAAATACTACCCAGAGGTTGAGCTGCGTTATCTACCAGATCTAGAGGAGCGCTGGGGAGAGCTGCTAGACGAATTTGAGGTGCTCTTTGGCTGCACCTACTGGGAGCCGCGAATCAAATATCTATTTAACAACTTTTATGGAAAAAATCCGCGTCTAGTCTTTTGTCCGCATGGCCAATCAGACAAGGGATTTAGCTATCCTTTTCTGAATCGCTATCGGCTGCAAGAGACGATTCTTCTCTACGGATCGCTGATGAAGGAGATGCTCACAGAGCTGAATCTCTGGAATGAGGGGCAGTCTCACGAGTTTGTGGGAAACTTTCGGTTCCGCTACTACCAGCAGCATCGCGAGCGGCTGCGCGCCTCCGCAGAAAAGGAGATCTTCTCTTCGCTCAACCCAACCAATAAGACTGTTTTATATGCGCCTACCTGGAAAGATGAGGACAATGCAGGAACGCTCTTTGCTCTGGGAGAAAAGATTTTCAAAGATCTGCCCTCCGACTGGAATCTCGTGCTGAAGATCCATCCATTGATCCATCGAGAAAATCCGGAACTCTTCTACCGACTCTCCTTTATTGAGAAGCAGCGGTCCAACTTCGTTTTGGTACATGAGTTCCCTGCGATCTACCCAATCTTGGACAAGGTGGATATCTATTTAGGAGACTACTCGTCGATCGGGTACGATATGTTAACCTTCCAAAAGCCCATGTTCTTCTTGCAGCAGGCACATTTGGGGAGCGTGCGGCTCCACTCATGCGGACAGCTTCTCGATCCATCGCAACATATTTTTAAGTCAATAGAGGCAGGACTGAAGAGTGCAGAGAGCTTCCACCCGCAACAGAGAGCGCTCTACGCAAAGGCCTTTGCAGATGTCTAATGGAATAATCATTGGTGCCGATGATCTACAAGAGTGGCTGCTTCCCTGGTGGTGGGACCATTTCTCTAAACAGAATCGCTATCCGGTGACCTTTATCGATTTTGGGATGTCTGCAGAAAAAAAACGTTGGTGTCATAAACGAGGAGAGCTGATCTCTCTCAACATGTCGGATGTGTTTGTGCGCGATCGCGATGAGGTTGCCATAGCGCTGAGCGAAGCGTGGGAGCAGCACTACGGAAAGGATTTCTGGGGGGCGCGCAAAGCCTGGTTTAGGAAGCCGTTTGCCTGTCTGCACACCCCGTATGAGAGGTCAATCTGGCTCGATCTAGACTGCCAGGTGATAGGCTCCTTGGCAAAACTATTCGATGCGTGCGACCATCCATCGGGTCTGGCTCTCTGCTTGGATAAGAATGCACCCGGCTATAACTCCGGAGTTATCGTGTTTCGGAAAAATGCCCCTATGTTGCAAGAGTGGGCCAAGCAATCTCTGGAAAAAAATAGCCTATTCCGCGGGGATCAAGATCTGCTGACTGATCTAATCGGAAAAAGAGCGATTGGTGAATTGCCCATCACCTATAATTGGCCCTTCAATTATGGCGCCAATCCCGATGCGCTGATTATCCACTGGATTGGGGCTACCGGAAAAGAGATTTTGAGCAGACAGCTCATGCTGAAGCAGTTTGAAACATGACCGAACTACACGATTGGTTTTACGAACATCAGCGCCCCTTTCCTTGGAGGGTGGAGCGCTCTCCTTATAAGGTCTGGATCTCTGAGGTGATGCTGCAGCAGACGCGAGCAATTGTGGTCATCCCCTACTTCAAACGCTGGATGACACTCTTTCCCTCGGTCCAGGCTCTTGCAGAGGCGCCATTAGAGCTGGTGATCAAGGCTTGGGAGGGGCTGGGCTACTACAGCCGTGCCCGCTTTCTGCACCAGGCGGCGCAACAGATCATGCAGAAGTTTGGCGGTGCGCTTCCAGACACTCGCGAAGGGCTGATGCGCATTAAGGGGTTGGGCCCCTATACGGTTGGCGCGATCTTGAGCTTCGGATTCTATCAGCGAGCGGCGGCGATCGATGGTAATGTGACGCGAGTGCTATCGCGCTATTTCCAGATCGAAGAGCCGATCCACACAAGCCGAGTAAAAAAGCAGTTAGAGCTGTGCGGAGAGGCGATCTTGGATGCAAAGGAGCCTTGGGTCACAGCAGAGGCGCTGATCGAGCTGGGGGCAAAGGTGTGCCGCCCAGTGCCGCGCTGCGGAGAGTGTCCGCTGCAAGGTTCATGCCAAGCGCTGCAATCTGGTCGCGCGGCGCAGCTGCCGATCAAACCGGCACGGACGGAGACAATCCACCTCAAGCGCATGGTTGCCTGCATCGAATCAGGCGGATATATACTGGTAAGTAAAGGGGGAGTAGGAAAGGTGATGGCCGATCTATACGAGTTCCCCTACTTTGAAGTAGTGGATCTCTGCGCTGCGGTGGCGGAAAAATTTGGTCTAGCAACCTATCCGATAGTAACTCTGCCGAAAGTGCGCCACAGCTTTACACGCTACATTGCACACCTCTTCCCGGTACATCTGGCTGCTCTGGAGCGGCCGACACTTCCACCCTTTGAGTGGGTAGCAAAGGAGCAGCTGCAACAGCTTCCCTTTTCCTCAGGACACAAAAAAATTTTGGCAAACTTATGAATATTCTGCATTTAGAGGCCTCTACAAATTGGGGAGGACAGGAGATCCGCATCCTTCGCGAAGCCGAAGGAATGCGAGCGCGCGGACACCAAGTCTTCTTTGTTGTCGCAAAAGGAGGGAAACTGATCTCCTATGCGCGCAAAGAAGGGTTCTTGGTCTACGAGGGCAACTTCCGCAAGAGCGGGTGGCCGCTGCTGCTCTTTCAGCTATTGCACATCTTGCGCAGACATCACATCGAGATTATCAATACACACTCCTCCCTGGATAGCTGGATTGGTGGAATTGCGGCGCGGATTGCAAGAGTGCGGGTCGTGCGAACACGCCACCTCTCCTCGCCAATTAAAGGGGGTCTAAATGGTTACTTACTCTACGGAAAATTGGCTGACTTTATTGTCACCACCTGCCGCTCCATCATTCCAATGATCTGCAGTCAATCAGGGAAGCCAGAAGGCCTATGCCGCTCGATTGCCACAGGGGTCGATCCGGCAAAGGTGCGAGCAGACGAAGCGGAGCGTGCAACATTTCGAACGGGACTGGGACTTCGAGAGGGCGACTTCCTCGTAGGCACAGCTTGCATGATGCGCTCCTGGAAGGGAATTCGAGACCTGCTTGCTGCCGCAGATCAGCTGCGAGAGCACCCCCACATTCGCTGGGTAGTCATCGGTGGAGGACATGCGGACGAGTATATAACAGCTGCTAAAGAGTTACGACTAGATGGGATCGTCCACTTCACTGGCCACCTAGAAAATCCCTTTCCAGCAATTGCTGCCCTAGATGCATTTGCCCTCTTGAGTACTGCCCATGAGGGGATCTCTCAAGCAATCCTCCAAGCAGCCTATCTGAGTCGCCCTCTAATTGCCACTGCTACGGGAGGATTGCCAGAGGTCTGCTTGGGAGGGGTGACGGGAATCCAGGTTGCCCCCTTCGCACCTGAAGAGGTGGCCCAGGCGGTGGTGACTTTATATGGAGATCCCGCCTTACGCCAATCGTACGGAACTGAGGCGCGACGCCTTGTGGAAGAGCGCTTTACAATCAAATCCACTATCGACGAAATGGAGAAAGTTTACAACTCAGTTTACTTTTAACTAATTACAATATAATTAGATTATTAGTAGAGGTAAAAAGTGAAAAGAGTCATTACGTTAGTTCTTTTAATCAGCAGTTGTCAGTCAAATACCGGAACGGGAGTGCTAGTCGGTGGAGCGCTCGGCGCGGGTATCGGCGGTGCTGCGGGTGGCGGGCAGGGCGCATTGATCGGCGCGGCCGCTGGCGTCATTGCAGGTGGACTCATCGGCGCAGCGCTGGATGAGCAGGACCGCAAAGTAATGGAACAGAGCAGCCCCCGCACAGTTGATCGCATGGATCGCGGCGAGCCTCTCACCATCAATGATGTGATTAAATTATCCCAAGGCGGTGTGAGTGATGACACAATCATTAAATATATGCAGAAGACCAATACGACCTACAATTTAAGCCAATCGCAAATCAGACGTCTCCAAGATGCGGGAGTGAGTCAGCGCGTCATAAATTACATGGTTAATTCGGGAGGATAACTTTGTCTGTTGCGTAGAAAAACAAAAGTGCATAAATTTACGAAGGGTTATGTCCATCCAGATCGACGATACCAAATCTACTTATGACGCCACCATGCTCCAGCAAAAGCTGCCGCTCTATTCGCGAGCACTGCTGAATGATTTTCGTCGCGTCGCGCAATCCTTCGTCTCTTTCAATGCACTCTTTGCTCTTATTCTCACATTCGAGGTGATTGGGACAATTGTCGCTATTCCCTTCTTCGGTCGCTCCGTACTCATAGCGATCTGCCTCAGCGCGCTCTTTTTAACCTTCTTCTCCTATCTGGTGCTCTCCTTCTACTACAGCTCACAAAAGCCGGAGCAATTTTTCCAAATTCGAGAACAGTTTCTGCGCTCTTGCCGCGCATGTGTAGAAGAAGAGGTCTCTTTTGCAGAGCCGCTCTCCAATTTGGCAGACTATCTACAAAATTTTGAACAGCACTTTTACCAATCTTCCGATTTTCTGCGTCCGTTTGTATCGCGCATATCCGCATCTTTCTATCGCAAAGATGTCTTCCAGATGAAACAGCTGCTTATTCAGGGTGCTCTACAAGAACAGCTGCACCAAATCCGCATAATTCCGACCGACCTCGAACTCCATGCCGCGCTTGCACATAATTACACTGAGTTAGCGCAAATCTACCATGACTTTCTCCCATTTGAGCACAGCAGCCGCAGAAAACGCGAACTGCAGCGCTATTTCCAAGTAGCGACAAATGGCGCGCTGGAAGAGTTTCGTATTCTGAATGACTATGCTCCAAACGATCCTTGGATCCATGAACAGATTGCTTCAGGATATCGTGCGCTAGGGCAGAAAGAGAAAGAGATTCAAGAGCTAGAAATCTTGCGTACACTTCGGCCACAAGATGCAGAGATGCTCTTCCGTTTAGGTACTCTCTATTTCGAATCCAATAGCCCTTCCAACGGTCTGCGCATTTACGATGCGCTTCGCCTTCTACACATTAAGAAAGCTGAAGAGTTGATCGCTTTTTACGGCCATCAAACTCTCCCATTCTCGATACTCCCATCGCTCGAAAAATAAAAATTCGCGCAGTCCACCAACCTTTATACACAAACAACCTGAAGATTTGGTTTTCGCGCGGCTCAAAAACCAAATCTTCAGGTTGTTTGTGTATACTTTTCAAGTCAGGGGAGTATACACTGGAGTCCTCATAACAAGAGGAGATTCTATGTCCACTCAACCCGACTCAGGGAAAAAAAAGGTTCTCGAACTCGCTGTTGCTCAAATTCATAAGCAGTTCGGCGAAGGGGCGATCATGGCCCTTGGAAAACACTCTGCTACGCATGGAATGAGCGTCATCAAAACAGGGTCAATCGCTCTCGACATCGCGTTGGGCATCGGGGGAGTTCCTCGCGGCCGTATCATCGAAATTTTCGGCCCCGAATCTTCCGGGAAATCGACATTGGCAACACACATCGTTGCAAATGCGCAGAGAAATGGAGGCCTAGCTGCCTACATCGACGCAGAACATGCTCTAGATCCGATCTACGCAGCGCGTCTTGGCGTACAGATCGACGATCTGCTCATTGCACAACCAGATCACGGCGAAGAGGCCCTCAATATCGCCGAAATTTTGGCGCGATCAAATGCTGTCGACGTCATCGTTATCGACTCCGTCGCTGCACTCGTACCAAAGAGCGAACTGGAAGGCGAAATCGGTGACCAGCACATGGGTCTACAGGCGCGCATGATGTCGCAAGCGCTACGTAAATTAACAGCCACACTGTCGCGTAGCAATACCTGCGCTATCTTCATCAACCAGGTCCGCGAAAAGATCGGCGTAATGTTCGGAAACCCAGAGACAACTACTGGCGGACGTGCATTGAAGTTCTATGCATCGATTCGTATGGATATTCGCCGAACGGGCGGTATCAAAGGCGCTGATAATATGCCCGACATCGGTTCGCGCGTAAAAGTGAAAGTGGTGAAAAACAAATGCGCCCCCCCATTTAACATAGCTGAATTCGATATCATCTTCAATGAGGGGATCTCCCATACCGGCTCCATCATCGATATGGGCGTCTCTCTAGGCGTCATCGAGAAGAAGGGGGCCTGGTTTAGCTACGGGTCACACCGTCTAGGTCAAGGTCGTGAATCAGTTCGAGAAGAGCTGAAAAACCACCCCAAACTATCAGAAGAGATTGAAAAGGCCATTATGGCCAGAGCAGTAGCCGCAGGTCCTGTAGCTCCCGTGAAAGAGGAAGTCTTAACGCCAGCATAACCCCTTAACATCCCACATGTAAAGCAGCTTTACATGTGGGATGTTTCTCTATAGTTTCGCAACTATCAAGTTAATTTTTAAAAAATCATTACCATTTCAAGTATACCAAACAACCTGAAGATTTGGTTTTTGAACCGCGCGAAAGCTCCTGAGGATTGACGATTGCAAACAATCCTATGTTGCTAATATTTGGTAGGTTACGACCTCCACCCCTCAGGAGCTTTCGCGCGGCTCAAAAACCAAACCTTCAGGTTGTTTGTATGTAATTACAAAAGCATGTATAATATACTCGACTAAATATATGATACCAACTTATAAATATAACGTTACTTACGAAAACGAAAAATTTAAGCTCGACAAACCGAGAGGCACAAAATTTGAGCCTGGATTATATGGGTATCAGTGGATAGTAATAGAGCAAAACAAAAATAGACACATCCTATCCGGTATTTCCGAAACCATACTTAGCCGACTTTCCAAATATATTTCCGAGTTCAACCACCTCCCAAAAGAAAATCTCAAACCTTTACACACTTATGTGCGCAATCCAAAAAATAAAGTCAGCGTCAATATTTATGGGCCTTATGATTCAAAAATTAGTTCGAAGGATGCGGAAAAGGCGCTGATTGCATCTGTCCCTCCACAAGAACGTTTGAATTGCACTCGGGGTGGCAATGGAGGAGGCGCTTGGTCTCAATACAACAACTTACCCCCCTCTCAAGGCACTTTTGCTGATATTGAAACCCCTATAAAATATTACAATCTCAAAAAAGTTAGAAACCACATCACAGCAGAATTAACTCCATCAGTGAAAAACATCTCTTGCATATACAAAATAAAAAAGAAAATCGCAAGCGATGACGATAAAGAAAACAACGAGTCCTATATCGGCATGACTGGGAATCTTAGAAAAAGAGTAAACGCGCATACTTCTGATGCAGCTCGCAACAAGCGAACAAAAGTTGCGCAAGCCATAGCCAAAAATCCCGATGCATTTATGGTTGGAGCATTCCATAGCACCATAAATTCCTCTCCAAGAACCTTACGCAGCGCGGAAAAGCATAATATAGACCAAAAAACCCCCTCCCTCAATACCAATCGTGGTGGCGGCGGCCCCACCAAAATGAAAACCGTTTTAAATTTTTGATTGTCAGCGAATCTTTTCCTACAAACGCTACCCGTTTAGAACTACCGTTTTCTCCAAGTACTGCAGTAAATTCTGAAAGTGTTTCGTATTAAGATTCAGTGCATTGAATGCATTAACCAACTTTTCCATATTCTCTTCGAAGAGATCGTGAGCAGCCGCCTCACCACAGCAAATCGCAATATTGATTGGCATCTCGCACTGACTATCTTTTTCTATATCGCCCAAATCATCAGCTATCTGAAAGGCCATCCCAAGATGGTGTGCAGCTTTTTTGACTAGGCTGAGTTGCGCTGTATCGCCACCCCCAAATAGCCACCCAAACGCAAGAGAAACCTCGAAAAGGGTGACAGTCTTCTTCTCAATAATCTCAAGAATAGTCTCTAAACGGTTATTTGGAGGGTGAAGATCGAGAAGTTGCCCTTGCGTTGCCCCTCTAATGCCAGCGCAGCGGCTAACAACCTCTAAGGAGAGGATCGCGGCCTCATCGCTGCCGCCAAGCTGGCGGTTGCGGACGATGCTCTCATAGCCGGCGGCGATCAGGGTATAGCTGGCGAGAAGTGCAATATCCTCGCCAAACTGCCGATGGAGGACGGGACGCCCCCTGCGTTCCATCTCATCATCCATACAGGGCAAATCGTCAGCGATTAGGGAAGCGACGTGAAAAAACTCCACTCCGGCGGCAACTGGAGTTACATTGCACCCCTTGCCGATGGCATCGGCCGTCATAAAGACGAGGATTGGTCGCAGCCGCTTGCCACTCGCAGTTAAAATATGTTCGCAGGCGCTTCTGAGGGGGCCAGGAGGTCCCATCAATTCGATCCAGTCAAGGATCGCAGCATCTGCCTGAGATCGGTAATGAATCATAACCGTAGGATCCCTTCATTGATCAGTTCTGAGCGGCTGGGGCCCTTTGCGTGGGTTTCTGGCGGTAGATACCCTCGCACGTTCATTAATGGATAGCAGAGGCTCTCGCGACCGATTAGCGTGCCCGGGTTGAGAACAGCGTTACAACCGATCTGCGTGCGATCACCGACAATCGAACCAAACTTAAGAAGTCCTGTCTGAATCTGCTGCTCCTCAAACTGTACTGCAATTTTTTTCCGATCTAGACGTACATTAGCGCACTTCACACCAGCGGCAAGATTGACGCGATTGCCGATAATCGAATCTCCGACGTAGACAAAGTGAGTAGCGTTGCAAGAATCTAACAAAATAGAATTTTTTAATTCCGCGCTATGTCCAACGACGCAGCGATCGCCAATGATGAGCGGACCTCGTAGATAAGCACCATGGCGAATAATACACTGCGCTCCAATGATGCAGGGGCCTTGAATAAACACCCCCGGTTCGATAATTGTCCCAGGGCCAATAGAGATGAGTTCAGGCCGCTCGAGAAAAACGCCTGAGGGGATTGTGATCATGATCGAGTGCGTAGCAGATTTTGTATAGTGCTCTAGAAGCGAGAGAGGAGCCCATGGGGGCGCGCCGTTCTTCCAGAGAGCTCGATGCGCGAAGCGCTTTAAGGAAAAGAAGAGCTCGATTGAGGGCATGAGATCAGTATACCCAAATCCACCCACAAGGAGAAAGATCTATTCTATAGATTATGTAGTATTCATCTTCTTCTAGTGGTGTGGGAATTGTTGAAACCTTCGGGAACTCCCCTTGAGGAAATCTCTGTTTACAACTCGTCGATAAGCCGTGCAAAATGGATGCTTGTGATGAGTTTCAGCAGAGTTATCAACAGGTTTCGAACAGGTTATCCACAACGAAAGCACCCGATTGTTTTGTTGGAGGTGATGATCGCGCTAACCCTCGTTATTTTACTTGTTTTACCATGGGTGCGTGCCCCCATTCAGCTCTACCGTTTAGAGATGGAACAGCTGCAGCAGATCGAGAATCAGCGCGCCGCAGATTGGATCGCCTCAGAAATTAAAGAAATTATTTACAACAAGGAGATCCCCTGGTCCAAATTACCAGGCAAACAGACTGCAGTTGATTTGCCTATGACAAAAGAGAACTGCCGCTGTCAACTGATCTGTCGTCGAGAGACAGTCACTAAACAGGGAACGCTTCAGCGATTGCTCGAAATTCGGATCTCATTTCCTTCGAAAAAATCGAAGAAACATGTCTATTCTTATCTGATGATTGTACGTAAACTGCCATGAAAAAAAAGCGCTATTTTTTCCTGTTAGAGATCGTCGTAGCTCTAGGATTACTCTCCCTCATTTTGCTTGCGCTCTTCTCTTTTTATGTGCACTTTTCTCGAGCGGAGCGCAAACTCAATCTAGTGCGAACAGAACTGATCCCGCTTCAGCAGATGCGCGTTCGGCTTAATCAACTTTTCAGCGCTATACTCTCCCCCCAGGGCCAATCTTCAACATTTCATACGGAAGGAGGAGAGCTCGTCTTCGTTTTTGACAATGGCGTAGATCCTGAGCCAATATTTAGCGGTGCAATTCGAGGGAAACTCTACCGGAATGGAAGTAAACAATTTGTCTTCGAACAGTCGCCCATTGGAGAGGGAACGCAGCCGCTGCGCAGGGAGATTCTCTTATCCAAAGTAGATCGGCTGGAGTTTCAGTTTTTTCATGTAAAGCGGCTTTACAATGACGGGCGTGGAGAGTGGCAGGTAGAGTGGCTCACGAAACAGCACGAACTTCCCTCAATGGTGCGACTCTCCCTAAAGAGAGAAGATAAAGAGGAAGAGAAGTTTGCCTTTCTAGTACCTACAGCCGGTCTAATAGCGACATATAAATGAATATTCTCTCCTTTGTTAGTGCGATGATTATTCTCCTATCGCTGGCTATTTTCGCCAGTTTCGAGCAGAGCCGCGTCACGCGCATCAATCTCATTAGTCAACAGGGCTACTGCAAAGCGAACCGCAGCGTATCGAATCTCTACGAGCGCTTTCTTTTTAAGAGTTTGGGTGGAAAGAGTACGGTGCAGCGCAAGGCAGGGAGGGGCTTGATAAAGAAAGAAGAGGCCCCCCAATCTCCAAAGATTAATCAAGCATGTGCCCGGATCAATGTCTGGCCACTGCTTTATGCGAAAAAAGGAGGGGAAAAGCTGCTTCATGATGCGACGATTTCTTTGCTCCACAATCTCTACGCATTTGACTCAGTGCGCTCAGCGGAGAAGTTCTTGGAGGAGTGGGTGGAGGCCTTAAAGCGTTCCGTTGAGGCCTATCCTCAAGTAATCCCGCTAGAGAAGGTTTCGTTCCAAAATCAAGCGCGGAGAGAGCTCTACTACAAGATGCTTACGGGAAACGGATGCCCTTCCCTACTAGAGTTGGTGAAGGTAGAGTCCTCCCCTTCAAAAATCTGCCCTACCCATGCGACAACCACCCTATTGACAGGGCTCCTAGGTGCGCAAAAGGCGCAACAGTTTTGTCGCGGGAAAGGAGAAGCGGGAGGTTGTCGCGACCTCTTTCTGGGCCGTTGTTGCAATGCGCGCCCGACTCAAGTGACGCTAGAGCAATCTGATAAGGATTCTTCGGTGACCGTGCTGAAGCGGTATCGGGTTAAGTGATGCTTTTTGCACCTCTAACTCTTTCTGGAACTCTATGAACCCCAGAAGAGGTCGCTGAAGAAGTAGAAGACGGCGTAGAGGATCATCGTGGGGACGAAGGCGGCGCGGAATAGGCCCCAGGGGGAGATTCCTGACTCGAAGTGGCGGCGTAGGATCTGGAACCCTGCGGGGTTAGGGGCGTTGGCGATGACAGTGAGGCCGCCGCCGGCGATAACGCCTGTGAAGATTGCATATTTGCTGAGATCGGACCAGTTGGGGAGTAGGGTGCTGAGGTAGGCGATGGCGGTGTTGTCATTGAAGGCGGTGAGCATCATGGCTGACCCCATGACGAAATGGGGGGTAGCATCTTCTAGGAGTCGTACGACCCACCAACCTTGAAGGCCGCCATGGATAATCAGACCGGCGAGGAAGAAGCCAACGAGTAGGGGTCGGGCGAGCTTGAGGGAGTATTGGTGGACTCGGGTGGCGTGGTGGAGGCCTATGAAAAAGAGGAAGACGGCGATAAAGATCGCGGGATAGTGGGAGCTTAGGACAACAGCGAGGATGAAGAGCGAGTGGGTCAGTGTCACCCAGCCTGGGATAAGGAGGGCCTCTTCAGGAGTTGTTGTTACTGTTCGGGAGTCGAGATATTCAAACTCTTTACGGAAGTAGAACCAGTAGCAGAGGTTGGCTAGTAGGATGCCCAAGACGGCTTTCCAGCCGAAGGTGAGGAACATATCGGTGGAGGTCCAGTGCCAGGCCTTGGCGAGGATGAGAACGGCTGGGGAGGCGAAATTGGTCAGGATCCCGCCGACGGAGATGTTGACGAAGAGGAGTCCAAGGGTAGCATAGGAGAGCTGTTTGCTAGGGCATGCCTGATAAAAGCGACGAGAGAGGAGTACAGCGGAGAGAGACATGGCACCAACCTCTGTAATGAATGAGCCTAAAATGGGGCCGACGGTGAGAAGGGTAAACCACCAGGCGGAGAGAGAGCCACCGAGACAGCGATGGGCGACTTTCTTGAGTAGAGTTTCGGAGAGTTGAATGATGGGCCGGGTAGAGGCGAGGCTCATAATGACGATGATGAAGAGCGCCTCTGTGTAGTCGCGGGTGTTGATATACTCTACGGCAATATGCCAGTTGTAGAAGCAGGCGATGGCTAAGAAGAGTGGAATGACCCAGATACCAAAGACAATCTCGACTTCTGAGAGGAAGTAGAGGAGCTGGATGACGAGGTCACGTCCGCTGCCTCGTTGAGAGTGGGGAGGTTTCTGGAGTTCCATGGTTCTGGCTTTGCGGTGGATCTTGTGGATCGTGAGAGTGTGGATGACTGCGCAGAAAAAGATGAAGAGCGCTATGAGATGAAACGTGGTAAAATTAAGCTCTTCAAGGCGAAGAACTCCGGGAATTTTTAGGCAGTCGAGCTTAACGGGGACTCTAGAGAGTTGAGCCAGCATAATTATGCTTATACCGGCTCTTGTAAAATTAAACGAGGACTTCCGAGCTCTTTGCTGGCTGTGCTATGAAGGGAGCTGGAGCTATGTCGAATCGGAAAAGATCTTGAGCAATGGTTAGTCGCAGCTGGTGAGAGAGGGTCTCAAAGAGGGCGAAGGACTCATGTTTGAACTCAAGGAGGGGATCTTTTTGCCCCACAGTGCGCATATGGACATCGGAGCGGAGATGGTCGAGCGAGAGCAGGTGCTCTTGCCAGAGCAGGTCCAGGCGGCGAATCATGACGCTGCGGACAATCTCTTTCAGGAGGCTACGAATGCGTTCTTCTTCATTGGGACGGGCGCGGAGCAAGACGGCCTGCTGATAATCGATTTTCTCTTGAAAGGCTTTGTGAACGGTCTCTGCGGCGAGGGTCTCTCTCTCTTCGGGTGTCTTGTCCTGAGCAATTGCCGCTTGGGGAATGGGAAGCATGGCGTCTTCATTAGAGGAGAGGACGGCTTGGCTTGCCGCGCTCTCTAGAATATCCTTAGCGAGCTCGAAGGTCTCTTCGGTGGAGAGGATCTGATTGCGGAAGGAGTAGACCTCTTGGCGCTGTTTGTTGATGACGTTGTCATACTCGAGCGTGTGTTTGCGGATGGAGAAGTTTCTCTGCTCGATGCGCTTCTGAGCGGTCTCGATAGCGCGGTTTAGGGACGGAGCGGAGATCGCTTCACCTTCTGGTGGGCGGAAGCGCTGTAGAAGGGTTGTAATGCGCGGAGAGGAGAAGAGGCGCATGAGTGAATCTTCAAAAGAGACGAAAAATTTGGAGGAGCCGGGATCTCCCTGACGGCCAGAGCGTCCACGCAGCTGGCGATCGATACGGCGGGAATGGTGGCGCGTGGTGCCAATGACGTGGAGTCCACCTAACTGGGCAATTCCCTCTTTTAATTTAATATCTGTTCCGCGACCTGCCATGTTTGTGGCAATAGTGATAGCACCCTTCTTACCTGCATCAGCGATCACTTCGGCTTCTTGCGCATGGTTCTTGGCATTGAGGATAGTGTGGTCGAGCTTGTTCTGGCGGAGAATGCGAGAGAGCTTTTCAGAGATCTCTACAGATTCTGTGCCAATGAGCATGGGGCGGCCTTGCTCGTGTACGGTCTTGATCTCTTTCAGTAGCGCGGCATATTTCTCGCGCTCAGTCATGTAGACCTCATCATTGGAGTCGACGCGCTGGCAGGGGCGATGTGTCGGAATTTCAAGAACTTCTAAACCGTAGATCTCTTTAAACTCACCCGCTTCGGTGATCGCAGTACCAGTCATGCCAGAGAGGTTGGTGTACATGCGGAAGTAGTTCTGCAGAGTGATCGTCGCATAGGTTTGTGTCTCGCCCTGGATGGAGACGCCCTCTTTCGCTTCGATTGCCTGGTGCAGGCCATCGGAGAAGCGGCGTCCTGGTTGCGGACGGCCTGTGTTCTCATCGATGATGATAATCTTGTTTTCCTGAACGATGTAGTCTGTATCGCGCTCCATTAGCAGGTGGGCTCGGAGCATCTGACGTAGATTGTGAGCGCGCTCTTTACGGCGTCCATCTTCTGCGCGGATCTTAATAGTGGCTTCGCGCTTTTCGGCGTCGGTAAGAGAGCTATTCTTCTCAATTAGGGAGAGTTCGTAACCGAGATCGAGCATGACGAAATCGTCAGGGCTATTGCCCTCTTTTGCGCCGCCCCACTCATGGATCCCTTTATCTGTGAGCTCGTACTCGTTATTGCGTTCATCAACGATGATAAAGAGTTGTGAAAGTGCTTCCTGTTTTTCTTCTTTGTTTTGATCGCCGAAAAAGAATGTCTCCCACTTGTCGATAAAGGATCGAAGATCGGGATGTTCGCGGATGCGCTTTAGTACTTTGTTGCGCGGCGTGCCTTTGCTAACGATCCAGAGGGTACGGAAAGCTTCGTCGAGTGCTTTAGAGGAAGAGAGCTTTTCCTGTCTGTTTTCGGCGAACGCGCCGCTGGATTCGAGAGTTTTGCGAGCCTCATTTGCCAAGCGAGTGCAGTACTCTCTCTGTGCGTGGACGAGTTGCGCAACGCCCTCTTTGAGCTCATCGTACATTTGGCGTGATTCGCGGCTTGGACCAGAGATAATTAATGGAGTGCGCGCTTCGTCGACGAGAATCGAATCGACTTCATCGACCATCGCGAAATAGTGACCGCGCTGTACCTGGTCTTGTTTGCGAGTCGCCATGGAGTTGTCGCGCAGATAGTCAAAGCCAAACTCGGAAGAGGTGCCGTAGACGATATCGGCTGCGTAGATCTCTTTGCGCTTTTGAGGTGGCAGATCTCCGGAGAGGTGAGCAACTGTTAGGCCAAGTGTGCGGAAGATTGCGCCGATCCATTCGCAGTCGCGCTTTACGAGATAGTCGTTGACTGTGACGAGGTGGACTGGCAGGCCTGTGAGCGCATGGAGATAGAGAGGCATCGCTGCGGTGAGAGTCTTCCCTTCACCTGTTTGCATCTCGGCAATCGAACGGTGAAACATCGCGATTGCGCCGAGAATCTGTACATCGTAGGGGATAAGATCCCATTTCTGGTCATATCCGGAGACGTGGACATCTGTGCCAACGAGGCGGCGACAAGCGTTTTTTACAGCGGCGTAGGCCTCGGGGAGCAGGGATTCTAGCGTTTCCCCCCGTGTAAGGCGATTTTTGAACTCCTGAGTCTTTTGTCGAAGCTCTTCTGTAGAAATTTTTTGAAACTGCTCTTCCCACTGATTTACCTGGGGAACAAGGTGGGCATACCGCTTCAGGCGGCGGGATTGTGCGGTACCAAAGATTTTCTTCAGAAAGGAAAACATCAATCAGATTTTAACTCAAAAGGGTATTTCAAAGAAAGCGATTGGTTTTTTGAGAGAAAGGTTTTATTATTCGAGGGATGAAGTTTTTTGCTATGCGCCGAGCGCGAAGATCCTTTCGACAGAACTTTCGGTTTTATTTGAAGAAAAAAAATAGTTTACAATCTTCAGTTGCAAATGCGTTAGAAACCCTATTTTCTGAGATTCAAACTGCTCTAAGTCAGGGGCATCCGGAATTAGCTCAAGAACTCTCTGGAAAGGTTGAGCAGTTGCTCCCAAGAAGCCGGATAGAGCGCTTTCGGGCTGGGGTGGTCTCCCTTCTAGTGGCTCTTGCAGTGGCCGTCTTAA
>CAZEZK010000005.1:20403-33260 GCA_964516935.1 uncultured bacterium
GAGGGCTGGTGTGTGCTGTATGAGATTACTTCGGGGTCCATGCGGCCTCCTTTGAAGGAGAGTGATCTTCTTGTTGTCTCTAAGACCTATGGAGGAGTAAACATCCCTCTGCGCACGGGGCACCTCTATTTCGACTCCAATCTGCTCGAACGCGGCTCAATCGTCACCTTCACAAGTGAGGACATGGATCTCGACTCCGACGTCCTCCATTTTGGCTTTATTCCGGGAAAGAGGCAGCTGGTAAAGCGGCTTATCGGCAAGCCGGGGGATTCTCTCTATTTTTACGGTGGAAAGATCTATGGTGTCGATGCGGCTGGACGAGAATTGACGGAGCTGCGCGATGCGGAATGGGCGCAAGGATTGGAGCATATCCCTTTCATTCGATTCGAAGGGAAGGCTGTGAAGAGCGGCAATGCGTATGTATTTTACCAGATGAATATTCCCGTCGCGAAACTGACGCAGTCCGGAGGGGGCGAGATGATTGTTCCTCAGGCGCAGTTTAGTGATTTGTGGGGATTCCGCAACTTTGCGATGGCGCGTCTTTTGACGTCGGAGCAGTTGAAGCTTCACCATGCAGCGCAGGCGGGACGGCTGGAAACTGCGCCGCTCTATCTCGAACTAATTCACCATCCAGGACTGCGAGGTTCGACGCTTGCTCATGAAACCTCCATTTTGCCGGTGAAGGCGGAGCATCTAGATGCGATTGCGCGAAGTCTCAACACAGCGCGCTTTACAGTGAAAGATGGCGCGGTTTCCAGAGATGTGCGCTTCTTAGATGTGCCAGATGGGACCTATGAAATCCTTAGTGGCGTTGTCTATCAGATCCATTGGAAGGGAATCGCCACTGCTGTTGCTACGGATCACCCGCTCTATCGCAAAGACGCTGCGCAGATCCAGCAGCTCTACAATTTGGGAATTGAGTTTAACCGCCTCTATCAGCCCTCATCGCGTAGTGCGCCATTTCCTTCTCGCTACGCCTATTTCCGCGAGGGTGGTCTTTACCTCTTGGGGGCGCAGATCTTTGAAAAGAGCGATTCCGTGTTGAAGCGCTTTTTGGAGCGCGAATTTGAGAAGCGCTCTCTAAATTCTACCTACCAGCCCTTTGAAGATCTCGGCCCTCCAGCGAGCGCGGAGTTTATTCGCACCTACGGAGTGACTGTGCCAGATCATGGCTATCTGCTGCTTGGTGATAACCACGCCATGAGTGGTGATAGTCGGCAGTTTGGATTTGTGCCCGAAGCGAATCTGCGAGGAAAGGTAAGCTTTATCTTCTGGCCAGCAGGAGATCGGATTGGGGCGCTCAACCAACCCACCGCTCCATTCTTGGCGCTTCCAAATCTGATTATATGGGGAATCGCTGCTGTTGCGGGATTGTTCTCCTGGATGTATCAGAGACGGCATGACTAAAGCGGCGCTTTTTTGCCATAATGGGCTTGGAGATGGCGTTAATTCGCTAGTTTTGTCGCAGAATCTCTTTTCTCATGGTTGGAAGATCGACACCTACCACAACTCGCTGGGGTCGATGCAAAGCTGGTTCGCTCATCTTCCGATCCGCCCCTACCCGGAGATCGATGAGATTCCGGAAATCCTCTCTTCCTATGACTACTGGTTTGTAGTTGAGGATCGAGCTAGCCCTTTTGTCCAGGCGCTAATCAAGGCAGGGAAGAGCCGTTTTCCAGATAAAATGAAGGTGCTCTACCTTTACCCCTCTTGGGGGATCAAGAAGGAGCCCTACTATTCAGATTGCTTGATCCATCCCTTTATCCCATTTGCGGAGAATCTGCGCCGCTTTTGCAGACAGATCTTGGAGATCCCAAGCGTCGAGGCGCGCAACGGGTTTTTACCCCCTCCAGACCTTGTCTTTAGAAAGCATCCGAAGCGGATCATTATCCATCCGACCAGCGCAAAAGAGGAGAGAAACTGGCCCAAAGAGTCTCATGTAAAGCTGGCTTTACATTTGGAAAAAGCGGGCTACGAAATAGTCTTTGTGCCTGGAAATCAAGAGGGTTGGATAGATATTCCATTTGAGGTGGCGACATTCCCTACTTTGGATTTGCTGGCCCGTTACATTTTTGAATCGGGTTACCTGATCGGGAATGATTCGGGATTGGGCCACTTGGCCTCTGCGCTGGGGATACCAACGCTCAGCATCTTTCGACGAAAGGCGGCGGCCTGCTTTTGGAGGCCTAGCTTCTCCCGGAACGTGGTAGTCCATCCCAGTCAGTGGATCCCTAATTTTAGTGGATTACGCTGGAGGGATCGCCACTGGAAACGGTGGGTGACGGTGAACAAGGCCTTGAAGGGCTTTGATCAGCTCATCATGCCGGAATTAGAAGCCAGGGCAAAGGCTCCCTGAATAATGAACCAGAGGGCGACGACGTAGGCTAGGATCCTTGGATAGATCAAGATTAAGACGCCGATAATGATCGAGATAATAGGAAATAGAGCTGGGTGCATGTAGTTTCTCCTTGCCCTTCCTCTAACACTCTGGCAAATTATTCAGCAATGGGCTCACTACAAAAAGAAACTTTTGTTTGTATTGATTGTGAATCGACGGGGCTGGAACCTGAAAAGGATCGAATCGTCGAGGTTGCAGTCGTATTATTTAATTTGCGCGAAACGCTTACCAGCTTTGAGATGCTCATCGATCCAGAGTGCCCCATTCCCCCGATCTCTCAGGGGATCCACAAGATCTCTTCGGAGATGCTGGTAGGTAAGCCAAAAATTAGAGAGATCCTTCCTCATATCCTCTCAATGATCGATAAACATACTATCGTCGGTCACGCGATCGGGTTTGATGTTTCGCTAATCGCAAATGAGGCGAAACGTGCGGGGATTCCGACAAAAATTGAACAGCAGCCGATGCTTGATACGCTGCGACTAGCGCGTCTCTACGGAGGTAGTCCAGTGAACTCTCTAGAGCAGCTGCGCAAACATTTTAATATTCCAGCGGAAGGGGCCCATCGCGCGATGAGCGATGTGATTGTAAATATCGAAGTGTTCAAACATCTGGTGCGCCGTTTCCATACAACGGAAGAGGTGTTACAGATTCTTCAGAAACCGATCCAATTGAAAACAATGCCTCTCGGACAGCATAAGGGAAGAAGTTTTGATGAAATTCCACTTGAGTACCTGCGCTGGGCGGAGAGGAAAGATTTTGACCAAGATCTTCTCTATTCGATTCGCGTAGAACTCAAGCGACGTAAACGAGGCGGCGGCTTTGAGCAATTATCGAATCCCTTTGCGGGTTTGTGATCTCTCTCTAAAAGACAAGCGCGTTCTAATGCGCGTAGATTTCAATGTCCCTACGGATCCATCAGGGGTAATCACAGATGATACTCGGATTCGCGAGGCTCTTCCATCGATTCAGTATGCGCTCAAACAGGGGGTAACGCAGCTGGTCTTGATGAGCCATTTAGGTCGGCCCGAAGGCGTTGTCAATCCGCGCTATTCGCTGGCTCCCTGTGCGCTTCGACTTTCAGAGCTACTTCATCAGCCTGTTGCTCTCGCGCAAGATCTTCGAGGCAGCGCTGCCGGGAAGGTTGTGCTGCTAGAGAATCTTCGCTTTTATCCTGGAGAGGAGAGTCCTGAAAAGGATCCGCAGTTTGCGCAGCTATTGGCTCGCTGGGGCGATGTCTACGTAAACGATGCATTTGCTTCGTCGCACCGCGCTCACAGTTCTATTGTCGCTGTCGCAGCGCTGTTTCCGGGAAAGGCGGCTGCAGGGTTCCTGATGGAAAGGGAGCTAAAGGAGCTGGGCTCTCTCCTTGTAGAGCCGGAGCGTCCATTTTATGCGCTGCTTGGTGGCGCGAAGATCTCCACAAAAATCGGCGTGTTGCGCCGCCTTGCAGAGCGAGCAGATGGTCTTTTTATCGGCGGAGCGATGGCTTATCACTTTTCTGAAGCGGGTGTCACTCCAAAACATCTCTGGTTGCCTGTCGATCATGTGGTTGTTGAGAAGATTGAAGCGGGTGCACCATCAAAAGTGGTTAAAAAAATTTCTGAAGGTTGGGTGGGAGTCGATATCGGTCCAAAGACAATTCAGGAATGGTCTTGTCAGCTGCGCAACGCAAAGACAATTTTTTGGAATGGGCCATTAGGAGTATTTGAAATTCCTCCATTCGATACAGGAACCAGGGCGATCGCAAAGGCACTTGCGGAGACCTCCGCACGCATAGTGATCGGTGGGGGGGATTCTGTAGCTGCGATCCATCAGATGGGATTGGAGAAGAAATTTGCTCACCTGTCGACGGGCGGGGGGGCTTCTTTAGAGCTCTTAGAGTATGGGACCTTGCCCGGCATTAAGGCCCTATCATAGAGTTTTTTATTCGTTGCTGATTATTGAAAAACCGCTACAATGGTTGGAAACCCAACGCCAAGGAGCGCCAATATGTGGAGGACAGCTTTATAAGCGACATTTATGGTGGGAACTGCGACGACTGGGCTTGGTAAGTTTCGTTCATTCTTTTTTCCGATCCACTGGCATGAGTTAAAAAAGTTTCTCCCTATGTTGGGGATGTTCTTCCTTATCTCCTTCACATATAACTCTTTGCGCGCCTACAAAGACTCGATGGTGGTCACCGCCCCTCAATCTGGGGCTGAGGTGATTCCATTCATCAAAGTTTGGGCTATCATGCCCTTCGCGATCTTGTTGACAATTTTATTTACTAGGCTATTGAATCGCTTCTCGCGAGAGCGAGTCTTCTACATCATGATGTCTGTCTTCATGGCCTTTTTCGCGATCTTTACCTTCATCCTTCTTCCCCTGCAGGAGTATCTCCATCCGAATGAGACCGCCGATCTATTTCAGAGCATATTGCCTGAGGGTCTCAAAGGGCTTATTGCAATCTTCCGCAACTGGACCTTTACTCTCTTTTACGTGATGTCGGATCTTTGGAGTAGTGCCATCATGACGGTGCTCTTTTGGGGCTTTGCCAATGAGGTGACCAGCGTTGATGAGGCGAAGCGCTTCTATGGTCCGCTAATGGTTGGGGCCAATCTGGGGGGTATGCTCGCCGGTCAGATGTCGGTGACATTCCTTACCCTCGATTATATGGCCTGGTTGCCTTACGGACAGACTGCTTGGGAGCAGTCGATCCTTTTCCTGACCGTTGCTATCCTCTCTTCCGGATTCCTTACGATGGCTATTTTCCGTTGGGTAAATCGCAAGGTGATTGGGCCGATGGATGCCCTCTCTCCCCCTCCAGAAAAAATTAAGATGTCGATGCGCAAGAGCTTTTCTTACTTGATGCGCTCAAAATATTTGATATGCATAGCAATTCTCGTTCTGGCTTATAACCTGACGATGAATCTCGTTGAGATTGTCTGGAAAGATCAGATTAAACAGGTCTATCCAAACTCCAGCGAGTATGGCGCCTACATGGGCGAAGTGATGATCTGGATGGAGATGCTGGCTATTATTACCTCTCTCTTCATCACAGGGAACCTGATCCGCCGCTTTTCGTGGACGCTTGGTGCGTTTATTCCGATTGTCATTATGGGGATATTTGGGACAGCATTTTTCTTTTCTGGAACCTACAGCACGACTACAGCCATTACCTGGGGCGTCTCTCCCATGATTGTCGTATTGACCGTGGGCACTCTGCATAACTGCTTGACCCGCGCCTCGAAATACACTTTCTTTGATACGACGAAGGAGATCGCATTTATCCCACTGAATAGCGAATCCAAAATCAAAGGAAAGGCTGCGATTGATGGTGTTGGCTCTCGACTCGGAAAATCTGCAAGTTCATTTATTCACCAAGGTCTCTTGCTCTTCTGTACCACAATCTCCGCAGCGGTTCCTTACGTAGCGGCAGTATTCATGGTGGTACTCTGCATCTGGGCAGTTGCTGTTGTCCTATTGGGAAAACAATTTGATGAGTTAACCGGTCGCCGTCCTGCAGAAAAAGATCGCGAACCGATTCTCATTAATTAGCGGATATATTCATGTTCACTCTCTCAAATAGTCTGTCGCTCTGTCGTGCACCCTTAGCGCTGCTCTTTCTTTATGAGAGTCCTTTGCTGCGCGTCTGTGCGGTAATTTTGGCAATGGTGACAGATTCGATCGATGGTTATATTGCACGCCGCACAAAAACAGTAAGTCGCCTTGGAGTGGTTCTCGATCCGCTAATGGATAAGTTTTTTGTCTATTTTGCGCTTGCGGTGCTCTTTTTTGAAGGAAGATTGCTGCTCTGGGAAGTAGGAGCTCTTGCATCGCGGGACTTCGCTTTGCTTGTATATGTAGCGATTAGCTGGATCACCGGCCGGTGGAAAAAAATTGTATTTCAAGCAATTCAATGGGGAAAGGTGGCAACGGCACTGCAATTTGTGGTATTAATTGGAGTGGCAGCTCAGTTTGCTTTTCCCTGGTATGTCTATACCGCTCTGTTCTGCGTGGGAGGACTTGCCTTCCGAGAATTAATGACCCTAAAGGATGGTTATGGAAATCATGCGTGAATCGATATTTGTTACTGCCGTGCGCAGTTTTTGTCGCTCTTTTTTTGCCCTTTGCGGGATTTTTCTCGCGTTGGCGTTTGGTCTGATTATCTATAGCATGATCGCCTCTCCCTATGCTCTAGAGCAGAAGACAGAGCTAAAGATTCTTCCCGATCTGAAGGGGAGCCGCATGATGGTCTCCGCAGCTGCGCCAGTTGTTTTGCATATCGATGTGCAGGGAATTATTGGGGAGCCGGGCAAACTCGATGCCGATAGCTTTTTAAATATTCTGCTCGATTCTCGCACTGGTTTGCTAGCTGGAGATCGCGTGAAAGCTATTTTTGTCTATTTCAACACGCCTGGTGGTGGTGCTGTCGATTCAGACAGCATGTATCGTCTGCTGAAAAAGTACAAAGAGAAGTATCAAGTTCCCGTCTACGGCTATGTTGAAGGCCTCTGCGCTTCTGGGGGGATGTATATAGCCTGCGCAACAGATCGCATCTACGCCTCTGCGACCAGTGTTATCGGCTCTGTAGGAGTTCTCTCTGGCCCCTTCTTCAACTTTTCCGATGCGATGGCTCGCTATGGCGTACAGGGCAAGCTCCTCTCTGAGGGGACAGATAAGACGGCGATGAACCCTTTTGAGCCTTGGAAACCTGGTGATAGTGATAATATACAGGCAATCATGCTCTCTATGTACAACCGCTTTGTCGATGTTGTTACATCTGCTCGTCCGCAATTGACTCGCGCGAAGCTGGTTGACCAGTATGGAGCCAGAGTCTACGACGCTACTCTTGCACAGCAATATGGCTACATCGATGTAGCAGATGCAGATCACGATATGGCGCTTGCAGCGTTGTTAGAGGCTGCGAAGATCGATCCAGAGAAACCCTATCAAGTGGTACAGCTGGAGCCAAGACATTCGCTCCTATCTGAACTGGTGCAGGGAGAGTCTACATGTGCACGCAAGTTGGTGTGCGATCTGTTGGGCATCCCCTCCTTCCAGATTCAAGAACCTTATGCATACCTCTATAAACCGTAACATTCATGGACCGGATCTACATCATCGATGCTGTAAACTACCTCTTTCGCTCCTACCACGCCATCGGCCCTGCGATGTCCGATGGCCAGGGGAGATCGACGGGGGCGCTCTATGGTTTCATCCGGTCTGTTCAGAAACTGCTGAAAGAGTTCTCTCCTGAATACTGTGTGATCGTTTTCGACGGCCCCGACAATAAGAAGTCGCGTCAGGCAGTCTATGCAGATTATAAAATGCATCGCAAGAAGGCGCCCGAAGATCTCTATCCTCAGTTTGAATGGGCCTATAAGTTTTGTGAACTCGCAGGTCTTCCTGTCCTCTGCGTCGATGGTGTTGAAGCGGATGATACGATGGCTACAGTTGCTGTCTGGGCAGCAGATCGAGGTGCAGAGGTTTTCCTCTGCTCAAGCGATAAAGATCTATTGCAGCTGATTAAGCCAGGGATCTTCGCGCTCCATGCACATAAAGACAATCTACTTGTCGACTCAGCTAAGGTCGAGGAGCTTTTTGGCGTGCGTCCTGATCAGATGGTTGACTATCTCGCGCTTACGGGAGATGCGTCGGACAATGTTCCCGGCGTAGAGGGGTTTGGCCCTAAGACCGTTTCTACATTGTTGCAGGAGCACGGAACTCTCGATGCCATCCTAGCGCATCCAGAGCGGGTCAATGGCCCCAAGAAGCAGGAAGCGCTGCGCACTCAGAAAGATACAGCCCTCATGAGTCGAGAGCTCGTACAGCTAGATCTCCATGTCGAAGTCCCTCATGACGAGAAGTTCTATCATATTCGCGAAAGCGAGCATGAGAAGCTCGCCGCCTTTTATCAGGAGATGTCGTTCCATTCGCTCATGCGTACACAGATCGCCCAGCCAGAGGCAGATCGCGGATCGGAATATATCCTTGTCGATGACGAGCGTGCATTGGCCGATATGAAAGAGGCGCTCGAGTCACATGAGGAAATTTGTGTCGATACCGAGACCACCGGACTCGATCCTCTGCGTGCAGAGTGCGTTGGAATCGGTCTTTGCGCAGAGGCTGGTAAAGCCTGGTACCTTCCTTGCAATGGTGCTCTTGGGAAAGAGAAAATTTGTGAAAGCCTCCAGACACTCTTTTCCAAACATCGTTTCTATGGCCACAATCTGAAGTATGATCTTCATATTCTCTCGGGACTGGGCATCGAGCCGACGCACCTCTCCTTCGATACGCTGATCGCCTCCTATCTTCTGCGCCCTCAAAATCGCCTTCACAATCTAGATACCCTCGCGCTGGAGCAGTTTCAGAAGGCGAAGATCCCGATTGAAAGTCTGATCGGCAAGGGGAAATCTGAACGGTCGATGGCAGATGCTCCAATCGAACAGGTGAAGGATTATTGCTGTGAAGATGTCGACTACACCTGCCGATTAAAAAGAGTCTTCACGAAAGAGCTCAAGCAGAGCGGTCTTGAATCTATTTTTTACAATATCGAGATGCCCCTGATCCCCATTCTTACACGGATGGAACGCGAGGGGATTCGGCTAAATCCAGAGGCACTCAAAGAGGTGGGACAAGAGCTCTTCGGAGAGGTAGAGCGAATGCGTAAAAAGATCTTTGATGCGATCGGCGAGGAGTTTAACATCAACTCCCCCAAACAGCTCGCCGAAATGCTCCACAAACGGCTCGGACTCATGTTGCCAAAAGGATCTACTCGCGCCGATGTGCTCGAGTCACTCTCCGGCGAAGAGCCCATTTTAGAGGAGATTCTCGAATATCGCGCCAGCGAAAAGCTCCGCTCAACCTATGTTGAGGCCCTTTTAGAGGCAATTAACCCCAATACGGGGCGCATCCACTGCAATTTCAACCAGCTAGGAGCCGCGACCGGGCGCCTCTCCTGCCAAGACCCCAATTTGCAGAATATCCCCGTGCGCAGCGAGGCAGGTCGCCAGATTCGCTCCTGTTTCATTCCTCGAGGCCAGGGCTGGAGCTTTCTCAGCGCCGACTACTCCCAAATCGAACTGCGCCTTCTTGCTCACTTTAGCAAGGATCCAGAGCTGCTCCACGCCTTCTGCCATGGCCAAGATGTCCATCGTCGCACTGCATCGCTTGTTTTCGGGGTACCACTCGATCAGGTCACCTCCGAGATGCGCTCTCAGGCCAAGGCCGTCAACTTCGGCATCGTCTATGGTCAGGGCGCTTACGGCCTCTCCCGCCAGCTCCATATTCCCGTTCACGAGGCCTCCCACTTCATTCAGACCTACTTTAAACGTTATGCAAGAGTCCTCGAATATACTGAGGAGTGCGTCAAAGAGGCGCGCAAGACGGGTGAGACCCAGACCATCATGGGGCGCAAGAGACCTATTCCCGACATCCACAGTAAGAATGCATCGATACGCGCTGCTGCTGAGCGGCTTGCCGTTAATACACCTCTTCAGGGGACCGCTGCCGATTTGCTTAAGATGGCCATGATTGCCATCGACCATCAAATTAAAAATAAGAAGATGCAATCCAAGATGCTTCTGCAGATTCACGATGAACTTTTGTTTGAGGCCCCAAATGGGGAGCTCGAGGAGCTCGAGGCTGTTGTAAAGAGCGAAATGGAGGGTGTCATGAAGTTAGAGGTACCTCTAAAAGTCGATTTTTCCATTGGGAAAAATTGGGGTGAGTGCTACCCTTGAAGAAGATTGCTGTCACTGGAGCTATCGCCAGCGGGAAAACCACCGTTTGTGAGCTGCTCCGGGGGCTTGGAGCCTTTGTTGTGCATGCAGATGCCATCGGCCACGAGCTGCTCTCCCCCTCTACTGAGCTTGGAAAAAAAGTGATTGCTCATTTCGGGCAGAGTGTTTTAAAACAAGGGAAAATTGACCGCAAAACCCTCGCGAATTTGGCATTCCATGATGCAGCTTCTTTGCGCTGGTTGGAACAACTCCTCCATCCCGCGATCCTCCATCGAATTGATGAACTCTACGAAGAAGCGCGATGTTCGGGTGCCTACAAAGCCTTTGTGGTCGAGATCCCCCTTTTATATGAAATCGGACAGGAAATGTACTACGACTTAGTGGTCGCTGTGATAGCGGATGAGTCGACCTGTCGGGAACGTTTTCTAAAAGCAGGATTTTCTGCAGACGAGTATGAGCGGCGCATGAGCCGACAGCTCCCTTCAGAGAAGAAAGCCCAGTTAGCAGACGTTGTGTTGTACAATAACCAAACCCTTGATCATCTCAAAACAGAGGTGGTCAAATTAAATGAGAAGATTTGCGCATGAATCCAGAAGAGCCTTATGTAGAACAGGCACCTCCTCCTTCCGAAATGGGGGCCGTGACACGAATTTCCGACTTACAGCGTATGAATGTGGACCAGCTACACACATATGGCCGTAGCATCGGGTTAAAACATATCGGTTCTTTGACCAAGTCAGGCATGGTGTTCGAGATCGTGAAGGCCGTCTCTGAGCGACCTAACGAAGTTCTTTACGCCGAAGGTGTGCTAGAGGTTCTCCCCGACGGGTTCGGATTCCTCCGCTCTCCCACATACAACTATCTCTCCTCTGCCGAAGATATCTATGTCTCCCCCGCACAGATTCGCCGCTTTGACCTTCGTCGAGGCGATACTATTTACGGCACCATCCGCGCCCCCAAAGAGAAAGAAAAATATTTTGCCATGCTCCGCGTCGAAAAAGTCAACAACAAGACCCTCGAGCAGACGCGCGACCGCCTTCTCTTTGAAAACCTCACACCGCTTTATCCAGATAAGCGCCTTATCATGGAGACTACTAAAGACAAGCTCTCTATGCGCGTCCTCGACCTCGCAGCTCCGATCGGTAAAGGCCAGCGCGCGATGATTGTTGCTCCCCCAAAGTCTGGGAAGACCGTCATCCTCCAGAATATCGCCAATGCGATCACCACCAACAATCCTGAAGTAATCCTCATTGTTCTCCTTATCGACGAGCGCCCTGAAGAGGTGACCGACATGATCCGCACCATTAAAGGAGAGGTTGTCGCTTCTACCTTTGATGAGCAGCCCGATCGCCACGTTCAGATCGCTGAGATGGCTGTCGATAAAGCCCGCCGCCTCGTTGAGTGCGGTTACGATGTCGTTATCCTACTCGATTCGATGACCCGTCTGGCTCGCGCCTATAACACTGTACAGCCCCATTCAGGCAAGATCCTGACGGGCGGTGTCGACGCCAATGCTCTCCACAAACCAAAACGATTCTTCGGCGCAGCTCGAAATGTTGAGCAAGGTGGTTCTCTCACCATCATTGCCACCGCGATGATCGATACCGGCTCCCGTATGGACGAGGTGATTTTCGAAGAGTTCAAAGGTACTGGGAATATGGAGCTCGTGCTTGACCGCCGCCTCTCCGATCGCCGCGTCTATCCCGCGATCGATCTCATTAAGAGCGGCACCCGAAAAGAGGAGCTCCTCTACCACCCCAGCGAACTCGAGAAGATCTACCTACTCCGTCAGGGTATCGCCGATCTGACGCCGCTAGATGCGATGAACCTGCTGATTGCTCGTCTAAAGAAAACCGGCAGCAATACAGAGTTCCTGCTCTCAATGAAAGAGTGATGTAAAGCCGCTTTACATTTGGTAGGTTGGGGAGTGAAAATCAAGTTGGCGTAGGAGCGCCTTTTAATAAGGCGGGATTACCCCAACTTGCTCTTCCATTGCTCGACCTGTTCTTCAGTGATCTTGATCGTATGGTCTCCAGCTTTGGCGATATAGCCGTCTTCCACAACTTCCCAGGAAGTTTCGGTTACCTGTTGTGCCCACTCTAGCCGGTCTAGATTTTCTTTGTTGTAGTACATTCTCACAATAGCGCGGATCGTTGATGCCAACTCCACTGTACCAACCAAGTTACTCGAGCTATCAATGGTTGCAGAAAGCCATCCCATCTTGTTACAAATCTCGATTACCTCACGCTCCGGGAAATGGACCCCAGGATTAGCAAGCCCCCAAAGCAGGAAATCGACATAATACATCTGATTCATATCCCAAAGAGCGCTGATAACGCAGGCTACTTCGGCGACTTTCTCCTCTGTTGCCCAGACATGGGCAAGCTCTTTGGGGTTAAGATACGTAAACCCTAATTTGATCATAGATCTCTCCTTTTTGTGTGTAGAGCGTCTAGCTTAACTGATTGAAGAATTCTTAGTGGGCCCTTTCGGCAATCACCTCGAAGAAAAGCGCCCTAGAAATCGTCACGATTTATACACAGCGGTTGAGAAAATATACAAATTGTCGATCCCTCCAATAGTCGAAGAATTTTGGCGTCGGTCGGCTATGTTAGGAGGCTTTTTAGGGCGAAAGTCTGATGGCAAACCATCTGGTATGGATGGCTTAGGCTACGAGATATACCCCTTCCAGCTCAAAGGCACCCAAGAGGGTTGAATTGAAAGCTCTCGCG
>CAZEZK010000006.1:0-10487 GCA_964516935.1 uncultured bacterium
GTTTACAGGAATGAACAATTTAGTAGGTGCCTTTCAGGTGGAAGCACTATATACAGCTGAACAATTCCCATCTGTAGGACGTAATACGCAAATGACCTTGGTGTCTAAAAATTCTTCCCAATCAAATAGCTCATGGAAAACTGGCGTAACATTGGGAATGAAAAACTGACGTATATAGTCTTCAGGATAGGGGATTGGCGTGATCTTGATGGGTGTATCTTTTGTTTTATTGTGTTTTATATAGACGCAGTGGTCTAGACAGCGGGCCAGCTTCTCTACTCCAAGATAGAGTTGTTCGAAATTCTTGATCCACTCCTCATAATCAAATCCTGCAGCGGCCTCTGGGAGAGTCTGTTTGCGCAAGTGTGCGAGGATGGCTTTTTTATTGATTTGAGACTCCGGTTGCAATTGCATTTCTTCGGGCAGGTTTTCCTGTAGGTGTTGGACCGCTTTTAGAACCTCCAAAGCTTGGATACAAAGCATCTTTCCAAATTGGCCTGTGAATTCTGAGTCTTCGAGATCTGTTTTTTTTGAATGTGTAAGTAGCTGTCCGTTCTCTGAGACGATTCCAAAATCACGTCGAAGATAAATAGACTTCGCAAGCGCTATGGCCTCTTCATAAGAGCTTACGAAATCCTCCGTGTTATCTTTTGGTTCCACGAGGGCAATTAAGGAGAGCCCTATTAGAATTCCAAAGAGTGCTGCCAGTCCGGTTGAGCAGGCAAAGGTCAAAACTCCTATGCGAAAAAGCAGAGTAGCGGTTGCAGGAAAACTGTAACAAAACAATGTTTTTGAAATAATATAAAATGGTATTGGCGACAATAGACGATGTATCTGTAAAAAACTTCTAAGATCTTGTTTGCAGGCAGAAATGTGGTGAGATGATTTTTCTTCATGGGTTGCTTTGTCTGAGGACAGATTTGAAAGAAGGAAATATCCGGCGGCTTGGATTCCGTGATACACCATCCCGATTAATCCAATAATAGGTAGAACCGTAAAAGCGATGGCTCTCGCTACACAGCAAGCAACGGTTTTTATCGTCTTGTTGGAAAGAAGGTGGAAGGTTGGGGAGTCAGGCCCCAGGGAGTTCCATAGTGAGCCTTTATCCTTAAGGGGTTTTAGTTCGCATAGAGAGGGGTAGAGCCAGTCAGAAGAGGCGATTGCTATGAATGTCTTATATGATAGAGAGTGTATAGTGTTCATTGTGAGTGGGGTGGAGTGTAGGCCTGCTAGCGTTATGGTGTCAAGGTTCTTTTCGCGAAATGCTTGTGAGATATTCGCAAATAGTCAATTCTTGTCCAAATTTGAGACCGGCCCTGGTATATACTCCTTCCAGTTCAAAGGCGCCCAAGAGGATTGATTCAAAGCCTCGGGGTTGGATTACCGCTAATGGGGGTAGTATTGAGTTTAATACAACCCCCATTAGCGGTAATTCAACCGCGAGAGCTTTCAATTCAATCCTCTTGGGTGCCTTTGAGCTGGAAGGAGTATAGCATAGTGGAGAACCTCTCATAAAACAGCGGATCATTTCTCAGACACCGGTACGCATCAGCTTTTTTGGAGGGGGAACCGACTATCCTGCCTACTATAGGCGTTATCCTGGTGCGACGCTGGGAACGACGATCAATAAGTACATCTACGTTAGCATCCATCCGCTCTATCCGTTTTTTGAACACAAATTGCGCATTAGCTACTCGCGAATTGAGCTGGTGAAATCGCTAGAGGAGATCCAACATCCAAGCATTCGCGGATGCTTAGAACACCATGCGATCTTCCCGCAGTTAGATATTGAAATCTCTTCAGATCTACCAGCACGGACGGGATTGGGATCGTCGTCGTCATTCACTGTTGGTTTTCTGAATGCTCTACACGCACTGCAGGGAAGGCGGAGGAGTGCGCAGCAGTTGGCGGAGGAGGCTCTCTATGTGGAACAGGAGGTCGTAAGGGAAAATGTGGGATCGCAAGATCAGTTCCATGCAGCGTTCGGGGGGATGAATATCTTCACATTTTCTGAGGCGGGTGTTGGAGTTCGGCCGCTCTTAATTTCTGCGGAGAGGAGGGCGCTGTTTGAAGAGCATCTGATGCTGTTTTATACGGGGATTGCGCGTTATGCGACGCTAGTGGTGCAGGAGCAGCTGGAGAAGACGGGGCGTTTTGAAAATGATCTCTGGCTCCATCGGATGTATGAGATGGTCTTCGAGGCGGAAGAGATCTTTTTGAGAGCTGCGGATCGAGAGATGGTGCCGTTATTGGGGAAGTTGATGGACCAGAGCTGGGGTTTGAAAAAGCGGCTCTCAAGCCAGGTTTCGACGACGGAGATCGATCGCTGTTATGAGACGGCATTGGCATGCGGCGCTTATGGCGGGAAACTGTGCGGTGCAGGGAGTGGTGGATTTTTGGCGCTGCTAGTGCCGTCAGAGGCGCGATCGCGAGTGCGCAATGCTTTGGGAGAGTTGACAGAGGTGCCTGTTACATTTAATTCGGAGGGGAGTAAATTAATCTGTACATGACGGATGTAATCATTCTGGCAGGCGGATTTGGAACGCGATTGGCTGGGACACTTCCTGGTGTGCCGAAGATTTTGGCGCCGATTTGCGGGATTCCCTTTGTGGAGATTTTGCTGCGTTGGCTGCAGCCTTTGGGGTGTGTGGTATTTGCATTGGGCCATTTGGCGGAACAGGTGCAGCGCTATCTGGGCTCGCGTGAGGGGATAGAGTTCTCTGTGGAGAAGAAGTCGCTTGGGACAGGGGGCGCTTTACTGCAGGCGCTGCCAAAGACGACAAGTTCAACTGTTTTAGTGATAAACGGAGATAGCTTCTTCGACATCTCTCTGCCCGATTTCCACCGGTTCCACGCAGCGCATGGGGGGCTTGCTAGCATCGCCTCTTTGAAAAAAGCAGATGTGCGTCGTTATGGATCGTTGACATTTGAGGAGAAGGATGGGCGCGTGGTGTCGATGGAGCCGAGCGGTTGGATTAACGCGGGATTGTATCTGCTGGATCGGAGTCTATTGGCAGGGGAGGCGCTGCGCAGTTGCTCGCTGGAGGCGGAGCTGTTGCCGCACTGGATCGAGAAGGGGATCTTTGCCTATCGAAATCGGGGGACATTTATCGATATTGGGACCGCGGAGTCCTATAGAGATGCGCAAAAAATCTTGGCAGCATGGATTTGAAGATACTTGTTACTGGTGGAGCTGGATATATCGGCTCTGTGCTCTGCATGCGGCTGCTGGAGTTGGGTCATGCAGTTACGGTGATCGACAACTTGTCGCATAAGCAGCACTCGCTCTTGGCCTGTTTTGCATCGCCGCGATTTCGATTTATTCAGGGGGATGTGTGTGATGAGGCGCTAATGCGCGAGGAGATTGCGCGCGCAGATGCGATTATACCGCTCGCTGCGATCGTGGGGGCACCTGCGTGCGATCGCAATCCGCTACTGGCGACCGCAGTAAATTACGATGCGATTGTGACGGTAGCGAAATATGCGAGTGCGTCGCAGCTGATTCTCTATCCGAATACGAATAGCGGTTATGGCAAATCGGGGAAGGTCTGTACTGAGCAGACTCCTCTACAGCCGATCTCTCTCTACGGAAGGCTGAAGACGCAGAGCGAAGAGGTGCTGCTGGCAGGGGGAAATGCGATTGCATTTCGGCTGGCGACGGTATTTGGAGTGTCGCCGCGGATGCGTCTAGATCTGCTTGTGAATGACTTTACGTTTCGTGCTTGTCAGGATCGATCACTCGTGCTCTTTGAAGAGCACTTTAAGCGCAATTATATCCATGTGAGTGATGTGGCGAATGCCTTCTGTTTTGGGATTACAAATGCAGAGAAGATGAAGGGGCAGGCCTATAATGTGGGATTGTCAGATGCGAACTTAAGCAAACGAGAGCTGTGCGAAGTGATTCAGAAATTTTTGCCGGGGCTCTACATCCACTCTGCGGACATTGGGGAAGATCCCGACAAGCGAGACTATATCGTCAGCAATGAGAAGTTAGAAGCATTGGGATGGCGGCCGCAGGTCTCGCTGCAAGAGGGAATCCGGCAGATCATTGCGGCCTACCCAGTTCTGCGCATGCACGCTTTTAAGAATGCATAGCTATTTTCCGCCGATGTAGTTGGTTTGGGTGTCGATCATGTTGTGTTCTGTGAGATAGGTGATGTTGTCGCGCACGAATTGGGGATAGCTGTCATCAATGGGAACAGGTTTGTGCATGTCGACCTCTCTGCGCCAATCGGCCTCTGATTGGGGACTGGGATTTTGCCAGTGAGTCCAATTGAGACACTTCTCGTGAAAGCGGTTGTAGTTCCCAAAGGAGCTGAAGTGCCACCCCGCTTCCCAGCGAGGAATAGCGCTATTGGAGAGCTTGGGAAGGCGTTTGGCATTTTCAAAGGAGACATTTGTGCGCAGATCGACAGGAGTAGTTTTGCAGAGACATTCGTAGGTAGTGGCGACCGTGCCGCTCCATTTCTGTTCTCGGGTGATGCGGTTGAAGAAGTGGCGATACATCGTCTGGCGGAAACCGATGATGGGAGTAGTGCGAATCGCTTTGAGGAGATCGGGGATGATCTTGCCGGGAATCATCTCATCGAGATCGCCGAAGAGGATGAGATCGGATGGGTTGCACCGTTTTAGGCCGCGCATTATCTGGTTCTTTTGGAAATACTCTCGCTCCCAGGCATTGGCGCACTGTTTTTTCTCGATTTGGATGTAGGAGATCTTGTTTGCAAAGCGGGCGTACCTTTCGCGTACTTTTGGAAAGACTGGATCGTGAGGTCGACCACTGTGACCTTCAAGACCTTCGACAATCACAAATTGGTCGACGTAGGGATAGAGTTCGGCTAAGCGGACTTCTAGAAGCTCGACTTCATTGAAGAAGGGGAAGCAGTCGTAGACTTTTGCGTCTAAGAGAGAGAGTAGGCAAAATAGAAGCAGATGTCTCATCAAAGAATCCTCATTGTAAAGTTGGCGGCCATCGGTGATGTGGTCATGACATTGCCGCTGTTGCGAGAGCTGCGACAGAGATGCCCAGAGGCGCATATTTGCTGGATTTGCGGACCGGAGGTGGTAACGCTACTGCAGGCTACTGAGCTGATCAATGAGATCATCGTTTTAGATGCTCTGACGGTTGGTGCGGTGTTGCTGCTGTGGCGCAAAATATTTGGTCGGAGATTCGATCTTCTATTCACGCTCAATCCAGATCCGCGCTATAGGCTGCTCACAATGCCAATTTTTTGCAAGGATCGGCGACAGCTAAAGGCTCCTGCTCGAGGGGTCTATCATGTCGATGCATATTTGGAATTGTTGGGTGTAAAGCCGCTTTACATTACGTTTCCTGTGCTGAGGTTGCCGGTGAATCGGGAGGAGTGGAGCAAACCGGGGGTGGTGTTGGCGCCGGGGGGCGTGGTGGGCGAGACGGGCAAGGCACTGCGACGCTGGCCGCTGGAGCTCTATGTCGCGGTTGCGAAGGAATTAGCGGGGGAGGCGCATATAATTATTATGGGTAGCAGGGCAGATCGCTGGATTTGCGATTCGTTTGTGGGCGTGGATGATCGGGTGGGGCAGCTGGAGTTGTTGGATCTGTTAGCGTTGCTGCGGAGAGCTAGATTACTTATTGGACATGACAGCGGCGCATTGCATTTGGCGAAGCTAGTGGAGTGTCCGACGTTGGGGCTCTTTGGTCCGACCAATCCGGCAGAGTTCGCAGGGGAGAAGATGAGGGTAATCTGGAAGGGATTGGCCTGTAGTCCTTGCTATCGGGGGAAGGGGTATGCGAGATGTTTTCGCAACGACTGTATGCGGGGGATTACTCTTGCTGAGGTGGTTGCTGCCGCGAAAGCAGCGCTCCTTCTCGAGGAGGGGGTTAAATAAAGGGCTTTTTAAATAATGTTATATCTCTTTCATATTAAATGAGTTCAGAAAACGGAAGTGACGACTCCAGAAGTGAGGAGTTGTGCTTAGGATATGTACAGACGTTTATGAAAGGCTGCACTTTGATCTCTATTTGATGTAACGATCTTGCCAGTAAAAGAAATTCAGGTTGTTTGTGTATATCTCGCTTTTGTGAATGAAGCCTACTATCAGTGCAGCGACTGGCTCTTGTGTCATAAAAGAAAAGAGTGATACCTTTTCTCGGTATGACAGACCGGCTTGATCTCTCAATTCGGCTACGGCGCAACCGCTCCTCCGAAGCTATCAGACAGCTCCTCCAGGAGACACGACTCCACCCATCCGATTTTGTAGCCCCCTTTTTCATCATCGAGGGCCATCAGAAGTCGATTCCGATTCGCAGCATGCCCGGAGTTCATCGTCTCTCGATCGATATGCTCCTGCGCGAAGTCGAATCGCTCCACCGTCAAGGCATCCAAGCTGTCGCTCTTTTCCCGAACGTAGGGGAGGAGTGCCGCACTGATTGCGCCTCTGAAGCGTGGAATCCTGAAGGTCTAGTGCCTCGTGCCATTTACGCCATTAAGCAGGCCTTTCCCTCCGTCTGCGTCATCGCAGACATCGCGTTAGATCCCTACACCAGCCATGGACACGATGGGCTGCTCAACGAGCGCGGCGATGTGGATAACGATGTGACTGTCGAGCGACTTATCCGTATGTCCTCGCTCTATGCCACGGTCGGCGTCGATATGGTGGCTCCCAGCGACATGATGGATGGTAGAGTCGGCGCGATTCGTAATGCATTGGACGAAGAGGGTTTTGAGCGCGTCGGGATCCTCTCCTATAGCGCTAAGTATGCCTCTTCGCTCTACGCCCCTTTTCGCGATGCCGTAGGTGCTGTCCCCTTGAAGGGCGACAAGAAGAGCTACCAACTCAATCCAGCCAACCGCCGTGAAGCGCTGCTTGAAGCGGTGCTCGATGAGACTGAAGGCGCAGATATCCTGATGGTGAAGCCCGCGCTCCTCTATCTCGACATCATCCGCGACCTGCGTGAGACGACTCAGCGCCCCATCGCCGCCTACCACGTCAGTGGAGAATATGCCATGGTTCTCGCTGCCCACCAGATGGGTTACCTCGACGCAAGCAAGGTCTTCCACGAGTCGTTGCTGAGCATCAAGCGCGCTGGCGCTGACCTGATCTTCAGTTACGCAATTCCCTACGTGCTCGATAGGCTGTGAATGTATACGCAAATAACCTGAAGATTTGGTGCGGTTCAAAAATCAAATCTTCAGGTTGTTTATGTATAAAGCCGCTTTACATCCTCTGGATTTTGCTTTTTCTCTATTTTATCGCGACCCCAGCGGATAAGCTGCACATTCCTTTTGTTGTCTTCAAAGTTAAGCTCACCAATTTCCTTTGCCCGCTGATCGCGGTGGGCTTCTGCCTTTTTTATCGACAGCTCCATATCGAACGCTCCTATATCTGGATCTTTCTCTATCTCCTTACATGCATGCTCTTCTCTGCTACTCAGAGCGCCTACTTTTCCACCGCGATCTGGTTCGTTGTCTTTTTTCTCTTCACCTTTCTTTTCTACTTCCTGTTGCCGATGCAGTTTGTAGCCCATCTCCCGCAACAGACTGTCTGGAGTGCATATTCAGCGGCATTCATTGTCACAGGCTGTTACGTCGTTGCCCAATTTACCTTTTCTCTTTTCAGTATCAACCTCCCAGGTGTCGAGCAGTGGTTTGGCACTATCGCGCGCGGCAGTGCATTCTGCTACGAGCCCTCTTATTATGCTCTCTACTTCACCCCCTTCCTGATGTTTGAAAATGCGCGCTACCTCTTAGGCTCTTCAGAGCGGGTCAAAACCGGCGCACTGTTCTTCTATAACCTCTGCTTTTTGCTCTCGACATCGACCTCCTGCTTCTTCATCTACCTCTGTTTTGCTCTACTGCAGCCCTACCTTGCGTTGCGGCTGCTCGCGCTCTTCGGCGGCCTCTGTGGCGCGATCTATTTCGGCTTTCCAGAGATGTTCCAGATGCTCTTCAAGTTTTTCTATATCGGCTTGACTCACTACTCTTTTGTAGAGCGCTGGGAGGGGCTAGTGCGCGACTGGAACTTCTTCCTAGAGTTCCCGTGGATTGGTATAGGGTTTGGAGTGATTCCCTCTTATATGCAGGAGTTAGCCTATGGCAGCGCCTGGCACGCCGATATTGACCTGCGTAATTCGCTCATCTCGACCAATGTGACGATGGAGTTGTTGGCAAGTCTTGGGATCTTAGGTGCAGTGGGGTTTATCTGGTTGATCGTTCGCATTGCGCTCGATTTTTGGCGTACCTTCTCCCTACCCATAACTCCGGAGGAGCGCATCCGCCTAAAGTCGCTGGCAATCTCGCTGTTAGTGGTGCTCTTTGCACTGCAGTTTAATCAGTCTATGATGCGCGCCTATGTCTGGATCCACGTGGCGATCGCCGTTGCCTATGCGAGCTCGCTTCGAGCTTGTAAGGAGCTCATAGGTGAGTCGTCCGGCTTCGTAAATGGCGGGGACCTGCGCGCGCAGGAGATGCGGCACGCGGTGGACGCGCCAGCGGTCGCGCAGAGACTTTGAGGAACTGCCAAGCGCGAGTAGGAACTGGCCGGCGGGGAGGGTGAACTGGAGTGATCCCTTCCAGACATCTTTCCAGTGGGGCAACGGGAGCGACTCTGTCGCTTTAGAGATCTGTACGGTCCAGGAGCCGGAGCGGTAGGTGCCGGGTTCGAGAGGCACCGGCATATCGAAGCACGGTGGGGTGGGCGAGAGGAGGAGCAGTTCGTCTTTATCTAGGTGGAAGTTAATCTCTTCGCGGGAGAGGGGGCGAAGTTTCTGGATCAGAGCGCGTTTTTCGATAGGGTGGAGCGGCGCGAATAGCTCGCGGCCGAGATAAAATCCCCAAGGGCCGGCTTCGACTTGTGACAGGAGTGGGGCGATTTTGCTTTGGAGGTAGTCGTCAAGTTCGGCGGATCTGTGAGAGAGAAGGCAGAGGTTCATGGCGATCTGTTTACCGAAAGTTTTGTTGAGGAAGGGAAGGAGTTGGTGGCGCATGCGGCTACGAAGGAATGTGGGGTCTTCGTTAGTGGCGTCGTAGAAGGGGGTGAGCTGCTTCTTCTTGAGGTAGGCGGTGAGATCGCGCTTGGAGAAGGAGAGGATCGGGCGCCAGATTGTGATGTTATCGCGTGTGGAGACCTCTTGCATGGCGGTTAGGGAGGTGAGGTGGGCCCCTTCAAAGACTCTTTTGAGGACGGTCTCGGCAAGGTCGTCGGCTTGGTGGCCGAGGACGAGCGCCTGGAAGGGGATCTTAGCGAATAGGGAGCGGAAAAAGTTCCAGCGGGCGTTGCGAGCTTCGTCTTCGGTGGCAGGGGGTGGATCGAGCCGAATAGTATGGAAGGGGCAGCCGAGAGTCTCGGCCTCGAGCCTGCAGAGGCGCGCCTCTTCGGCGCTCTCAGGGCGCCAGGCGTGGTCGATATGGGCGAGGTGGGGAGTGATGCCGGCATCGAGCAGGGCATAGAGGAGCGCCTTGGAATCGGGTCCTCCCGAATAGCCCAATAATAGGGGGGGCTTGAAGCGCGGCTCAACCTTCACTACACTCTTTTTCATGATCCTCTGGCGATACCTATTATACAGCTATTTGCGCGTTTTTTTTCTCTCTGTCTTTAGTTTTATCGCACTTCTTCTGGTTTCTCGATTTAAAGAAATTGCTAGATTCGCCGCCCTGAGTTGCAATGGTTGGACGACGGCTTGGTTTACGGTCTGCCAGCTCTCTTTGGTCCTGCCGATCGCCATCCCGATCTCATCGCTGATCGCGGCGCTGCTGCTCTTCCAGCGGATGCAGCGAGCACACGAACTGATCGCACCGCGAGCCGCGGGGCTCTCGCTCTGGGCAATCGCGCGGCCGATTCTCTGGGCTGCAGGGGTTTGTGCCTGTGTAAACTTCTGGATGGCGGGCCATTTTGCGCCAATGTGTCGTAGAGAGGCGCAGCAGCTGCTCTGCTCAGAGACGACAGACAATCCGCTACAGTTGCTGCAGCGCCAGCAGCTACTGAAGATCCGCCACGCCTATCTACATATGGATCTAGATGAGGAGGGGACTCATGCAGAAAATTTTGTCCTCGTGGCTTACAACTCGCGCAACAAGCGGCTCAATCTGATCAATGCGCGGGAGCTGGAGGTGCAAAAAGAGGCGCTGATCGGCCGCGATGTGGCGATCGTCTCGCATCTGCCGGCAAATGAGGGGCTCTTTGACTCTCTGGTGGTGGAGAATCAGGCGGTGATGTCAACTAAGGCGATGCAGTTTGCGCAGTCGCTCAACAAACATCGCTTTCGCGTAGAACCCACCTTTTTGAGCTTAAGTATGCTGCGCATGCGGCTGCTTGATGGAGATAAACATGCGAAGAAGGCGAGTGCAGAGCTTTTTCGGCGTATTTCGTGGGGATTGGCTCCTTTCACTTTGGCGATGTTGGGTTGGGCCTTCGGGCGCCACCTCTTCATCGCGCTGCTCTGCTCAACTGGCGTTCTGATGAGCTTCCTTCTTGGTAAGGAGCTCTGGCGTAATCCGATTGCGGCAGCG
>CAZEZK010000006.1:10497-17810 GCA_964516935.1 uncultured bacterium
TCTTTTTTCTGCCGCAAATCCTCGCATGGATCCTTTCTGCGCGGAGGCTGGCGCGATGAGGATCTGGTCTCGCTATCTGGTTCGTAAAATTAGCACGATGTTCTTCTTCCTCTGCGGGTGTTTATTTCTTCTCTATGTGTTGATCGACCTCTCGACGCATGGTCCTCGCTTCTTATCTTGGAGTTTGGAAGGGATACGAGCGGTCTGCTGCTACTATGGCTACTCATTTTGTTTGCAGCTAAAACTATTTGGTGCGGTGGCCTTTGTCTTGGCCTGCCTGAAGGCGCTCTTCGATCTGGCGATGCATCTGGAGTTCGTTGCGCTGCAGATGGGGGGGCTATCGCGGCGCCGTGTCCTGATGCCTTTTCTCTGGTGCGGCGCCGCGGTTGCACTGCTTCTGTATGCAAATCAGCAGTGGGTGGTTCCCAATGTCGACGAACAGGTGGAGGCCTTCCAAGCAGCACATCGCAAGCGTCCCAAGAAGAAAGATGCAGGCAATGTCTACTCGATGCCGCTCGAGGATGGCTCAGAGTGGGTCTACCATCGCCTTAATGGTGATCGCAACTCTCTGCAGGATCTATTTTGGATCCGCAGCGGAGGCGAGATCTGGCACATTAAGGAGCTCTTTTTGGAGGATCCGCTGCGTGGTGTCGCGGTCGATCGCTTCATCCGCAATGAACAGCATCTCTTAGAAAAGCGGGAGAGCTTCGACTCCCGTCTCTTTATCGGTATTGGGTTTTGCAAAGAGGATCTTGATCGTCGCTTTGTGCCATTTGATCGTCGTTCGATCTCCTCACTTCGCCAGCACCACGCCTCAGCCCATCTCCACTACCAGATCGCCCTTCCGCTTCTGCCGGGACTACTGGTCTGGGTCTTGGCCCCCTTCGCGCTCCAATTTCGTCGCACAGGGCGTCTTTTTGCGCTCACAGCAATCGCCATTCTGGGGCTCGTCGCTCTCTGGACCTTCTTCGATGGGCTGCTCATCTTAGGAGAGAATCAGATGATCCCCGGCTGGGCACTTTGGGCGCCGTTAATTGCGCTTGTTGGCTTCGCTCAGGTTCGAAAACTGTATTATACCATTTATGAGAAATAAGTTTTGGTTTGAGCTGCGTGAAAACTACCGACAAATCGAAGATCGCAAGAGGCATAGTATTAATCCAATACAATGCCTCTCGCGATCTTCGATTTTCGACCAGAGAGGGGAAGATATGTGCCGTCTTTCGTAATCGAATAGAAATCAGCTGTGGATCGGTTGCAGGACGAGCGCGCCAAATTTTTAAATTTTAAAGGCAATGTACCTCTCTACGTGGATTTATCAGCTCCCGATGGGAGTGACATAGTAGACTCAGAAATTAAGAGCATCAACGGGTTCTTTGATGTAGGAGGGCACAGGGATGCCCCAAGCGTGCCATTTGATGCGCTCGCCCTGGGAGCTTTCGCGCGGCTCAAAAATCAAATCTTGAGGTTGTTTGTGTATAACAGCGATCAGATGTGGATTCTAATTTTTTCTTTTTCTATACTCATACATCTATTCAACCCATGGAGGGTATTTTGTTTTGCGCTGACTCGGTTTATGTTACAGAAACGTTCACGTCTATATTATTCATATTCATATTGTCTATGCTCTATGCGATAACATTTATGGTGTGTTACAAAGAGATTCGAAAAGCTGTAAAAAAAAATAATATGATATTAACGTGGTGGGTTATTTCTGGCGGTCTATTCTGTACGCTTCTCTTGTTGTTCATATTCTTGAAGTTAATCGTAAAATTGTGAGTGTTTTTATGTGTAATAAAGTCATCACGTCTCTTCTGTGCTTATGTTGTTTTTTTTGTCTTGAAGGAGGGGAACCAATTGAGAGTGTCGCTACGACTATTTTCTCTTGTGCAGAAACGAATGACACTAACGGAATTGCTCAAACAGCAAGCATACTGCAAACCTCCCTTATGGCTGCTCAAGATCCAGTAACGGAAGCGAGAAAATTCCTGCAATCATTTGTTGATGAAATTAATACGCGCTATGAGACTCAACTGACGATCGAAGATGCATGCCGCTTGGTAAAAGAGCATCTGGGCGAGCTGCAAATTCCACAAGAATTACACGCGCAGCTCTTGAGGATAATCGAGCTATTCGAAGAAAAATCTCAGGAATTCGCGCCTTATCAGATGGAAAAATGTACTGCCGCTCAGATCCATTGGCATTTTTACCCTCCTTGGGAATGGAATTTTTTTGGATTAAATAAACATCACCACCATTCGCATCATCATGCGCACCACTGCGCAGCTCAAATCGATCGTCCACAGTTCGAGCTCCCCGCTAAAATGGCCGTAGGAGTCATAAGCATGTTTAGTGGAGCTATGATATGCCTTCTCCCTATTCCTGGAGCACAAATGTTTGGTGCTGGAATCATAACTACCGGTTTTTTTTACGCTTTAGATGGTATGGTAGATGGCGAACGCCCCTATTACAGAAACCATGAAACTGGGGGAGGTTACTCCTTTTGGAAAAGTGCCCGAGTAGCGCGTTCTGATTACTGTTGAGTTGAGATTAGACCAGTTTTTTCTTCTTGCACTCTCCGCAAAAAATCCTTCACAGTGGGTTTCATGGGGAAAAAGAGCACTAGCCACGAAGATTACGAAGAACTAAAGCGCTTTTCACACCGCATCCGCTCTCTGGAGTCGGTTGCGACCTTGTTGCAATGGGATCAAGAGACCTATATGCCTGCCGGGGGCAATGCACCGCGCAGCGATCAGATAGCGATTCTCTCTGAGATGATCCATGAAGAGAAGACTGGGCGGGGATTTCGCAACCGGTTGGAAAAACTGGTGGGCATTTCTTCGGGGGTAATTAAGGCAAAGGGGTTATCGAAGGAGCAACGGGTCGCAGTGCGTGAATGGCATAAGGAGTATTCCCGCTCAGCCAAGCTGCCTGCTGCGTTTGTGAAGGAGTTAGCGCAGACAACTGCTGAGGCTTCGCAAGTTTGGGCGATAGCGCGCAAAGAAAATCGCTTTGAGCTCTTCGCTCCATTTTTAGAGCGTATTGTTGAGCTGAACCGCAAAAAAGCGCACTTTTGGGGATTCGGCAACCATCCCTACGATGCACTGCTGGAGTCCTATGAGCCGTGTGCGACCACTGCGAAGCTTAATCGCATGTTTGCGGGATTGAAAAAAGAGCTTCAGGGTCTGCTCGTTAAGATTGAGAAGAGGCAAAAAAAGCATCCAATTTTGAAGGGGACCTTTGCTGCAAAGAGACAGCAAGAGCTGGGACAGAAGTTGTTGGCGCTGCTGCCGGTAGATTTAAAACATATTCGGCTCGATTTGGGTACACATCCATGCTCTTCGAGTCTGAGTCCGCTCGATTGTCGCATCACAACGCGCATTTTGGAAAAAGATCCTTTGAGCAACCTCTTTTCTATTTTGCATGAGACGGGCCATGCTCTGTATGACATGGGGCTTCCATTTGCTCATTTCGGAACGCCGCTTGCAGAGTTTGTCTCGCTGAGCGTCCATGAGAGTCAGTCGCGCTGGTGGGAGACTCTGATCGGCCGTAGTAAGGGCTTTTGGCGCTTTTTTTACCCTACAATGCAGGAGAGTTTTCCTGCGCAGTTAAAAAAGACTACTCTGGAGCGCTTTTACCAGATGATCCATCGCGTCTCGCGGACTCTGATTCGGGTTGAGGCGGATGAGGTGACCTACAATCTGCATGTGATTGTGCGGTTTGAATTGGAGAAGCGGCTTATCTCAGGTGAGCTCAAAGTGGCGGAGCTGCCACAGGCTTGGAATGAGGCGATGCGCGACATCGTGGGGATTACACCTCCGACAGATCGTGAGGGCTGTCTGCAGGATATCCACTGGTCTTTTGGTGGTTTCGGTTATTTCCCTACCTACGCGTTGGGGAATCTGCTCGCAGCTCACTTCTTTACTGCCTTTGTTAAGAAGTATCCGAAGTGGGAAGAGCGGGTTGCCAAAGGAGATTTCGTCTTTATTCGCGAATGGCTGCAGCAAGAGGTCCACAGTTGGGGGCGTACCTACAACCTTGAAGAGCTGGCAAAACGGGTAACCGGCAAGCCTCTTAGTGAAAAGGCCTATTGTGCCTACCTAAAGAAGAAATACCTCTCATGACATGGAGAGATGGCTTAGCCATACTGGTCGTCTTTGCGGTGATCCTTCTATTGGGATCTGGTGCGCACCAGATGGTGGCTCCCTTTGTCCCCGATCAGCAACCGGAGATATCGCTCTCACCGTTTGCTTTGCCGGGTTATGCTCTGCGGACAGTGCTGCGCATGCTGGTGGCAATGGGGATCTCGCTGCTCTTCACCTTTACCTACGCCACGCTCGCTGCTAAGAGCCGCAGAGCGGGAATGGTGCTGATCCCGCTGCTCGATGTGCTCCAGTCGGTCCCGGTGCTTGGCTATCTCTCATTTACGGTGCTTTTTTTTGTGTCGCTCTTTCCGGGGAATATGTTGGGGCCGGAGTTGGCAGCTATTTTTGCCATCTTCACTAGCCAGGCGTGGAACATGGCGTTTAGTTTTTATCAGTCGCTGCGCGCGGTGCCGACCGATCTCGATGAGGCGAGCCGCAGCTTCCGTCTCTCGGGCTGGCAGCGTTTTTGGCGCGTCGAGGTTCCTTTCGCTACGCCGGGTCTAGTCTGGAATATGATGATGTCGATGTCCGCCGGTTGGTTTTTCGTGGTGGCATCGGAGGTGATTCAGGTGGGGAGCTTTCAGGTGGCGCTTCCGGGGATCGGCTCCTATGTCGCGCGCGCGATTCAGGAACGAGACTTAGGAGCCGTTGGCTGGGTGATTGTTGCGATGAGTGTGACGATCTTGCTCTACGACCAGCTGCTCTTTCGTCCGCTGGTCGCTTGGGCTGAGAAGTTTCGTGTGGAGCAGTCGGCAGCGCAAGTAGTGCCAAGGAGCTGGCTGCTGGAGCTCTTCCACCGGGCGCGGCTGCTTAAGCGGATCGTTGCACCGATTCGGAGGGGGGTTCAGGCGCTATTCCGCAGTTCGATAGGGATAGGATCTAAGAGGCAATGGGGGGCTCCATCGCGTCTAGGCGACGTCGCCTGGTTCGGTCTGATTTTAGTCGGGATTGTCTATCTGATCTGGGGGCTCAGTCGGTTTGCTGTAAATACGCTTTCTCTCGATGACTTGGGTATCGCAGTGAGTAACGGGCTGCTGACGCTACTGCGCGTGGTTGTTCTGGTGGCGCTGGCGACCATGATTTGGGTGCCGATCGGAGTGGCGGTCGGGCTACGGCCAAAATGGACCGAAAAAGTGCAGCCGATGGCGCAATTCTTGGCAGCATTCCCCGCGAATCTACTCTTTCCTGTCGCGGTCTTTTTCATTGTCCGCTACAGCCTTAATCCGAAGATCTGGCTCAGCCCGCTGATGATCCTCGGGACGCAGTGGTATATTTTATTCAACGTGATTGCCGGCGCCAATGCCTTCCCTACAGATCTGCGCGAGGCGGCGACTACCTTTCGGGTGGGCGGATGGCGCTGGTGGAGAGAAGTGATGCTGCCGGGGATTTTTCCCTACTACATCACCGGCGCGATTACGGCTGCAGGCGGCGCCTGGAACGCCAGCATCGTCGCCGAGGCGGTGAGCTGGGGGCCGACTCATCTCAGCGCCTCTGGATTGGGCGCCTATATCGCTGAGATGACAGCAGTTGGCGACTATCCTCGCATTGCTTTGGGGATTGCGGTGATGTCGGCATTTGTTATTGTGATGAATAGGCTTTTCTGGCGGCCACTATACTTGTTTGCCGAGAGGCGAACGCGATTGGATTAAATTATGAGTACTCTTCTTAAGATGCTGAAGATCTGCAAGGCCTTTCCCAGGCCCTCCGGCGCTCCGCTGGCAGTATTGCAGGACATTAACATCTCGTTCAAAGAGGGGGAGATCCTCGGTTTGCTGGGCCGCTCTGGATCTGGCAAATCGACTCTGCTGCGCATTGCGAGTGGTCTTGTGGAGCCTACTTCTGGCGAGGTTCTCTATCGCGGTACAGCGTTGACCGGTCCCGAAGAGGGGATTGCGGTGGTATTTCAGACCTTTGCGCTCTATCCATGGCTTACTGTTATTGAGAATGTAGAGTTGGGTCTTGACGCATTGGGGCTTCCTCGCAGGGAGGCTCATAAGCGGGCGTTGGCAACGATCGATCTGATCGGTCTTGATGGGTTCCAATCGGCCTATCCTCGAGAGCTATCTGGCGGCATGCGGCAGCGTGTTGGCTTTGCCAGAGCAATCGTGATTAACCCCACGCTGCTCTTCATGGATGAGCCCTTTTCTTCCCTTGATGTGTTGACCGCGGAGACCCTTCGTACCGACTTCCTTGACCTTTGGACGGAGCGCCAGCTGCCGACAAAGTCTGTGCTCATGGTTACCCACAACATTGAAGAGGCGGTGTTGATGTGCGACCGAATTCTGATCCTCGCCTCTAACCCAGGTCATATCGCGGCAGAGATCCCTGTCACCCTTCCTCACCCGCGCAACCGGTTGGATCCCGCTTTTCACGCCATCGTGGAGGAGATCTACGCCATCCTCACCTCGCGAGCAATCGAGTCTGTCGTTGTGCAGTCGTTGCCCGCGGTATCGATTAACCGCCTCGGAGGTTTGCTCGAGCTGTTGGCTTTGCCGACCTACAATGGCCACGCCAAACTGGCCCATATTGCAGGAGCGCTCTCGCTGGAAATTAATGACTTTTTCCCCACAGCCGAGGGGATCCACATCCTCAAGTTTGCCGAATTGAAAGATGGCGCGATCAAGTTGACGATGGCTGGCAAACTCTTTGCTCAGAGCGGGATGGATGAGCGTAAGCGGATTTTTAAGGAGCATCTGCTCCACTTTGTGCCGCTTGCAGCGCATATCCGTCAGGTGCTCGACGAGCGCGAGGACCATCGCGCGCCATTAGTTCGTTTCAAATCAGAGCTGGAAGACCATCTCAATTCCCACGACGCGCAGAAGACCCTCCACACTGTGATCGACTGGGGACGGTACGCTGAGCTCTTCTCTTACGATGCCAAGACGCGTATGTTTCATAGGGATGCTTGTAGTGTTTCGACCGTTTGAACAATGCCAGCAGTATCGTTCATTTCCGCATAGGCAAGAATAGGGGGTGACACTATTTTCAACGCCTTCCAAGCTAAAGCCGCTTTGAGGGATGTAGCAGGCTAGATATAGGGCTAACATGATTGCTTTACACTGCATAAGGAATTCACACCTTAACGATGAATTTTAGGAATAAAAACAACATAAAAAGCACGGAAAAGAGGCTCGTAGAAACGGCGAGCCATATTTGTATTTTACCCTTTTT
>CAZEZK010000006.1:17820-31599 GCA_964516935.1 uncultured bacterium
TTGCATGGCTTCTTGAATCTGTTTATGATTGGTAATCAGTGGGATACTGAATAGTAGAGCCATCATGAAGATACGGAAGAGTGACATGAAAAAATCTGTAACATAAGCCGAATTAGCGCAAGACAAAGTGCCCTTCATGGGTTGAGTGGATGCACGAGTATAAGAAAAGAAAAAATATAAATCTATGCCGCTATGACGCGCTGAAGACTCTCCACGCTGTCATCGACTGGGGACAGTACGCTGAGCTCTTCTCCTACGATGCGTCGATGACAGCGTGGAGAGTCTTCATTGAGGAGTATTTCTGCGTGAGATTGCTGGACTGAGGAGTGTTTCGAGTAGTCGCTTCCCTTCCAGGAGTCTGGAGGGATGGCAGAGAAAAAGAGTAGGGGTGAAAAACATTTTTATATAAGAATGGGTTGGACGGCTCTCGCCTCCAACCCATTTGGGAAATTATCGCTTGGAGAACTGGAAGCGCTTACGGGCTCCAGCGCGGCCATACTTCTCACGCTCTCTCTTGCGAGGATCGCGAGTTAGGTAGCCCAGAGCTTTGAGATCGGCACGGAGAGTTTCGTTCTCTTGAACGAGAGCGCGTGTGATCCCAAGGCGTGTTGCGATTGCTTGTCCTTCAAGCCCGCCGCCTCTTACGCGGATAATGATGTCGTAATCAGCCGGATTTGCAAACTTGATCAGAGGAGCGAGAACTTCGTTCCGCTGGATCTGGAGAGGAAAATACTCTTCCAGGAGACGGCCATTGATGTCGATAATACCAGTTCCCTTGCGCAGGCGAACTGAGGCGACTGCTGTCTTGCGGCGGCCAGTCCCTAATGTTTCTTTAATCATGAAAATCTCCTAGAGGTGAATCTGCGTAGGTTTCTGGGCTTCCATGCGATGGTCCGGGCCTGCGTAGACGCGCAGTTTTTTCATCTGCTGTGCGCCAAGGCGGCTCTTGGGCATCATGCCCTTAATCGCGTGGGTCAAAATATAGGTTGGCTTACGGGCCATCATAGTGTTGTAGGGCACTTCTCTGAGACCGCCAATGTATCCGGTGTAGTTACGATAGATCTTACGAGCGGCTTTCATGCCTGTAACGACAACCTTATCGGCGTTAATGATTACAACGCCATCCCCGCAGTCTACATGGGGGGTAAAGTCTGGACGATGTTTGCCTCGAAGCACTTTGGCGACTTCCGAAGCAAAACGGCCTAAAGTCATACCAGCAGCGTCAAAAAGATACCACTGACGCGACTGAAGGGCTTGTTCCCGAGTCAAAAGAAGAGTATTCTGTTTTTTATTCATTGGCTATTCCCGTTGAAGGAAGGGTAGATAGAGGAAGCCCTTGCCTTACCGGGGAATTTTGATCGATTTGGCCATTTTTTGCCAAGAGCGGAATTTTTCGAGCTTACGAAATTTGGACTGAATCTCCACTTTTCTCCCTCTGAGTTGCAGGGGGCGATTTTTTTGTGTGCGGAAGAGTTCATCCATGTGAAGTAGGTGATGTAAAAGACTTTCTTGAGTCTTTTGGAAGGCTTCCAGCTCTACTTCGGACAAGGACGATCGTTCGGCATCCTGCAGCGCTTCAGCATTGCGGGCCAGCTTTCCTAGTGTGTCGTCTATTTCGAAAAGAATTTCTTCACCGAGCATAGGATATATTTCCCTCTCTCTATATCTCTCCCTTGTAGGGTATATACCTGATTAAAGGAAACAATTTTATTTGTATTTAAGAACCCTTTCTTGTACCATCCGCACCAATTTTATGAAAGGGTTCTGTCCGTTAGCCTCTGGATCTAAAGGAAATTCTCTCTATGTGGGGACTGATACAACGCGCATTTTAATCGACGCAGGAATCAGCGCAAAGATGCTGCTAGAGCGATTAAAAGAGATCGATGTCGAGCTAGAGAGTATCCAGGCGATTCTTGTCACCCATGAACATGTAGACCACATCCAAGGGCTCAAAACGCTCTGTCGGCAGATTGGGGTCCCGATCTTGACCAATCTCGAGACGGCAAAGGGAATTTGCAATGCTCTGGAGATTCAGCCGCGATTCAAAATTTTTACGACAGGGGAGAGTTTTGTCTTTGGAGATCTAGAGATCCACCCCTTTGGCGTGCCGCACGATACGCTAGATCCCGTCGCCTTCGCTATAAATGCGGCTGGTTTGAAGCTCGGGGTTTGCACCGACCTGGGGCATGTCACCTCTCTAATTCGTCGAAACCTCGAGAAGTGCGATTATCTGGTCTTAGAGGCCAATCACCAGCCTTCCTTGGTTCACGCGTCTAGTCGTCCTGCGGTGTATAAGCAGCGCGTCCTGGGGCGTCAGGGGCACCTTTCCAATGAAGCGTGCGCCAATCTACTCCTTTCGATTTTTCACGACGGTCTAAAGCATGTCCATTTAGCTCACCTCTCTAGAGAGTGTAACGACCCGAATATCGCTCTGAGCGTCGTGAGAGATCTGCTCCATGCGCAGGGGCTCATTGTGCCTCTCTCGATCGCCTATCAAGAAAAAATTTCTCAGGCGCTTCATTTTTAACACTTGGAAAAAATCGAAGATTGGGGTAAAAGTAGCTTCTGACTTTCATTGCGCCTGTAGTTCAATGGTAGAACAGTAGCCTTCCAAGCTACGAGTGTCAGTTCGATTCTGATCAGGCGCTTGTCATACATAGGAAAAATTGAGGAGAGAGCTCTTGACAACCGCACAGAAGAAACATTCGCCCCAGGTAACCATTAAGGACCTGATCCAATCCGGTGCCCATTTTGGACACCAAACTCGTCGTTGGAACCCAAAGATGAAGCGATTCATTTTTGAGGAAAGAGGCGGCATCTACATCATCGATCTCGCAAAGACGATGCAGCAAATCCGCGCCGCGGTAGCCGTCGTTCAAGAGACTGTTGAAGCAAGGAAGTCGATCCTCTTCGTTGGTACGAAGAAACAGGCGAGAGCGGTGGTTAAAGCTGCTGCAGAAGATAGTGGCGAGTACTATGTGTGCGAGCGCTGGCTGGGTGGAATGTTGACCAACCTGACAACGATCCGTCAATCTGTGAAAACTCTCGAGCGTATCGAAAAACGTATCGCCGCTGGTGGAGAAGGTCTCACGAAAAAAGAGATCTCCCAGTGGGGCAAAGATCGTATTAAATTAGAAAAAAACCTTTCCGGCATCCGCGCAATGCGTCGTCCTCCGGGCCTGCTTGTTGTTGTCGATCCAAGTCGCGAACACATCGCTGTCGCAGAAGCCAATAAATTAGGCATCCCTGTAATGGCTCTTGTTGATACGAACTGCGATCCAGATCCTATCGACTACATCATCGCCTGCAACGATGACGCACTAAAGAGCATCAAGGTAGTCCTTGGCGCTCTCTCTGAGGCAATTGTTGCTCGTAAGAATGACCTCCAGATTTCCGCAATGAAAGGAGATGATGAAGGTTCTGAAGTGGTTGACAAAGATGCTGGGGAGGATCAATGACCCAGCAGCAAGAGATCACTGCAGACCAGATCCGCCAACTTCGCGAGCGCACAGGCGTCGGTATGGGCAAATGTAAAGAAGCTCTAGTTCTCGCCAGCGGTGATATGGAGAAGGCGATTGATATCCTTCGCAAGGCGGGGATCGCTTCTGGTGTCAAAAAAGAGGGGCGCGAGACAAAAGAAGGGCTGATTGTCACAGCAGAGAGCAAGTCTATGATTGTGATCGGCGAAGCGAATGCTGAGACAGACTTTGTGACTCAGAATGATCGCTTCAAACAGTTCTTGCACGATTGCGTAGATCAGGCTATGAAAACATCGCCTGCATCTCTCGAGGCACTTTTACAGCAGCCCTATGACAAAGATCGCTCGATCACACTCGAGCAGTATCGTAATCTGGTGATCCAGGCGCTCGGAGAGAATATTCAGCTGAAACGCGTAGAGCTCATTCACAAACATTCTGAGAGCTCCTACGGCATCTACGCTCATCTCGGCGGTAAGCTGGTGGTGATTGTGGAGATTGCCGGAGCGACCCATCAAGAGGCTCTTGCAAAAGAGATCGCGATGCATGCTGCAGCAGAGAGCCCAGACTATCTGAAGCCTGAAGAAATTCCAAGCCATGTTCTCGCTCGCGAAGAGGAGATTGCTCGTGCTCAGGTTGAGGGAAAACCTCAACAGGTGGCCGATAAAATCATTGCGGGGAAATTGAAGGCCTATCAAGATCAGGCTTGCTTGATTCACCAAAAGTACATCAAAGACAACGCTGTGACGGTCGAACAATTTTTGGCATCCCATGCGAAGAAGTTGGGCAAAACGCTCTCCATTCACGCATTTTGGCGCTGGAAAGTCGGGCAATAGCGTTTTCTTCTCTTCGGTAAGGAGATGTAGATGAGCATAGAACAGCAACTCAAGGCTGCCATGCAGGCGGCCTTTGACCACTTCAAAGAAGAGCTAAAATCTCTCCGCACTGGTCGTGCCAATGCGGCTGTCTTGGACAAGGTTCAGGTAGAGATTTACGGCAGCCATGTTCCCCTAAAACAGCTAGGTAATATCTCTGTTCCCCCAGAAGGGCGGCAGATTTTAGTGACGCCATTTGATGTCACTACACTACACGCTATTTCCAAGGGAATTGAAGCGGCGAATCTCGGGCTTAATCCGATGGTTGATGGCAAAGTTGTGCGTGTGCCTGTTCCTCCGATGGATGAGAATCTTCGTAAGGTGATAGTAAAGCAGTGTAAAGAGCTTGCTGAGAAAGCAAAGGTTAGTCTTCGCGAAGTGCGCCGCAGATTTAATGAAATGGCCCGCAAGCAGAAGGCTGATGGGATTTTGTCGGAAGATCAACTGAAGAAATTAGAGAAGCAGATTCAGGAATCGACTGACCGGTTTTGCAAAGATGTAGACACTGCTTACGCAGAAAAAGAAAAACAGATCATGACCGTCTAAGGCGGTGCGCGATTCTCTTGCGTAAAATTAGAGAAAAAGGATAAGATTTCTTCTTCAACTGGCCCCATCGTCTAGTCTGGTCTAGGACACCGGATTTTCATTCCGATAACAGGGGTTCGAATCCCCTTGGGGTCATTTCTCTTTCTTTGTATAAGAAAGAGAAAGGGCAGCCAGTTGCCCACTTCCGAGACTTTAGCTCAGTGGTAGAGCATCTCACTTTTAATGAGAGGGTCGATGGTTCGAGCCCATCAAGTCTCAAATTTTTCCCAAAAAATTTTAGAATCAACTCTGCGGCAAGACTGAAGTCTTGCGTATGGGCTCGAATGCCAAGCCCTTTTAGGGCAAACACCCTGACGGGGCGCCGGCTGGCGAACTTTTTGAGGCGTATCGTATTCTCTTTTTGGAGAGGGGGAAGGGGCCTTTTTCTATGGGGGAATGCAAAAATAGGCGCTTTCCATTCGGAATTGCCTGTTCATCAGAACCGGCTCTTCTTTTCGATTGTTCTCTGTCGGGCGGAGCAGCTGAGCGATCTGAAAAAACGGACAGTAGACAACCTGAATCGGCATGTGCCTCGTTTTACCCGAGCGGTGTGGTAAAGGATGGAGAGGGCGAGCTTTAGGCGCATCCAACTGGTGTAGGCAGATTTTCCTCGAAGTCGCTGGGTCCGTTCTACAGGGATCGAGGTAATGGGGAGCTGAGAGAGTCCGATTAAAGAGACAATGTAGGGGTGCTTCATGGGGATGGTCTGGATTGTTTGAGCCATTTTTCGGGTGAGGACGACGAACATGCCAGCGTCTTGGGGGGCATTAGAGAGCTTGTTCAGGCAAAATTTAAAGAGGGCTGAGGTTAGGAGCCGTAGGCGAGACTGATAGAGGCCGCGTCTGCCGGCAAAGACGGCGTCATAGCCTGTTTTCAGGTGTTGGAGAAGTGGTGGAATCGCTTCGGGGGGATCCTGTAGATCGGCATCTAGGGTGGCAAGATAGTCGCCTCTGCTCTCTTGGAGCCCAGCAAGGACGGCACGATGCTGACCGCTATTTTTTGTAAGGGAGAGGATGCGAACAGCGGGATCGATTTGAGCAAGCTTTTGAAGTTCTTGCAGAGAAGAGTCTGGTGAGGCGTCGTTTACAAAGAGAATTTCTAGGGGAAGATCTAGTTTTTTTAGCCGCAAATGGAGTTCTACAAGGGTTTCGTGATTGCGATAGACGGGTACAATCACACTAAGGGCTTGTAAGGGAATAAATATGCGATTACGATTGTGCGAAAGCACCTGCGATTGAGTTGTCGAAGATGGGGGTAGTATTTCTTCAATATTACCTCCATCTTCGACAGTCTCAATCCCGGGGCTTTGGCGCAGTCGGAATGGCATATTTATTCCTTTACAAGCCCTAAGCATGGTTCAATTCTGGAAACCAGCGTTTGAAAATCGGCTTCTATTTCGACTTCTGAACGGTTGCGTAGGCTCTGGATCCAGGCTTTCATTCGGGGGATCTCTATGGAGAGGTTGCGGCCTTGGATATCTCGATAGAAGGAGCGGCGCAGAAAGGTAAATTGGCAGTCTAATCGCAGCATCTCTTTTACAAGCAGTTCGCAAGGGATGGGGTCTCCATATTCGGGAAGGGTGAGTCCTCCAAAGCCAAAGGGGATGGTAAAATAGGAGCGGAGTTGTTCAATGGTGCCGTCAGCGAGGGGGGTAAAGAGTTGTTTAGAGCGGCGTTCAATCGCGAGATCGTTGAGCCCAATAAAGACACGAGAGAGAGGAAGTGTTGCTAAGTCTGGGGCAATTTGGGTGGCGTCGAGGGTCTCAATTAAGATGCCGATTTTTACTCGATTCTGAGCGAGGTTGAGGAGCTGATCGACTTCCCAGACAGAGCGCACCATTGGAAGCAGGAGCTCATTAGCGCCGAGAGCAATCGCGCGTTCCACCTCTGCGGAGGTTGTGTTGGAATAGCCATTGAGGCGACAGGTAATTGGAATCGAAAGCGCCTGGCGCATACGGCGCAGATCTTCGGGTGTGTGTTGGTTGATTTCTGTGTTTTCTCCGGCTTGGCGCTGCTCTTTGCCTTTGGATTCCCAGTCGATCAGGATGGCATCGACACCGGCAAGCGCTGCTTGTTGAGCAAAGATTGGGTCGACGGAGAAGAGAAAGAGGTCAAAGTGCTGCATGTTTTTTCCCGATCGCAAAGAGAGTAGAGCCAAACGGGAGGGGGAGTTGGTGGGCCAGGCGCGCATCGAATCGGGAGATCTGGGTGAGTAGGGGGCGGTTGGTTCGCTCTTCCCATTCGAGTGTTTTGGGAAGGGCGCGGCTGAAGAAACGGCTGAGAATGAAGAAGGGGAAGAGGAGGCACTGAAAGTAGCCGATCTGCTCGATTTCTAAGGAAGTGTCCTGAAGTAGCTGCCGGACCATTTTGCGGGAGTAGCGGCGTCGATGGCCGGCGGCTTCATCGCGTTGGCTCCAGAGCCAAGCGTGGGCGGGTACTGTGAGGATAATTCTGCCACCGGAGCGGACAATGCGATGTGCCTCTTGAAGAGCGGCTCTATCATCGACATGTTCCAGAACATCCAGCAGAAGAGCGCAGTCACAACTGTTGTCTTCCAGAGGGAGCTGTTCGATATCGGCCTGGAGACAATCGGGAGTGGGGTGAAGATCGACACCTAAGGTTTGATAGCCCTTTTGGGAAAGGAGTTGCGCCATTCGTCCGGTTCCGCAGCCTAGATCGATGATCTGAGCGGGAGGGGCTAGGCGCGTTTGGAGGAGCTGCTCGATAAGGAGATCTCTTCCGCGGAACCAGAAATGGCTCTCCTCCATTTTGCGGATTCGTTCTAAACGCAAAGGATCCATCAGATACCGCCCACACGTTTTAAGCTGTTTAGCAGCGCATTTTTATCTAGAGTGAGAATTTTTACCGCAGAGTCATTCTCTCCGCAAGAGACGTGGATTCGTTCGTTGTCCGTGACAAATCCAGCGGGGTAGAGTACGCGGATTCTAGGATTTGAGGTATTCAGATGGGGAGAGTCGTAGATCCCCTTAAAAAGAATGGGGTATGGGGAGATGCGGGTGATGCGGAAGGGAGGAGTCGCTTCAAATGTATAGGCTCCCATCACATACCAGTCGAGCCCTTTTCGATCGGAAAAGGCGCTATGGAAAAAGGCGAGATATTCCCCATCGACGAGCTGGGCTGGGGTGCCTCCGCGCAATGTGCCCCACATATTTGTTGGCCAGTCGCAATCGGAGAGCATCGACTCTGATCCGAGATTTACAGGAGCCATAGATGGGTACTTTAACACCTGATGTGGGTTGATCGAATAGATAAAATGGAGATCTCCTTCATAAAAAAATGGACTCCAATTTTTTTCTGTTCGGCTAGGATTTGTCTTGAGGGGGCTGACGGAATGGACGATTTTATATTCTTGATTTAGCTCCCCCATCCAGATGGAGCGAGGACGCTTTTCCATAGGAATGACATCATTAAATACTAGAAAGCGGCGGTCTCCATGTTGAATCACTCTGGGATCTTCTGAAAAGTTGCTCTCTGTATCAACAACATGCAGCTGAGGATCGCTGAGATCGAATTGGTTGTTCAATTTGGCATACCCAATATAGGAGTGAAAGGGAGCCTTTGATCTTCCTGCTATGGGGATATCATAGCGAAAAAAGAGCTGATATCCGCCGTTGTGCGCAATCAATGAAGCGTTGTAGGGAATAACTGCAGAAGAGATTGCGATCTTTTTCACCGACAGAACAATACCCTGTTCATCTGCTTTAGGTAGGCGGGCAAGTACATGGGGTAACTGTTGGCAACCAAATTGCTGCTCTATATTGAGATTTAGCTCAGAGAGAAGGAGTTCGTTTCTTGTTATGAGCGAAAGAAGAGCCTCTCGTGAGATGCGATTGTGAATTTCGTTCCTGCGTAAATGATACGCCAACGCTCCAACACAGAGCAGCTGAATAGTAACTAAAATATAGATGGTTCTCATTGACGCAGTGGACAGCATTGTGCGCGATCTCCCATTATATTTGTACCATGCGTAGAGTACTGGGTTTGTTTGCTATAGCAATGATCTTTTGTCTTATCCAAGAGATCAACCTAGATGATGAGACCTGGTTTTTACAGGTGGTTCGTCGCATGCTCTCCGGGGAGCTGCTCTATCGAGATATCCATTTCGGTGTGACTCCACTATCAGCCTATTTTTCTAGCGCAATCTGTGCAATTTTTGGAGTAGAGCTGCTTGCGATGCGTGTCTTATTGGCTGCATATTTTGTCGCATCGGCACTGCTGATCTTTGCAATTTTGAAGGAACTTGGAATTTTGCGATCGATCGGTTGGTCACTAGCCGTTACTCTGTTTGTCCTAGCCCATCCTCAGGCGAATTGGGGCTTTTCTGGATACAATGGCTTGGCAAAAGTCTTTTTTCTGGCGACCTTTCTTTTTGCATTGCAGAATCGACTTCTTTTTGCGGCAGTCGCCGCCGGACTCTGTGCTGCCACAAAGCAGAATGTGGGGGCGATCGCCTTTCTTGCTCTAATTGTGCATCTATTTGCGCGAGGGGATTGGCGTACGCGTGGCTTTTGGAAAGAGTGTGGAGTGGTGAGCGCGCTATTTGGGGGTGCGTTTGTGATTACACTTTTGCCAACCCTATTACTAGGAGGATGGAGCTCATTTGTCGACTCTGCGATCTGGAATAAGTCGAGATATCTGCAGATTACAGATCATCCTGCTTATTTCTCTTATGAGGAGCCATTCGCTGCTTATGCGCTCTTCGTCTACTGTGCTCCATTTCTCGCAGTTGTGGGGCTGATATTCAGCTGGTTTCGCACGCGGCCTGAGCGGTTGGTATGGACAACGGTTGTGATCTTTTTTTGCGCGGCAGTGGCCGTTTTATATCCGCGCGCAGACCATATGCAAAAAGCGGTTGCAATTCCCTTTTTTCTGATCGCAATTCTCTATTCTTACGATAAGTTGCGCTCTCCGATACCGGCATGGCCACTGGTTTGGATATGGCTAATCATTGGCGGTATTGAGAGATTTCCTATTGCGGCGCTGGAGCTCTGGTGGCAAGGAAGAGCAAAGTTATCTCATTTGTCGCACTTTCGAGCGCTTCTTGTAAAAAAAGACTCCTTAAAGCACTGGGCGCGTTTGAAACGAGAGTGTCTTTTGCCGCGTCAAGGGACCTACTTCCTCAGCACTCATGCAGGGTTCTATTTTATCCTATTCGATTTACAAAATCCGACTCCCTTTGACTATCCAATTCACCCTGCATTGGGATTGCATGGGGAGAATGAGCTTTTATCAGCTGTTGAAAGGGGAGAGATTCGCTGTATTGTTTTTGACCATCCCGATTGGTCAAATTGGGAGGAGATCCCCCCGGTTCGGCGTGCGCTCTCATTGGAGGCCTTCATGGGAAAACAGATGGACATACAGAGTTTTGGTACAATTTTTGAAATTTTTATTCGCAGGTAGATGGTATTATGGATGAGCAGCAGCATAACAGGCAGCAAAAGTGCTACTTTGAAGAGAATGACAAGAGGACGATGCAGCCGCGATGTTCGCCCTACATCGACCGACAGATTGAACGGATGGTTGCAGAGGGGAATCTCTCCCCGCAAGATCGCATTCTCGATGTGGGATGTGGGATTGGGCGCTATACGTTACCTCTTGCAGATCGCAATTACAACATTGAGGGGCTAGATATTGCGGGAGGGCTGTTACAGCAGCTGTTACAGCGTAAGCAGATCCCTGTCCATTGTGCCGATATTGCCTATCCGCCAGCTGAACTCCTAGGTAGATTCGATGTTGTGGTTGGTTTTTTTGCGCTGCACCACATGTTTGATCTGGAGAGAGCCTTTGTTGGCATTGCCAAATTGTTGAAGCCGGGTGGTCGTGTCCTGTTTTTGGAACCAAACCCTTATAACCCTCTCTATTACATCCAGATTTTAGTTACTCCGCGGATGACATGGCATGGTGATAAGGGGATAGTCCAGATGCGCCGCAATCGCATCTTTTCTGCGATCGCCAAGGCAGGTTTTTCTAAGCAGAAGCTCAGCCGATTTGGCTTTTTTCCTCCATTTATCGCAGACCAGAGAGGGGCGCAGAGAGTCGAATCGATTCTCGAGAGAATTCCCCTATGGAAGCCGCTGCTTCCTTTCCAAATCTTTTCGGCGCGGAAGGACCGCTAGTGCGCATTCTGCTGATGTACTCCCCATCTTCCGAACATCTGGAGGCGCTGCGGCGGAGCGCGCCAGATGTAGAGATTGTCGTGGCTAAAAATGAGCAGAGCGCAAAAGAGAGGATTATCGAAGCAGATGCAGTGTTGGGAAACCGCTTTTTTCTTCAGTCATTGCCTTATGCTAAGCGGTTGCGCTGGATGCAGTCGAACTCTGTTGGCATGGATCTTCTCTTTGGTTCGGGACTGATCCCTTCTGAATTGCAGATCACCTCAGCTAAGGGGCTTTATGACGGACAGATCGCCGAACATGCGATAGCTCTATTGCTTGCGCTGCTTCGCAATATTCCTCAGTTTTGTGAGCAGCAGAACCGTGCGATTTGGAGGCGCTGCTCTTTACGGACCATTGCGGGTGCTCGCTGTCTCGTGTTGGGGTGGGGCAAGATCGGACAGGCGATTGGAGAGCGGCTTCGCGCGCTGGGTGCGGAGGTCTCTGCAGTCTCACGGTGCGGTCCGCAGGCGTGGAGAGATCTGCTGCCAACGACCGATGTGCTACTAATGGCGCTTCCATCGACTCCTCTGACAGCACAAATAATTGGAGAGAAGGAACTCGCTCTGCTTCCGGCGACTAGCTATCTAGTAAATGTAGGGCGCGGGGAGACACTAGATGAGGAGTCGCTCGTCGCTGCGTTGCGTAATGAGCGACTTGCTGGCGCGGCTCTCGATGTTTTCGCAGAGGAGCCGTTACCTGCAGAGAGCTCTCTTTGGAAGATGCCGCGCCTATTGATTACTCCCCATGTCGCTCGCTCCATAGAGTCTGCCCCACAACGCTGGGAGCCGCTCTTCGTAGAGAACCTGCGTCGATTTGTTGCAGGAGAACCACTTCTAAATTGCGTGGACCATACGCTTGGGTACTAAGAGTTATACCAGCTCAGCCATGAACCTATCCTAGTAAAATTCGCTCTTACAGCAGGTGTCAAAGCCTCGGGATTGAGTTGTGTAGGGAAGGAGTATATTCCTCTGGAAAATCGCTGATCTGCCAGAGCTGTTATTTTGAAGCTTCTCTCTGAAGTAACCACTTTTTGCGTTCAATGCCGCTGTTGTAGCCGCCGAGGGCGCCGCTTGTGTTGATGACTCGATGGCAGGGGATCACAATGGCGATTCGATTGGCTCCGTTTGCCTGGGCAACAGCACGAAATGCTGTGGGGTGGTCGATTGCCGCAGCAAGTGTCGCGTAGGAGCAGGTATCTCCATACGGGATCTTTAGTAGCTCTTCCCAGACGCGTTTCTGAAAGGAGGTGCCTTGAAGAGTTAGTGGAGTTGTAAATTTACGCAGTTGACCTGCGAAGTAGTGTTGGAGCTCCTGTTCGATGGAGCGGAGAGGAGGTGTATCTCCGGTGGGAATGTCTGAATGATCGCCAAATTCCAGGGAGTGGAGAGTTTGCTCATCGGCAACTGCGATCATGAGGCCGAGGGGGGTATTGATCGCTTTCTTTCTCATGGATCCACCGATTTTAGGCTTTTTAGCAGAGCGTTTTTATCTATCGTGATGATTTTGACGGCGGAGTCGTTTTCGCCGCAGGAGAGGTGGATCTTGTCGCCATCAGTGATAAATCCGGCGGGGTAGATGCAGCGGATTCGCGAGTTGGCGATATCTCTGTGGGTCGAATCGTAGATACCACGGAAGGTGATTGGATGGGGGGAGATGCGGGTGATGCGGAAGGGGGGAGCGGCCTCGAAGGTGTAGGCGCTCATCGTATACCAGACGATGCCGCGATGGTCCTCAAAAGCACTATGGAAAAAGGAGAGGTATTCGCCATCGATGAGTTGTGCAGGAGTGCCGCCTCTAGGGGAGCCCCAGCGCTCGCGGGACCAGTCGGTTTCAGAGAGGATCGACTCTGCACCGAGGTTGGCTGGTTGGAGCGAGGGGTATTTGAGAACCCGGTGGGGGGTAATTGAGTAGATGAAATGAGATTTTCCCTCGTAGACAAAGGGGCTCCAGTTCTTCTCCACCCTGTGGGAGTTGATGTTGAGGGAGCGAATGGTCTCTAGAGATTTCTGTTCGAGGTCTATTTCCCCCATCCGCATGCCGCGAAGGCGCTTCGTATTTGGAACCGGTTCGTTGAATACAAGAAAGTAGTGGTTTCCATTTTGAAAGATTCGGGGATCTTCGGAGAATTCGTTCTGGGTGTCGATCGAGCGAAAGGTGGTTTCGCGGGGATTAAAATTGGGATCTAGTTCTATGCAGCCGATATGGGGGCGGTAGGGCATTTTCGGATCGCTATCGAAGGGAATGTCATAGCGGAAGAGGAGAAAGTTGGTTCCGTCTTTCTGAGTTAGTGAAGCGTTATAGGGTTGGGCTGGCAGATCTACTCGCTTTACCGACAGAACAATCCCCATCTCCTCTGCTGTAGGAAGTTGGGTAAGGGCATAGGGCAGCCGTTGAGGGCCGAAGCGCTGCTCTAGAGCTAGATTTAGATCCATCGTCAGAGCGCAGTTTTTCTCTACCAAGGAAGCGACAAGGTGCTCAGAGCGATGGATCTGCCTCTGGATCTTCTGCGTACTGCGGGCAATAGCAGCAATACAGAAGACCAGGACCGCAATGAAAATATAAAGCGATCTGTTGGACCAACTCATAACTTCTATTTTGAGCGATTAGCCATTAATACCAAATATCAGAAATAACTTGCAGTTTGAGTCGCGTGAAATCTCCCGAGGTT
>CAZEZK010000007.1:0-2288 GCA_964516935.1 uncultured bacterium
CGGGAGCTTTCGCGCGCTCAAAAACCAAATCTTGAGATTGTTTGTGTATATCCGAGAATGTTTTTATCTTGAAGTTCCTAATGTCTTAGTTCACGCTGGGTCTTGCCATGCACTCAACAAAACATGGCTCAACATTTGGAGATATGTTATGAATTTCAAATTAATTAGCATTTATTTTTGTTTGTGTTGCACCATACTTTGTTACGCCAAAGATAATGCAACAAAAAACGACTACTTTCCTGCTCATGAAACAAAGGCTGGTGACTGGATTACACGTGCGCGTGCGCTCTATATTTTACCAGAGTCTTCAAGCAGTTCCATTAGCACCATCCCAACAGCTGGTGTCACTGTACATCCCGCATGGACAGGAGAGATCGACATAGGCTATATGTTTAGTAAGTATGTCGGTGCGGAATTGATCCTTGCCACATGCAATAATACCCTCTGGGGCACAGGCTCTCTATCAGGCGTTAAAGTTGGAAGCGCTTGGCTGCTCCCCCCAACGCTCACACTGCAATGGAGATTTTTCCCTTCCGCAGTAGCACAACCCTATATCGGAGGTGGTGTTAACTACACTCTATTCTACGGAGTCCACTCCTCTCTTACTGGAACAAAGTTGAAATTACAACACTCTTGGGGTCCTGCAGTACAAGCAGGCATGGACGTCTTCTTCACATCTAACTGGTTCATCAACGCAGATATTAAATATATCTGGATAACAACACATGCGACCTTATCTGGGGCGATTCCTGGCACTGTAACCGTTCATATCAACCCGATCCTCTTCGGATTGGGCATTGGCAGAACCTGGTAATCAACAAAGAGAGGATTCAGCCTATCTTGCACTTAGGCTGAATCCTTCAATTGTGATAGAAGAGGATTACGTCGCCATCTTTGACAATGTAGTCGCGTCCTTCTGAGCGGGCCTTGCCTGCGTCGCGTGCGGCAGGACGGCTACCATAATGTACCATGTCCTCATAAGCCACGACCTCTGCACGGATAAAGCCCTTCTGAATATCGCTATGGATCTTTCCTGCAGCCTCGGCGGCGGTAGAGCCGCGGCGGATAGTCCAAGCGCGGGTTTCGATTTCACCGGTGGTGATATAGGTGATGAGACCGAGCAGCTCGTAGGCGGAACGGACAAGACGACTGAGACCAGACTCTTTAAGACCGAGACTCTGGAGGTATTCTTTGGCATCTTTCTCATCAAGCTGGACAAGCTCTTCTTCAAGGCGGGCGCAGATAGGCACAACAACGCTCCCCTCCTTCTCAGCATACTCACGCACGCGCTTGACATAGGCGTTCTCCATTGAAGGGAGATCGGCTTCGCCGACATTGCAGACATAGAGTACCTGTTTACGTGTGAGGAACGAATATTGCGATGCATAGACAAGCTCATCTTTGGTGAGCTGCATGGCGCGCAGGGGCAAGTTCTGATTGAGATGCTCGATCGCCCGTTTAAGCCAAACAATGACCGGCTCCATCTCTTTTTTGCCTTTGGCTTTACTGACGACGTTCTCAGCCATCTGCAAGTCGGCGAGGATCAGCTCAAGGCCAATGACGTTGATATCTTCAAGTGGATCGACTGCGCCAGCGACGTGGATAACATTTGGGTCGTCAAAACAGCGAACCACCTGGATGATCGCATCAGACTCGCGAATGTGCGAGAGAAATTTGTTACCAAGCCCTTCACCTTGGGAAGCGCCTTTTACGATACCGGCGATATCAACAATCGATACGCTCGCCTGAATGATCTTCTTACTCTTAGACTGATCTGACAATACCTGTAGGCGAGGATCTTCGACCAGTACAACACCGACATTAGGATCGATCGTGCAGAAGGGGTAGTTTTCGGAGGGAATCTGCTGGCGTGTAATGGCGTTGAAGAGGGTGGACTTGCCAACATTTGGCAGCCCTACGATCCCGCAGGCTAAGCTAGTTGTCATCGAGAAACTCCAAGGATTGAGCTGTTAAGGCTCGTAAGGGAATAAATATGCCATTTGGACCGCGCAAAAGCTCCCGCGATTGATTTGTCGAAGATGAGGGTTGTATTTCTTCGATACTACCCCCATCTTCGATGGTCTCAATCACGGGACTTTGGCGCGATCCAAATGACATATTTATTCCCTTATAAGCCCTTAGAGAACAGATTATCGACCTGTCCGGGGAAATTTGCAATGTCCCCTCTTGGCCGTCAACAGAGGCAACCCGATAGATGCCTGGAGGGGGTAGGCAAAGAGCAGGATGGATCGGCAAAGAGAGGGCGTAAGGACGCCCGAGAAGGCGTC
>CAZEZK010000007.1:2298-29006 GCA_964516935.1 uncultured bacterium
TATCGAATAGTGGACACGCGCGTCGCCCGAGAAGGCGTCGAACATCAGAAAAGCGTTTGGCGGCGATATGAGCACGGATATCGCTACTAGAGACCTCAGGGAGCTTGGAAATATACTCCACTTGAATCCCTCTAGGTTCCGCCCAACCACGCACCGCCTCGGGGGTGCCGCGGCGCCCATAGCCAAAAAGAGCCCCTTCCCCAAGAACTAAATGAGTAAAGGACTGTTGGGCATAAAGCGAATCTAAGAAGCAATCATAAGGAATAAGGGCCATCTCGAGGGTGAAGGTGAGTGGGAGAGGCTCGATGCCCTGAGCGCGAAGAAGAGCAAGCTTGACCGCAGGGTCACTGATTAACCCAGAGAAGGGTTTATTGGGAAAGAGAGTGCAGACAGGCGGCTGAGAGAAGGTCGCAATGAACTGACGGGAGGCAAGCTGTCGCATGCGGCGGAAGAGGGCCTGGTGGCCCAAGTGGACACCATCAAAGGTACCAAGGGAGAGACTCATATGCGCTTGAGATAAGGGGTTATATCCACCCCTGGCGCAAGCTGCGCTTGTGGAATGCTGTCCTTCAGTTCAAAGGGACCAGAGCGAAGGCGCTGAAGCTCCTGCACATAGGCACCGCAGCCGAGAAGCTGACCCAGATCATAGGCAAGAGAGCGAATATAGGTTCCCTTACTGCAGTCAACTTCGACCTCTAAATAGGGATAATTATAACTGAGAAGAGTCCAGGTGAGCTTTACAGGGACGAGAGCTCTCTCAACAGTAATGCCCTGGCGCGCCATCTGGTAGAGTTTGCGGCCAGCGATCTTCTTGGCGGAGAACATCGGTGGCATCTGTCGGTAACCGCCCTCAAAATGGGCAATAGCAGCCTCTACTGCCTCTCGTGTCGGGACGATCGGAGAGGTCGAGAGGATCTTACCGTCGAGATCGTAACTGTCAGTTGTAGCGCCTAAGAAAAATGTGGCTCGGTATTGCTTATCACAGGCGATCCATCGATCTGCCTGGGTAGTTGCTTGGCGACCAATGAGCATAACCATTAGCCCAGTTGCAAAAGGATCGAGCGTGCCGGAGTGGCCAATCTTAGCGATATTGGTCATTTTACGAAGAAGAGAGACGAGAGAAAACGAGGTGTAGCCTTGTGCCTTATCCACAAGCAGAATGCCTGCTGTATCCTCAGGTAGGTTCACGCGACTTCCGTTCCTGTTCAATTTTTGCGAGCATCTCATGGATCTTGATCTGCTCATCTAGAGCTGTATCAAGCTTAAAGACCAGCTCTGGGAAATAGCGCAACTCCACTTTTCTCGAAGCGTGGACGGCAATAAAACCAGCTGCGGATTGGAGTCCAGTGAGAATCTCATCTTTCTGCGCAGGAGTTCCGATAATGCTGACATAGACCTTTGCATGATGGAGATCTTTAGAGGTCTCCACTCGCGTTACAGAAACAAAAGAGTAGACATGAGGGTTACGCACATCTTCCTGAATCACCTCAACGATGACCTCTTTTAAAAGAGAGTTAATTCGGTCGATGCGGTTATGTTTCATAGCTCTTGCTCTATGTAGATAATCTCGTATGCCTGAAGGCGATCACCTGGCTGGACATCATTCTGTCCTTGGAGCACAATCCCGCACTCAAAGCCTTTCTGAACCTCTTTCACATCTTCTTTCACGCGCTTCAGAGAGGCGAGGTCGCCTTTCCAGATTATCTCTTTGCCACGAATCTGGCGCATACGTGCTTGGCGCTTGATCACCCCTTCAGTCACTTGGCACCCAGCAATGAGGCCCACTTGGGAGGATTTAAAGACAGCCTTCACCTCTGCTTCACCGAGCTCCTGCTCCTCTTCCAACTTATCGAGCAGACTGCGCATACGCAGACGCACTTCATCAACGAGGTGGTAGATAATATCTTGTAGGTAAACCGGAACCTGAGTCTGTTTAATCAGGTCTTGAGCGCGGCTCTCAATAGATGTATGGAAGCCAATAATTGTCGCTTTTGAAGCAGCCGCAAGAGCCACATCGGACTCAGAGATCGCGCCCACATCGGTATCGACAATCTCAAGCCGCACCTTCTTGGAGTGGATCTTCAAAAGAGAGTTGCGTAGCGCTTCTAGAGAACCTTGTACGTCAGCACGTAGAACGACGGGCAATACTTTGGCTTCATTATCACCGCGCTTCTGCATCATCTTCTCCATACCGGAGAGACCTGTCTGCTTCAAGAGGCTTCTCTTATGACCCTCTACGCGGGCTTCTGCCAACTCACGAGCCTCTTTCTCGTTCTTCACAACAATAAATTCTTCACCAGCTAGAGGAAGCTCTGAGAGCCCTGTAATCTTTACTGGGGTAGATGGAGTTGCAGCTTCTAGCGCACGACCATACTCATCCTGCATCGTCTTTACGCGACCGAAGAAGTGGCCGAAAACGATCGCATCTCCTCTTCGAAGGGTTCCGTTCTGCACAAGAACCGTTGCAGAAGGCCCCATCCCCTTATGCATCTCTGACTCCAGAACTGTACCGCGAGCACGTGTCTCAGGGTTTGCGCGCAGCTCCAAAATCTCCGCCTGGAGGGCGATCATCTCGAGGAGCTCAGACACCCCTTTCCCCGTTAATGCAGAGCAGGGCACTGTAATGGTAGTACCGCCCCAAGCTTCTGGGAGCAGTTCGCGATCAGCCAGCTCTCGATAGACAATCTGAGGATCGAAATTGGGCTTATCGCTTTTATTAATTGCGACTAGGATCGGCACTTTTGCTTCGCGCGCTTGGCGAATCGCCTCATCGGTCTGCGCGCGGATCCCCTCATCCCCTGCGACCACGAGGATCACAATGTCAGTGACGTTAGCGCCGCGGGAGCGCATCTCAGAAAAGGCTTCGTGACCTGGAGTATCCAAAATGGCTACATCGCCGGAAGGAGTAGAGACCTTAAAAGCACCAATATGCTGGGTAATCGCACCAGCTTCTAGCGCGGCACGATTAGACTTGCGGATCGCATCGATCAGACTCGTCTTGCCGTGGTCTACGTGGCCCATAAAAGCAACAACGGGAGGTCGCAGAATCAGATGTTCTGGAGCCACGTGAGAGATCTCTTGGCGAATCGTCTGGTCGGTGATTCGGATCCGCTCCTGTTCGGAGGTGTCGATCTGAATGTCGCAATCGAAGTCATGGCCAAGAAGTTGAATTACGGTCTCGTCATCCAGAGAGTCATTCAGAGTTAATGTAAGCCCCTTCATGAAGAGCTTGGAGACCAGTTGAGAGGCCTTTAGCTTCATCTCTTGAGCCAGATCCTTCACCGTAATCGGTATACGGATCTTGAGATTCTTTGGACGAACAACCTCTTCCACGATGCCAGAGCGTTTTGCGTTCTTATAGTGACGCATCTTGCGCCACGCTTCATCATCGGAGCTGCGTAACCCTTGGCGATCTCGAGCATCAAAGGATGTAGTAGTCTTGCGCCTCGGCTGTAAACGGAGATCTTTTGGCGCTGGGAGCCCATCTTTACGCACTGGCTGGAGAGGCTCTACAGGAAATCTGGACGGAGGACGAGGCGCAGCAGGAGCTGGAGCAGAAGCGGCAAGGCGAGTTTCAGCGGCTGGTTGCTTAGGCTGCTCAGCAGTAGGCCTATGTTCTGTGGCGGGAACCGCTTGAGCCTGCGACGCGAAAGAGACCTCCTCTTCAATCACAGAAGGAGCCGACGCCTCTTCCGCTACAGGCGCGGACTCCTCGATCGGAGTCGCTATTGGAGCCTGAACGAGGCGGGTACGCCGTTTTGGCGCCGCCTCTTTATTCTCTTCTTCTACCTTTGTTGGGGCAGGAGGAGGAGTCTCTTTCTTGATTGGTGTCAAAGCTGCCGCTAGCTGGGCATTTTTAATATTGAGCTTGAACTGTTTTGCCATTAATTTTTCAGCTGATCCGCAATTTTATCGGCCAGATCGTAGTAATTTACGCCAGGCACTTTCTGCGAAATTTCCGCAGGATCTGCATGCATGAACTGCCGCAGCGTTAGGTAACCGGCTCCGATCAACCCTTGTAATATTAGAGGACTTACCCCCTCTACGCGCAGCGGCTCATCCAGAGAGACGTTGGGAGAATCTCCCAATTCTACCATACGGACAGCCAAAATCTTCTGATACTCGCTAATTTTCTGCACATCGATAGCGCACTCCAGAATCCGACCAATGAGTCGAGCATTCATCCCGCGCTTCCCAATGACCGCAGGATAATCTTCATCGGCGACCACAAGAAAAATTCGACCATCTTTCATACGGCACTTACGAATCTGCGTAGGAGCTAGGAGATTTTGCAACAACTCGAATGAATCTTCAGAGTAGGGCACCACATCGATTTTTTCGTTATTTAGCTCGCGGATCACGTTCTTAATACGGGTGCCGCGAACACCGACGCAGGTTCCAACAGGATCTACCTTCGGTTCATGAGAACGAACGGCCATCTTAGTACGATATCCAGGATCACGAGCAATCTTCTCAATGACTACAACTTTATCATGAAGCTCTGGCACCTCTTGAGTAAAGAGCTGCATAACAAACTCAGGGTGGCTGCGTGTCAAAATCACTTCCGCACCACCATTCTCTGTATCGCGCACTTCCAGGAGAAGTGCATGGACTTTCTCGCCAATCTGATAAGTTTCTAACTTCGGATAGTTACGATCCGGAAGAATTGCCTCTACTTTGCCTAGATCAACAACGAGTGTACGATCACGAATAAATCGCTTTACCGTTCCAGAGATCAACTCTCCTACGCGATGGCGATATTCTTCATAGATCACATCTCGCTCTGCACCGCGCAGCTTCTGCGCGATAATTTGGCGAGCTGCCTGAGCAGCGATCCGTCCAAATTCCTGTGGCGGGATAGCAATTTCAAGACATTGGCCAATCTCACAGGATGGCTCAAGGAGTCTCGCTTCCTGGAAGGAAACTTCATTTGCTGGATCGGTGACCTGATCGACAATTTTCTTCTGAGAAAACACCTCGATCTCCCCCGTCTTCGGGTGGATCTCGACAGTGATATTTTCACCGAGTCCCTTGACGTTCTTGCGAGCCGCCATTTTGAGGGCCTCTTTGAGAACGTCGACGATTAACTCGCGCTTAATTCCCTTCTCTTTCTCGAGATATTCAAAAATAGCAATCAGGTCTTTATTCATTTATTTCTTTTTGGCTTTTTTGCGTTTTGCAGAGGTTTCCCCTTCTTCACTGACTTCCGACTCTTCTGTCGCCACTACAGGAGCAGGAGCTGCACGCCCTTGATCCAGGAGATACTCTTTAATGGAGAGTGCGACTTTGCGATGTTCGGAATCGATCTTGATCACTTTGGCAGTGATCGAATCGCCCTTAGCGAGCATATCTTCCACCTTACCAAAAGATTGATCAGAGATCTCAGTTACGTGGATCAGAGCTTCGATTCCATTGTCCAATTGAACAAAGGCGCCAAAAGCAGCTGTTTTTGTAACCACGCCATGAACCACTGTTCCCACCGGGATGGACTGCGTCAGTGTATCCCAAGGGTTTACACTCAGCTGTTTTACGCCGAGAGTAATCTTCTTGTTTTCACGATCCACAGAAAGAATCACAGCTTCAATCTTATCACCCTTCTTCAGGATTTCAGATGGGTGAGCCACTTTCTTAATCCAGCTTAGGTCAGAGATGTGGATTAATCCATCGACGCCAGGTTCAAGCTCTACAAATGCGCCGTAGTTGGTTAGGTTGCGGATCTCCGCAATAACGCTACTACCAATGGCGTATTTCTTCTCGACATCTTCCCATGGATTATGCTCTAACTGCTTAATCCCCAAGGAGATCTTACCTTCGTCCGTCTGCACAGAGAGAACAACAGCTTCTACCTCATCGCCTACATGAACCATTTCGTTCGGATCGGTGATATTTTTCGTCCAAGACATCTCAGACACGTGAATGAGACCCTCGATTCCTGGCTCTACTTCGATAAAGGCACCATAGGATACAAGGTTCACGATCTTGCCGCGAACGCGTTTTCCTGGAGGATAGCGCTTCTCGATCTCTTCCCAAGGATTTTCCCCTTTTTGTTTTAGACCGAGCGCAACGCGACCTTTGTCACGATCGACATGAAGAACCATCACTTCCAGCTCTTGACCGAGGCGAACCATTTCGGAAGGATGCTTAATGCGCTTCCAAGTCATATCGGTAATGTGGAGAAGGCCATCGATACCATCGAGATCCAAAAAGACACCAAAGTCAGTGATGTTCTTCACAACACCCTTACAGAAGGAACCTTCAATGATATGCTCGAGTAGCTCAGCCTTACGAGAGACACGCTCCTCTTCGATCAATTCACGACGAGAGACAACGATATTCTTTCTCTCGATATTGATCTTAAGAATTTTGAAATCGTACGTCTTGCCAATTAGATCTTCAAGATTCTTAATCTTTTTATTGTCGATCTGGGAGCCTGGAAGAAAGGCTTCCATCCCGATATCGACCATCAGACCACCCTTGACTTTGCGCATTACGCGGCCCTTAACAATAGAGCCCTCTTTGCAATGGTGAACAATATGCTCCCACTGACGTACGCGGCGCGCCTTCTCTTTTGAGAGAACGATCTGGCCATCATCACCTTCGGACTGATCGAGATAGACTTCAGCTTCGTTTCCTACGATGAGCTCATTTGGATCATCGAACTCACTAACAGGAACGAGCCCTTCGGACTTCAAACCTACATCAATGACAACAAAGTCTTTAGATACCTCTACAACGCGGCCACGCAGGATCTGACCCGCGTCTAGTGCCGCCCCAGCCTCTCCCGTCACGGTCTGTTTGCCGGCGAGCAGATCTCGAAAAAGTTGCGCTTCATGGTCTTGGAAATCGACGTCATCTAAAAGATTTCCACCACTCCAATCGTGGGAAAAACAGTTGCGGGACATGTGTAAAGATACTCCTGGTTAAATTAGGACTAAAGTGGACCTAAAGGAGAGAGGTTATCAAAAGAATCTCAAGATTGCAAGGATCTGATTAACTAGCTGATTTTTAGCATCTTAAGAAATTCCCCCTCAGAGAGAACCTCAACGCCTAACTTGCGGGCTTTTTCCAACTTCGATCCTGCCTCCTCCCCAACAACGAGATAATTTGTGCCTTTTCCTACAGAATTGGAGACTTTCCCTCCCCGCTCGCGAATCAGATCACCCGCTTCTTCCCGCGTATAGCGCTCCAAGGTCCCGGTTAATACAAAAACCTTTCCCTGGAAGGGGCCGTGACTTACCTTTGCGACAGCTCGAGGGCGAACCCCCGCTTCGATTAGCTGATGAATCTCTTTTTTATGTGCAGGGTCGTGAAAAAATCCGATGATAGCCGTGGCGGTCTTTGGGCCGATCCCATGCATCGCCACCAGCTTCTCTTCCGTCACCATTAGCAACGACTCTAAGTCTCCGGCCATTTCAGCGAGCAGATCGGCCGTCTCAGTACCCACAGAGGGAATCCCCAACCCCATAATTAGGCGAGACAGTGGGCGATGGCGAGATGCCTCAATTCCATCCAATAAATTTTTGATCGCCTTCTCCTGAAATCCCTCTACTTTAGATAAAGATTTCTCATCTAATAGATAGATGTCGGCAAAGTGAGAGACAAGGCCCTTAGAAACCAGCTGCTCAACCACCTTCTCGCCAAGATGGTTAATATCCATTGCGCCCCGACTTGCGAAATGGGCAAGGCGACGCATCGACTGACCAGAGCAGTGGCGGTTAGGGCAGCGCACTGCCACCTCCCCTTCACGATGGACAACAGCTGTCTGACAAAGGGGACAGTGTTTTGGCATATGCCACGGCTTGCCCCGATGGAGGCTCCTCTTAAGATCGACCTCGACAACTTTGGGGATTACATCTCCCCCCTTCTCAATTATGACAAAGTCCCCCTCTCGGATATCCTTTCTCTCTACCTCTTCGCGATTATGGAGCGTTGCCCGCGAAATAGTGCTCCCAGCCAGCTTAACGGGCGTCAACTCAGCTACGGGAGTCAACACCCCAGAGCGCCCCACTTGCACCACGATCTGCTCCACCTTCGTCACAGCCTGTTCCGGAGCAAACTTGTAGGCAATGGCAAAGCGAGGCGTCTTCCCAGTCGCTCCGAGCCGGGTATGAGTCGCAAGTTCATTGACCTTCACCACAATTCCATCGATCTCAAATGGCAGCGAATCGCGCTCCTTATGGATCTTCTCTGCAAAGGCCATAATTTCCTTTACAGAAGAGGCCTTCGTGTAGTGGCCCGACTTAGAAATTGGAAACCCCTTCTCCTTCAACCACTGAAGCGTCTCGATCTGCGTTACCTTAGGCGACTGCCCTTCAGCAATGGCGTAACAGACAATATGGAGCTTTCTCCGAGCCACTTCTTTTGGATCCAACATCTTCAATGAGCCTGCAGCTGCATTTCTTGGGTTGGCGAAGAGCTCTAACCCCTCCTCTTCTCGCTGTTCGTTCAAAAAGCGAAAGGTCTCTAACGACAGATAGACCTCTCCTCTCACCTCAATCTTCTCCGGAGCAGGGGATATCGCATGAGGAATTGATGCAATGGTATGCAAATTTGCGGTCACATCATCACCTACCCTACCATTTCCCCGTGTCAGTCCATGAACCCACTTCCCCTTTTCATAATAGAGAGAGATGGCCAGACCATCCATCTTCAGTTCGCAGCAGAATTCGACCTCTTTATGGCCAACCAACTTATAAACTCTCTCGACAAAATCGCCAACCTCCTCTTCCGAGTAGGTATTAGCCAATGAGAGCATAGGAACCATATGCTCCCGCTGCTTAAAGCTGCTAGCGGGCGTCCCGTGAACTTTATGAGTCGGCGAGCGCGGGAGCACCTTGTCTGGATGCGCCTTCTCAAAATCGACTACCTTGCGGTAAAACTTGTCATATTCGTAGTCGGTAATAGTAGGATTTTCTTGATCATAGTAGCGGCGATCGTGCTCAATTAGCTGATCGACTAGTGCGGCATATTCCTTGGGCGTCATAGACAACCAAAAATGCCAAAAGCCAGCTCACTTTGCAACCACTAGCCTAAAGACGGGTCATCCATCAGTCATAAAACTCAATCTATTGCAAACACCATAGTGGCAAGCGGAGCCAACTGAATCGCGCAGCCACCCTCTAATACCTCTATCTCTCCATTGCATTTGCCAGAGCCGCCATAACATTCGGCATCGCTATTAAAAACTTCGCGAATGCGCTTGATATGGTGAGGGAGAGAGATACGATAATCACTGTGATATTCGGGAGTGAAGTTGTGGATACAGATCAGCTGCTCGCCGCCGCCACGTCGCCAGTAGACTAGCACGCTCCGCTCAGCATCGGCAAAATCGATCCACTCATAACCGCTCCACTCAAAATCGCAAGCCCAAAGGGCGGGATGGGCATGGTAGAAGTGATTTAGCTCTTTAACACAGCGGTGAATTCCTTGATGGTTGGGGAAGCCGAGTAGCGCCCAATCGAGCTCTCCTTTACAATCCCACTCAGTCCACTGCGCCAGTTCACCGCTCATAAAGAGGAGCTTTTTGCCAGGATGACACATCTGGTAACCGTAGAGAAGGCGCAGGTTAGCGAAGCGCTGCCACTCAGTGCCAGGCATCTTTACGAGGAGGCTCTGCTTCATATGAACCACCTCATCATGAGAAAGGGGTAGCAGGAACCGTTCCGAAAAGGCATAAAGCAGACTAAAGGTGAGGTCATTCTGATGGTATTTGCGATAGATCGAATCGCGAGCAAAGTAGGTCAAAGAGTCGTTCATCCAGCCCATATTCCACTTTAGATCGAAACCAAGCCCTTCGCGATGGGTGACGCCCATATAAGAGGAGGACTCTTCGGCGATCATTAGAACGCCAGGGCAGCGCTCATGGGTAACGGCATTGAGATGTTTTAAAAACTCGATCGCTTCGACATTGTAGCGACTGCCATCAGGATTGGGGATCCACTCTCCATCCTTGCGCCCATAGTCAAGGTAGAGCATCGAGGCAACCGCATCGACGCGCAGTCCGTCGAGATGCATCTCTTCGAGCCAGAAGAGAGCGCTCGCCATAAGGAAATTGACCACCTCCGGCCGCCCATAGTTGAAAATCGCCGTATTCCAATGGGGATGGAGCCCTTTACGTCGATCCTCATGTTCGTAGAGAGCTGTACCATCAAAGCGGCTGAGAGAGAAGTCATCCCAAGGAAAGTGTGCCCCGACCCAATCTAGAATCACGCCGATCTGATGGCGATGCATGGTATCAATGAAGTATTTAAAATCGCTAGGCGTTCCGTAGCGCGAAGTAGCAGCAAAAAAGCCGCTAACCTGATAGCCCCACGACTCATCGAGTGGATGCTCTAGAACGGGCATAATCTCGACATGGGTAAAGCCCATCTCTTTGCAGTAGCTGCCGAGCTCTTCTGCGAGCTCGCGATAACCGCGTTCCGCTTTCCATGAGCCGAGATGGGCTTCATAGATGTTAATAGGACGCTGCAGCGTCAGATGTTTGCGCTGCTTCATCCATGCCTGATCTTGCCAACTATAGTTTGTAAGATCCCAAACGACCGAAGCAGTCTCCGGCCGCACTTGAGAATAGAATGCATATGGATCGCTTTTCAACAGAAGATTGCCATGCTTTGCACGGATCGCAAATTTATATTTCTCCCCCTCTCCAATTCCAGGAACAAAAATCTCCCAGATTCCGGAAGCGCCAAGACTGCGCATGGGAGTGTAGCGACTATCCCAATGGTTAAAGTCGGCAACGAGCGAGACAGCCTCCGCGTTTGGAGCCCAGACGGCAAACTGAGTTCCCTGCACTCCATGCCATTCGCGCGGATGGGCACCGAGAGCGTTGTAGAGCTGGTAGTGACACCCCTTGTTGAACAAGAAGTGATCCATTGTGCCGAGGGTTGGCAGAAAAGAGTAGGGATCGCGAGCCAACATGCCACTTGGGTGATAGACTCGATAATCGGCTGAAAGGATCGGCAGATCGGGAGTGTAGGTAAAGAGCTCTTCAGAGCGCCGCCTTGCCTCTACAATCTCTCCGTGCACTTCAAGAAAAATCTGCACTGCGCCGGGACGCCAAAGGCGAATCTCCCCATCATGTAGACCTAAGAAGCGGTGTGGATCGTAGAGCGTTATTTCTGGAAATGGTCGAGGAGATAAGTTGTCCCGGCCGCTAGTACCAGAGGTTGACCGTTGTTGCACCTCTCCTCCTGACAATTGCTCCGCAGTCGAAACTCCTTCACCTCTTTCGGGAAGAAGAAAGTCCGCACTCCCCCAACCTGAACGCGTAGAACGAGTCGACGCATCTGACGCTTTGTCCATTCGAAATCCACCCTACCTATATTTCCCCATTCAACACCGACAAGGCGGCCGCTGTCAAATAGGATCGGTGAAGAGGGCAATAATAAAAGTTCATCCCCTCGTTCCTGGACAAATACATTGCGGATCATTTTGGCCCCTTTGCATAGGAGAGAAGCCGATGGAATCTGCGGAGGAAAGATCTCCATACAAAGAGCCTCTAACGACTGTTCAGAACAATCTATCTGAGCGGGAGTCTGCTGTCCCAAGTGGAAAATCTGTGGAAGAATCTCTCGCAAATCCCAGCGCCGGCGGACGAGATCCCAATCTTGTGCCTTATGGCTTCCGAGCGATAGCCGTTCACGCGCCTTGACGCCGCGAGGCCCACCAAGCGGCACCACCGAACACTGATCTCCCTGCTTCAGCTCGATCCCCTCAGGGAGCGGTCGGATCTGCAATCGATAAAAGCCCTTATCAGCCTGTCCGAAGACAAAAACTAACTGCTTCTCCAAATCTTGCTGTAGCGTAAAGCCGCGCTTAGGACCAATTGCGATTCCCAAAGCCATCTCATGATGTACCACGCCCGAAAGGTCTTCAATGCGCAGACAGGAAGGAGTGGCGCGCACGACCCAGAGCGTACCAGGAACCAGCGCTGTTGCACCAGGCATATGGGAGTAGGGACGAAATCTCTGTCGAATCTCAATGTTCATTGCAAGGTACCCCCACTAACCCCTCAGGGCGATTGGCAATGAGTTTCACATGCACCAAGGTATTCTTCTCCCCAGAACAGATCACACGCAGAAAATTCTCTGTATGCCCCTCACCGCCCTCTTCCATTAATACCGACATGCAGCGACCAACAAAGCGCTCTCGCAACTGGTAAGCGCGCTCTTCTGCCGCTCGCATTAATTCTGCTTTGCGTTCCTGCAGTGTCTCGATTGCAACCCGGTTAGGGTAGAGCGCCGCGCGGGTCCGTTTACGCGGGCTGTAAGGGAAAATATGCACTTTTGCAAAATCGACCTGACGCACGATCTCCAAAGTGTCGGAAAAATCAGCGTCGCTCTCTCCAGGGAAGCCGACGATAATATCGGTTGTAACCGTAAAATCGGGATCGTGCGCCTGCATCTTCTCTACCGCTTCAAGGAACTGTTGCCGAGTATATTTGCGATTCATCCGTTTCAAAATTGCATTTGACCCTGACTGAAGCACCAGGTGCATGCTCGAACAGGTGGCGCGGCCATTCAGCACCGCATCGGCCAACTCATCATCTACCTCATCCGGATCTATAGAAGAGATGCGGATCCGCTTTAGGCCACTGATCTGGTCGACAGCGCGAACCAGAGCGGCAAGATTCCCCTCTCCCTGTCCATCGAAATCGCCAACATTGATCCCCGTTAAAACAACCTCTTGATAACCATTGGCGACCAGCCCCTCGACCTCTCTGAGCACCTCCCCAATCGTCCGCGAACGCGACCGCCCTCGAACATAGGGAATAATGCAATAAGTGCAGAAGGAGTTGCAGCCGTCCTGAACCTTTACAAAAGCCCGCGTATGCCCCTCAAAGGCGCGAATCTGAAACTCTGGCAACTCATCGGTAAAGAGCCCACCTAGGAGATCTTCCTTCTTAGCATTGGGAATTACTTCGATCCGCTCATCCAGAGCGGTTAACTCCTGAGCCGCGCTCTCCGCCATACAACCGGTGACAAGGAATCGGGCCCTCGGATGGCTCCGTAACAGCGATCGGATCTGGTGGCGGGAGGCGCTATCGGCGGAGTGGGTCACCGTACAGGTATTGACGATACAAAGGTCTGCCTCCTCCCCCTCTTCGGCGCGCACCAGCCCCATCTGGGTCAGCTGATCGGTCCATGCCTGAGATTCATACTGATTTGTTCGGCAGCCAAGAGTTGCCACAGAATAGCGTTTCATCCATAAGAGTATCTGATGATACAGAAAGAAAAGCAAGAAGAGCTAGATCGAAGAATGGAGCGCCTCGGCATTCGAGAAGAAGAGTTGGAAGAAAAATTTATCCTTGGTTCCGGAGCCGGCGGGCAAAAAATCAATAAAACTTCCTCCTGCGTCTCCCTTCGCCACCTCCCCACAGGCATCTCTATTAAGTGCCAACGCACCCGCTCCCGTGAGCTCAACCGCCTCCATGCCCGTCGTGAATTGTGCGATCGCATTGAAGCAAAGCTCTACCAGGTTGAGACCGAACGCCAGCGACTCGCCGCCAAGATCCGCAAACAGAAACAGCGCCGATCTCGCCGCACCCAAGCCAAAGTCCTAGAGGGCAAGCGCGCCCGCTCCACTACAAAGCGGCTCCGTGGAAATCCAAATTCTGAGTAGTACTCTCGGTAAAAATCGCGCATAAAAGACCGAGTTTAAATTTGATGTGCACGGCTACTCAACGCCATATAAGCCATGCGTAGCCCATCCAAAATCCCCTCTTCATGGCGAAAATAGGGGTGAAGCTCCAACTCTGGGTAGTCGTTGGGCTGCAGAAGATCCTCTGCCGTAATATTGGGGCGAATGCGCCGCGCACACACCTCTAACTTTTGTTGCTGCTCATCAATGAGCTGTTTTATAAGTCCAAGAGAAGATTCCATCGATGCCCTTCATATCTCCATATAGGAAAAGTCCAAGATGCGCGCTTGAACCCAAGATCTATTACAATCTGGCGCTTCTCTTCGATGGTCGCCTCTCGAACTAATTCCGGCGGATCTATATACAGTTCGTTCTTTTCCTTTAGGAGCAGAGAAGAGAGCACAATCTGCTCACACTGTTTGGTAATCATCCCGGCTAGAAAAGCCCCTTCTGACGATTGATAGATCACTAGTTTACCTACGAGGTCGGCAATTTTCTGATCAGTTTTCGAACAAGCTCGACGGAGATAGGCAATTAGGCAGAGAGACGCCAAAGCCCCCCCGAGAGTTAGACCTTTCATATTTTTGTTCTTTTTTTAGTAAAAAATGTTTGCATCAATGCAGCAGACTCATTCGCCAACACCCCTGAGCGCACCTCTAGCGAATGCATCGGATGTTTTTTTGAAAAAAGATCGACCCAGCTGCCATTCGCGCCAAGACGTAGATCGGGCGCTCCCCAGACAAGATAACCAATCCGAGCCGAGAGCATCGCCCCGGCACACATTGCACAGGGCTCCAGGGTACAATAGAGGGTTGCATCGTTGAGGCGCCAGCGCCCGAGAACCTCTGAGGCCCGAGAGAGCACCAGCCGCTCCGCATGGGCGGTGGCATCTCGCATTGATTCGACCAGGTTATGCGCCCGCGCGATGATCTGCCCTCCAACGACGACGACCGCCCCAACGGGCACCTCATCTTTCTCAAAAGCTAGGCGAGCCTCCTTAAGAGCCTCTTCCATATATGCCCTGTCACTCACCGGCAGGGCGCCCCGCGAGTTGGCGCTGCAAAGAGCGTATCTGTTTTTTGAATCCTTCCATATCGATCTGATACTTCTTCTCCAAGCCAGCCAGCTTCGCTTCATAGCGCTCTTTTAAGCGAGTAAGCTCCCACTCCAACTGCTGGGGAGCTGTCGACTCCTCTTTCTTGGACTCCTGTTCGATCCGCTTTACCTTCTCCGCTTCAGCGGCTTTGCGGAGTCGGTTAAAGACCGCTTCTGGGAAAACCACACCATTTAGCAGCGAGAAGAGGTAGACCGTTACGGCACCAAACTGCTCAGCAGCCCCTTCGAGAACCTGAGCGCTCTGCTCCTCTGTCAAGACCTCCAATTCGGAGAAATTCTCCGAGATTTGGCTCAATCTTTCAGCAAAGTGGCCATACAGATCTGCCTGCTTACAGATCCATCGACTGACGATCCAATCCCCTAACTCCGCATCTCCGCCTACGAGCACTTTCTCATAGACAGCCAGCATCTCTTCCGCACCAATACGGCGCAGCGGTTGGCGAGGAAAATGGGTGTTACAAAATGCTGGATGGCCTGGCAAATGTTCTGTCTTTAATTCGCGCTTTACCGCCTCCAATATTTCTCTCAGCCATGGCTGTGCTAGAAAAAACTTATTTTTAGTTGTCATGAGTCTCTAGTTCTCCTTTCCTGAAGAGAGCATACAAATCTTGCCCGATTAATCTCAATCAGGTACAATCTTCAGCGAAAGAGTGTGGTGCAAGATCTAGCCGTTTTAAGGTTCGCAAACACTCGAAAAGTTAACAAGATACGTGAGGGACTATGTCACTGGACAAGGGCACCAAAGAAGAAATTACTAAGAAGTTCCAACTACACGAGAAAGACACAGGCTCTGCGGATGTTCAAATTGCGATTTTAACAGAGCGCATTACTGAACTCACCGAGCATCTTAAGCTCGCTCCTAAAGACCATAGTTCTCGTCTCGCTCTGTTGAAGCTGGTCGGCCAACGCCGTAAGCTTCTAGACTATCTGAACTCAACCGACACAAAGAGATATCAAAATCTTATTGTTCGGCTGAATTTAAGAAAATAAATATTTCATTTACGAAATATGAGGGGTCGGACTCAATATCCGCCCCTCTATTTCAAATTCAACCCATGTGCTCGGAATGGAGAGCAGAGACCGACCTCTTAAATCATAGAGAAGGGTTCGCTTTCTGATTTCTATCTCCCGTGCGCCTCAAAATCATAGGAGATCTACAAATGTTCAACAAACAATCCACAGAAGTCCAAATCGGTAACGAAAAGTTAATTTTTGAAACTGGCCATCTTGCACGCCAAGCAAACGGCTCCGTTCTGCTCCGCTGCGGCGACACAGCCGTTTTCGCCTCCGCCTGTGCCACGCCTACAGCCTCCGAAGAGATCGACTTTTTCCCATTACGAGTAGACTACCAAGAACGACTCTCCTCCGCCGGCCGCACTGCGGGCGGGTTCCTAAAGAGAGAGGGGCGTCCTTCTGAGCGCGAAATCCTGATCTGCCGCCTCATTGATCGTCCCATCCGCCCCATGTTCGAAGAGGGCTACTATAATGAGGTGCAGCTCCTCTCCTACGTCTTCTCCTACAATGGGACCCACCTACCCGATGTACTCGCCATCTGCGCTACATCCGCTGCACTCGCTATCTCCGATATTCCCCTCATTAAGCCGATCGGAGCTGTCCGGGTTGGTATGATCAACGGCAAAATGGTGATCAATCCAAATATCGAAGAGATGAAAGAGTCGAAACTGGACCTCGTCCTCGCCGGAACGGAAGATGCAATTTTGATGATCGAAGGTTATGCAGACTTCCTCACAGAAGAGCAAGTGCTCCACGCGATCGAAGAGGGCCACCACGCCATCCAGAAGATCTGCCACTGTCTAACAGCCTGGGCAAAGAAGATTGGCAAACCAAAACATCGCGGCTCACTGCGCCAACTCCCTGCCGATCTCATCCACACAATAGAAAACAATGCCGGCGCTCTCCTCGAATCCGCTCTCCGCATCGGCGACAAGCAAGAGAGAGAAAAGACCGTCTCAAAAATTAAAGAAGAAATTCTTAAACAGCTCCTCACCGGCGAAACAACGACTCGCATGAAGAACGATATTACACAGGCCTACAAAGCGCTGCAGTCTAAACTCATGCGCAAGATGATCCTAAATGACCAGCGCCGTATCGACGGCCGCGCGCTTACAGAGATCCGCCCAATCGATATCACCCTCTCCCCTCTCGCCCGCACCCACGGCAGCGTACTCTTCACCCGTGGAGAAACTCAGGCACTCGCTGTCTGTACGCTCGGCGGACAGAGCTCTGCACAGCGCTTTGAGAACCTCCAAGGAGAAGATTCACAACGCTTCTACCTCCAGTACTTCTTCCCTCCATTCTCCGTTGGAGAGGTAGGACGTATTGGTGCTCCAGGGCGCCGAGAAGTCGGCCATGGGAAGCTCGCTGAACGCTCCCTCATGTCGATCCTCCCAACACAAGAAGCATTCCCCTACGTCATCCGTATCGAGTCAAACATTCTCGAGTCGAATGGTTCCTCCTCTATGGCTTCGGTCTGCGGAGGCTGCCTTGCTCTAATGGATGCAGGCGTACCAATTCGCCGCCCTGTAGCAGGTATCGCTATGGGACTCGTTCTCGAAGGCCAAGAGTTTGCAATTCTCTCCGACATCCTCGGGGCAGAAGATGCTTTAGGTGATATGGATTTTAAAGTTGCCGGCGATGCCGATGGAATCACAGCATTCCAAATGGACATCAAAGTCGAAGGGATCACGATTGAGATCATGAAGAAGGCTCTCACCCAAGCAAAAGAGGGCAGAACCCATATTCTCCGTACGATGCTCGCCGTCTGCCCACAATCTAAACAAGAGATGTCTGAACATGCGCCTCGTATTGAGACCATGAAGATCCGACGCAACAAGATCGGCACAGTGATCGGCCCCGGCGGTAAACAGATCCGCGCGATCCAAGAGGAGACCGGCGTTGAAATCGATATTACCGAAATCGATGACTACGGCATTGTCCATATCTCTTCAACCAATCCAGCTGCGATGCAGCGTGCCAAAGAGATCGTCTTTAACCTCACTGCAGAGGTAGAGATCGGCAAGACCTATACAGGGATCGTCACCTCTCTGATGGCCTTTGGCCTCTTCGTCAAAATTTATGACAAAGAGGGTCTCTGCCATATCTCTGAGATCTCTCACCAGCGAGTTCAGAACATTCACGATGTGCCCTTCCGCGAAGGCGATTCGATCAACGTCCGAGTTCTCGACGTCGATGATCGCGGCAAAATCCGCCTGAGCCACAAGGCAACTCTTGAGGAAACAGTAAATACACGGGGATAATATGCAGAGAACGTTAGCCAATCAGCTGCCCAAGCAAATCGGTCAAGAGGTCTTTGTTCGCGGATGGCTCCACACCATCCGCGCCCTTGGAAAACTCAACTTTCTCATCCTACGCGACCGCACTGGACTCGTCCAAGTGGTTGTCGAGAACCAGGAGGAGGCGCGTAAAATTCACGCCCTCCAGCCCGGCTCGGTTCTCTCCGTCAGAGGCCGCGCCGTCGCCTCTCAGCAGGCCCACCTCCACGCTGAGGTGATCCAGCCCCAGATCCACGTCGATGCGCCGATCCGCGAGATCCCCCCGCTCGAATACTATAGACCCGAGATGCAGGTCGACCTCGAGGGGATCCTCGACCATCGCCCCATCTCTCTCCGTAATCGCCGTATCCAAGCGGTCTTCCGCATCCAGGCTGAGATCACCCACGCCTACCGCCTCTACATGCATGACCATGTCCAGGCCGTAGAGTACTTTGCGCCCAACCTCATTGGAGCTTCCTCCGAAGGCGGCGCCGAGTTTTTCCACGTCGACTACTTCGGCTATCCTGCAACCCTTGCTCAGAGCAGCCAGCTCTATAAGCAGATCATGGTCGGCGTCAATGAGCGCGTCTTTGCCCTCATGCCCTTCTTCCGCGCCGAACCTTCCCAAACCTCCCGCCACCTCACTGAAGGCAAGCAGCTCGAATTTGAGATCGGCTTCTTCGACCATTGGCATGAGATCCTCGATATCCAAGAGGGCTGCTTAAAATTCATCCACGCCCACCTCCTGCGCCATGTTCCTGAAGAGATCGCCGCCGTTGGCTCCATTATCGATGCCCCAGCTGCCGTCCCCTTTCCCCGCCTTACCTTTAAAGAGGCCCAAGAGCTCTACTACCAGCGCACCGGCAAAGATGAGCGCCACGAGCCAGACCTCAGCCCTGCCGCCGAGCGCGACCTCTGCGCCTGGGCCAAAGAGACCCATGGCACCGACCTCCTCTTTGTGATCGACTGGAAACGCGAGAAGCGCCCCTTCTACGCCTTCCCCAGCGAAACAGACCCTACCCTTACCAATACCTTCGACCTCCTCTGTAATGGCACGGAGATCACCTCGGGCGGACAGCGCCGCCACACGCATGAGTCGATGCTCGAAGGGCTCCGCGAGAAGTCGATGGATCCCGCAAATTTCATCGACTACCTCAGCATCTTCAAACATGGCATGCCCCCGCATGGCGGCTTCGGCATGGGACTAGAACGGCTCACAATGACGCTTCTCAAGCTAAAAAATATCCGCGAGGCATCTCTCTTCCCCTCCGATACCAAACGCATCGCCGGCAACCGGATCAAAGCCCGCATCGTCTTTGGCGCTGAGAATATCCGCAACGAAATCATCCACATTCTAAACAGCCGTAAGCTTCCCTTCGACCACTTTGTCCACGAGCCAACCCCCACCTCTCAAGACTCTGCCGATGTACGCGGCACCACTCTTGATGACGGGATCAAGGCGCTCATCCTAAAAGGGAAAAACAGCCAAAAAAATTACCAGTTCAATATCGCCGCTAACCAGAAACTCGACCTCAAAGCCGTTGCAGAGCTCGTCGGAGAGAAGTGCGAGTTTGAAGATCCTGCTGTCATCCTCGAGCGCTTTGGCCTCAAGATCGGCGGTATCCCCCCTTTCGGCAACCTCCTAAACATTGACACCTATTTCGACGCCCAGATTGGCCAGCGCGACCGCTGCGCCTTCAACTGCGGTCTTTCAACCGAATCGATCGTCATGTCCCCCAAGGACCTGCTCATCGCCGTGGAACCAAAAATTGCTGTGCTAACAAAATAATCGAACCGCGAGAATTTTCAATTCAATCTGCTAGAGTGCGATTGAGCTGGAAGGAGTATATTTTTGCTAAAAAACCCTCTAGCCATTATGGTGCTAACTGGAATGAAAACACATTTTGGGATCGAGCTTCAACAGGCCAAAACACTGATTGCACACCTACAAAAGGCTGTTGCCACCAACTACGCCCTTGCGATCAATACACTCAGTTGCCACTGGAATGTCGACGATCCGCGCTTCTTCCCGCTCCATGAGATGTTCCAATCCCAATATGAGCAGCTCCTAGAAGATGGCGATAAGCTCGCCGAACGCATCCGCCAAATGGGCGAAAAGGTCCCTGCCTCGCTGCGTATCTTTAGCGTAAACAGCGAACTACCCTCAATCGATGAAAATATGCCTGCTGACCAGATGATCATGGCTCTCGCGAGTGCCCGTGAACAGATCATCCACGACTTCCGCAAACTCTCCGCCCTGGCAGAAGATGCGCATGATTATGGATTGGTCGATCTACTCGGTGGCATCCTACGCGGCCACGAAAAGGCAGTCTGGATGCTCCGCAGCCACCTACGTTAATTGTGCTAATACCAAATATCCGAAGGGTGGAGCCCTTTTTCTATCATTTACGTTGAGCGTATCCACAATAGCCGGTAGAGAGCCCCTTCGAGAAGCGGAATGAAAACTTGTCAGAGACGTTGCGCGTCCGCAGCAAATCTACGAAGGCTCTAGTAAAGAGCTCTGGCGCGAAGCCGCGCATCTGCATCACCTCCAGCTCTTGCTCTTCGCACCAGCCTTGTAGCTCTTTGGGTCGAATGAAGAGCGGATAGATGTGAAGGCGAGGTGGGGTATTTGCCACGCACCACTCTACCCCTTTAATGACTAAGAAGTAAGAGCGCAATGTGCGATTAAAGGTGTGGAAGAAAAAGAGCCCTCCCCTGCGCAAAACCCGACTCGCCTCTTCGATCAGCCGTTGAGGATGCTCGACATGTTCTAGCACGTCCATCGCGCAGACGACATCGAAAGACTGCTCCAAGAAAGGCAGCTCATAGGCGTTGGCCATGAGGTAACGCGCGCGCCCTGTTACATCAAATTGACGCGCCACTCGAAGACTGCTCTCTGAAAGGTCGATTCCAGTCACCTGATGCCCATCCTTTACAAGGGGATTGGAGAGGAAGCCCGCGCCGCAGCCGATATCGAGGACTGACACTGGCCCAGGGAAGTGTTTGCGAATCTCCTCTAATACCCAGGGGGCGCGGATACGATTCTCTGCACGGAGCAGCGCCACCGGATGATCCTTGGCTGTGTACCAGCGCTCCTGCAGGGTGTGATAGAAATGGTTGTTTACTTCTTCTTTTGGTTCTCTTGGCACAGAAAATTCCAGTAGATCACTTGGTATAGGGAAAAGAGAGTCATGGCGGCAAACTGCCCCATGAGAATCAGCTGCATCACCTCTGCAGGACCAAACCAGCGAATAATCCAGTCCGGCGCGACCACCCCTTGGGAGACCGGCCACATACAACCCACTATAAATAGGATGATGGGATGGAGGGTAAAGAGGATGGCATGGAGCCACTGCTCCGAAGCTGGACAGTGTTCCTTATGGACAAACTCATCTTTGGTCACAAAGATGCAAGAGAAAATCGCAAGGCCCGCATACCACTTTACCGCCACCGCAGAAAAGGGCACCACAAGCACAAACGCAATACAGATAAGAACACTAAGGGTATCTAACGGATGGCCGATCCGCTCCCAGCGAGGAAGACCGCGCCGTAGATGGAAGTAGCCCTCATCAAAGCCGATAACCAATGCTTGTAAAATAAAAGGAATTGCCCACCACATCGTTTAACGTTTCTCCATAAGGGCGCTCCAGATGCTTAGCCCAGGACCAAAGGCGAGACTAACCACCGGCGTTCCTACAGGAATCGTAGGGTCATCGCAGATCGCTTTCCACACATGGGGCAGCGTCGCCGAAGACATATTGCCATAATTATAAAGAATATGTCGACTGTGAGCCACCTGCGCATCCTCTAACTCGAGCGCCTTCTGGATGTAGGAGATGATCTTTGGACCACCGGGATGGATCGCAAAGAGCACGTTCTTCCAAGAAGAGCAGCCCAACTTACGAACTACGGACTCGATATTGCGCAGAATATAGACAGGAATTTCTTTTGAGAGAGACATCAAAAAACCAAAGCCAGAGGGATTCCAAGTCATCGCAGTTGCCGAGTCAGGAAGAATCGCATCATAACTAGAGAGAAGCACCATTGACCCTGGGCTCTCCTCGCGCACGATAGAATAACGGATACTTCCGTCGGCAAAGAGGCTCTGGGTAACAAACTGATCGACCTGATGCAAAGCTGGATTGAGGTGGAGAGTGCACCCTTCTGTATGGACAATATCCACTCGCCGCTTCTGTAAAGCAGCCGCCAAATAGCCTTCGGCAATGCGCAGCGCCGGGATCGCAGCGTAACAGCCCATATGGTATGCATGAGTCACACTGGTAGGCCAGCGAAGCTGCGCTACTCGCTTCTGCGCACTGCTGGGAGCGACGTAGCCCGTGCATGTTACATGGATTAGATCTTCGGGCGGGTTCTCCGCATTTGGGTAATATTGCTCAAAAAGGCTATCTGCCCATTTTTCAAAGATCGCTTGACGAATGGAGAGAGTCGCACCCACCGCACTCTCCGAGAGTCGGTAGAGATCCATCCGGCTCCACTCCCGATGAAGAAAGTCGGCAATGATGTGGCCCCGCCGCCGGATATGTTCCGGTTTACACCCCACCTTCTGCAAAGCGGTGCGGATCCCACCACAGAAAGATTCCCGATCTAGTGCAGCACCCTGGCTAAACACTTCTGACTGAGTGTGAGCTTGGGCCAGCCACTCTAACCCCTCCTCTTGAGAAGTCTCATAAGGGGGGCGTAAAACAACAAAATTTGAAATATAAGGCTTAGACATTTCTATCCATTCTCATCGAACTAGATGTATTTTTCATACAAAAGAAAAAATCACATTTACAATCAGTAACTTGTGAGAAAATTGAAAAATAGAACCACTCCTTATACAATAAGAGAGAGTACGAGGGAGGCAGCATGTTCGACAAATTCACCAATCGGGCCAAACAGGTTATCAAACTCGCCAAGAAAGAGGCGCAAAGGCTCAACCACAACTATCTGGGGACAGAGCATGTGCTCCTCGGTCTTTTAAAGCTAGGCCAGGGCATTGCCGTTAACGTCCTACGCAACCTCAACCTCGACTACGAGACCCTCCGCACTGAGATCGAAAAAATGGTCGGCTTTGGTCCAGAGATCCAGGTCTATGGAGATCCCGCGCTCACCGGAAAGGTAAAAAAAGTATTTGAATTTGCCAATGAAGAAGCTGCGAATCTCAACCACAACTATGTAGGCACAGAACACCTCCTCCTTGCCCTGCTCCGCCAGCCTGATGGCGTCGCCGCTCAGGTGTTGGAAAACCTCAATATCAACCTAAAGGATGTCCGCAAAGAGGTTCTAAAAGAACTGGAGACCTTTAATCTGCAGATCCCCCCACTAGGAGGCGCAACCCCACCTTCATCCACCTCCGGCCCCTCTCCCCGCTCCTCCCCAGCAGATCGCAGCAGCGTTGGAGCCTCTGGCAACGACAAGATGCCCGCTCTACGCGCCTACGGCCATGACCTTACCGAACTCTGCCGCGAAGGGAAGATGGACCCTGTTATCGGCCGTAAAGAAGAGGTTGAGCGCCTGATCCTGATCCTCTGCCGACGACGCAAAAATAACCCTGTCCTTATTGGAGAGGCCGGCGTGGGCAAGACCGCGATTGTCGAAGGACTCGCCCAAGCAATCGTCCGCGGTGATGTACCAGACAACCTCCGCAAAAAGAAGCTCATTTCCCTTGACCTCACTCTGATGATCGCCGGCACTAAATATCGCGGTCAGTTTGAAGAGCGCATCAAGGCCGTAATGGATGAGGTCAAAAAGCATGGCAACATCCTCCTCTTCATCGACGAGATCCATACGATTGTCGGCGCAGGGGCAGCTGAAGGAGCGATTGACGCTTCCAACATCTTAAAACCGCCACTTTCACGTGGAGAGATCCAGTGCATCGGCGCCACAACGCTCGATGAGTACCGCAAACATATCGAAAAGGACTCCGCCCTCGAGCGCCGCTTCCAGAAGATCATCGTCCATCCACCCTCCATTGAAGAGAGCATCGAGATCCTAAAAGGGCTCAAAGCGAAATACCAAGAGCACCACAAGTGCGTCTACACAGACGCTGCCATCAAGGCCGCTGTCTATCAGTCTGACCGCTACATCTCCGGCCGCTTCCTGCCAGATAAGGCGATTGACCTCCTCGATGAAGCAGGTGCTCGCGTCTGGCTCGAAAAGATGCATCAGCCCTCAGAACTCGCCGATCTCGATACACAGATCGAAACCGCTCGCCTGGCAAAAGAAGATGCCATTGGCCACCAGGAGTATGAAAAAGCCGCCAAGCTGCGCGATAATGAGAAGAAGCTAAGAGAGGATCTCCAGCAGGCCCGTGCGCAGTGGGAGGCCCATAAAGATGAACATCAGCCCATCGTCGATGAAGAGGAGATTGCACAAGTCGTCGCAAAACAGACCGGCATCCCCCTCACTCGCCTTACTGAGGGAGAGTCTGAAAAGATCCTCAAGATGGAGCAGACCCTCCAAGGCAAGATCATTGGACAAGATGATGCGCTCAAGACCATCTGCCGCGCGATCCGCCGTAGCCGTTCCGATATTAAAGATCCGCACCGCCCAATTGGTGCATTCCTATTCCTCGGACCTACCGGCGTTGGGAAGACCCACATGGCTCGCCTCCTCGCAAATTACATGTTTGGCGGCGAAGATGCACTCATCCAGGTCGACATGTCTGAGTATATGGAGAAATTTGCGATCAGCCGCATGACCGGATCACCTCCAGGATATGTAGGATATGAAGAAGGTGGACAGCTCACCGAACAGGTACGCCGACGTCCCTATTCCGTCATCCTCTTTGATGAAGTAGAAAAGGCCCACCCCGATGTGATGAATCTGCTCCTCCAGATCCTGGAAGAGGGACGTCTCACCGACTCCGTTGGCCGCAAGATCGACTTCCGCAACACGATCATCATCCTCACCTCAAACCTCGGTTCCGATCTCCTACGCAAGAGCAGCGAAGTTGGCTTCGGCGTAAAAGAGGCAGCTACCGATGCTAAGGTGCTGGAAGGAACAGTGAAAAAAGCTGTCAACAAACACTTCAAACCAGAGTTTCTCAACCGCCTTGACGATCTTGTCATCTTCAGAACACTTGATAAGACGGCACTCCGTCAGATCGTCGATCTTGAGGTGAATAAACTAAAAGCGCGACTCGTCGCGAAAAAGGTCGAGATTGTCCTTGATGATGCCGCAAAAGATCTGATTGTAGAGAAAGGCTTCCTCCCAGAGATGGGCGCACGCCCCCTCCGCAGGGCGATCGAGCAGCTCCTAGAAGATCCGCTTGCCGAGAAGCTCTTGCAGCATCCAAATGCTGAGAAGAGATATCTCGTCACGGCACAGAATGGGGCGATTGTATTTAGTGAAGCGACCGTGGACGCGCCTCAGGTGTTAGCGTAGTTCTCGTCTCTATAGACTAATACCAAATATCAGAAATAACTTGCAGTTCGTAGAGCGCGAAATCTGCCGGGGTTGCGAATTTGGATTGCGTTTGTGAGAAGTGGGATGACCTCATGGGAAGTCCTCCAAGACATCCCTGGGGTTGAGGTGAGCAAGTCTAATGTGTCCTCGAGATTTTTAATGGTAATCTCTTGCGATCGCGCTGAGACAAGGAGCGCTGTGAACAGAAAATCGAAACCTCCACTGGTGTTTCTAGTGGTCAGAAAAGTGCGATATCTACTAACGGCTGTCTTGAGTAGTTCATTGAGATCTCTGGGAGACATCACTTGAAATCGCTCTGAATTGATGATAGCTGTGACCATGGCTGCGGCCATTTGAATTGCGGTAAAAGTGCGATTCTCTTCGACTGCTGCAAAGAGCCCGTCTTCAAACTGTGTGATAGAAATTGTTTTGCATCGCTTTGAGTTGAGAAGAGCTGTGACAACACACAGGTACCCTTTCAGGACAGCATTCACGAATGCGTCACAGAACTTTCCAGCGGTAATATCTTGGGATCGCTTTGAATTGAGAAGAGCTGTAATAACATTCGCACGCACAGCCCACCAGGCAGCATTCACGAATGCTCTAATGAACTCTTCAGCGGTAATATCTTGGGATCGCTTTGAGTTGAGAAAAGCTGTAACAATATCCACGTGCTTATCCCAGGCAGCATCCCTGAATGCTTCATTGAGCTCTTCAGCAGTAATGTCTTGGGATAGCTTTGAGATGATGATTTCGAGAACATCGACGCGACGGGCAGCGATGGCCCCTCTCCATATAGCTGGGATATCTGACAATAAATCTAAAGAGCCTTCATTTGTTTTAAGACACAGATAGTGGTGAAGCCCTGCTGTTAAAGACTTTAACCTCGATTTGTCCAGAGAGCCTATCTCTAAAGAATTTATAAGTAGACAGCTATAGCGGTTTAGCCATGATTGGACTAATTCTTCAATATTTTTTTGCCATTTTTTGCAGACAGCTACACATCGCAAGTCAGAAGTAGAGAGATAGAGAAAAATGTGTTGAAACAATTCTCGTGTATCGAATGTTTGTTGCACAACGGGAGTCATATTTTTCCACTTATTTGAAGATTTGCATTATCTGTTATTTCACTTTTGTTATCTCTACAAAAGGACAAAAAATAAGTTGACGAAAAAACTCGCTGAACAGCAAGCATATACCCCTTCCAGCTCAAAGGCACCCAAGAGGGTTGAATTGAAAGCTCTCGCG
>CAZEZK010000008.1:0-2769 GCA_964516935.1 uncultured bacterium
GATTCTTACGTGATTGGGCAAGAAGAAGCCAAAAAAGTGCTTTCTGTGGCTGTATATAATCATTATAAGCGGGTAAATCATCAGTTAGATACACAGGCAGTTGAATTGCAAAAGAGCAATATTCTGCTCTTAGGCCCCACTGGAACTGGGAAGACGCTTTTAGCGCTCGCTTGCGGGATGCGCAAGGTATTCGATGAAGGGGTCTACTCAAGAATTCTGGTTTCTCGTCCGATTGTCCCTCTCGGAAAGGATATCGGATATCTGCCAGGAACTAAGGATGAGAAGCTTTACCACTGGATGCAGCCGATCTACGATAACCTGGAATTCCTCTGCGAAACAACGCATGGCGGGGGGAATGGCAACGCTGCTCTAGAATTTATTATGCAAAGTAAGAAGGTGGAGATGGAAGCGGTGACCTATATCCGCGGCCGCTCTCTACCAAAAATCTATATGATCATTGATGAGGCCCAAAACCTAACCCCTCACGAGATTAAGACAATCGTCTCTCGTGCTGGAAAGGGAACAAAAGTGATCCTCACAGGGGATGCGACTCAAATCGATAACCCTTACCTAGACAAGGATTCTAACGGATTGACCTATGCGGTTAACCGTTTAAAGAACAACCGTATCTATGGTCACATGTTCTTAGAGAGAACAGAGCGTTCAGACTTGGCTTCTGTAGCTGCAGAGCTATTGTAGAGCTCCTTGGAGCCAGTTGCAAAATGACCCTTTTGGGGTATGTGGCACGGGCAGCAGGGCTGTCCCTCGCAACCTACCTCAAAATGGCCGATTCTTCTGGGGAAAGAAGTTTTGCAACTGGCTCCTGTTCCCGTTTTGCCTGCACGACTTTATGTAAGTCGTGGGGGAGTTCATCTGGAGTGATAAAAATTTGCGTTGTAAAGATCAGTGGCGCAGAGGTTCCATATTTACACTCGACAAAGTAGGCGGTCCAGCCGGTCTTTGGCGGGGTAAGCTTTACCTTGTATTTCCCTGAAGATGCGATTGGAATTGGAGTCCGTTTCCATTCGATTTTTGTGAAGTCCCAGCGGAAGTCGCGAGTTTTCTCATTCGTCGCTTGCCATAGGCAGATCTCGGTGGGTTGGCGATTGGTCTCAACGAATAGAATTCCCTTTTCTGTGCGATCCCAGGTCAGTTCGGGGAGTTTATGCCCTTTAACGAAGGCTGTAAAAAAGTTGCGGATCGAATCGAGATAGTCGGTCGATGCAAGACTATGGCCAGTATTAGGGATGTAACGCAAATATTTCTTTGCGGGAAGGCCGTGGAAATAGAACTGTGAGGCGTCTGGAGTGGCGAAGGGATCCCCAGCAGAAAGGATTAGATACTTTGGCATCGTGTAGCGCTCGCGATAGAAATAGGGGTCGTCAAGCTCCATTAGTTGATCAAAGACGGGAAGATCAATGCAAGATTCGTCAATCCCTGCAATGGTGTAGTCGTGGATTGCGGGTGACCAGGCCCCTAGAGAGTTAAAGTGGTGTGTAAAACACTGCTTTATGTTGAGGAAGTCACAGCAGACGGGGATAATGCCGACGATGCGATCATCGACTGCAGCGGCCATCCAGGAGGCCCAGCCGCGCTTCGAGTTGCCTAACAGAACGAACTGATTGCATTTTTTCGAAAGAGAGCTGAGATATTCTTGGGAGCAGTCCATCGCTTTTACAATCGCCTTAGCCATGGGAACGTGAACGGGCCAGCTGTTGTCATGAGTCGCCATAAATTTTTTCCAGGTATAGGCGACGAGAGCGTCTTCACTGCGCCCCTTTTGCTCATCGGAAAAGATGATCGGCTGGTTGGGCACCATATTGAGCTCGACAAGGATCGAGCCGCTCTCTTGGATAGCTTGGCGCAGGGCGGGTGATGTTGCAGGAATTGTATCCCCCTGTTGTCCGCCAGATATACGCAGCAGGGCCACGGGATTTTCAGAGAGATGGCGAGGGATTGTGATCTTTACCCAGTGTTGCCATATGATTGGAGTGGCCTCTTCTGACGAACGCCAAGTTTGGGAAGAAAGTCGAACTGTATGGATGATCGCATCGCCCTCCTCAGTGACCTGCTTGACCTCCCAGCTGTAGGCGGCATCTTCTTGTGCGATATAGTCATCAAGGGGAAGAGCTTGTAGAAAAAATGGACATAAAAAAATGAAAAAATAGCGTGTCATTCGATTATCTCAATGCAGCATAGGCCTTAAGTAGATGATAGAAGTAGACTAGGATATCCTCATTAGAAAGGTTCTCTTCTACAAATTGAGAGGCTTGTGAGGCAATTTTTTGCGCTTCAGCATCGTGTTGTCGGGCCCACTCGATTTTTTCTTTTAAATCGGATAGATCCTGATTAATCGGAAGATAGTGTTTATATGGTTCAAGAGCGCCGTAATACCATTGAATATTTGGAGACTGCTGCTTGATTACTAGAGAATTGGATAGGAGTAGCCAGAAGCATCTTTCGAAAGCGCAGGAATTCCCATCAACGTCGATCAGATACTTATAAGTTAGATGGTCGCCGCGACTCACTGTTCCTGAGATCATACCGCGATTTTTCAGGATTTTGGGAACATCGATAGAGCATTGGGTTACATGGTTAAAGCGGGCGTCTAAATCTCCAGGATATTTCAAAGAGAGAAGTACCAATTGTGATCGAGCAATGTGATCCCAAGTAGCTGCTGTCAAGAATCCTCCAGCTGTGGATCCTCTCCAGAAGGCCTTGTCCTCTTTTTCTCGCCATGGATGGGCGGCATTTCCGGCTTGAATCATT
>CAZEZK010000008.1:2779-10774 GCA_964516935.1 uncultured bacterium
TTTGAAGTCAGGCATTAGGATATGGCGAGTATTGTCGACTGTTTTCGAGAAGACAAACCAGGGGCAGATCGGCAGCGTTGGATCATTGTCAAAACCATCTTGGAGCGACACGATAAAATCGACATCGGGTAGAGGGATCACCTGATTTAGCTTCTGGATAGCGGCCAACAGCTCGGAAAATTGACGACTTGAGAGCTGTCTTTCGTCGATAGAGAAGGTCACATGTCTATTTTTAATGTGAAATCGAGCGAGGTTGTATTCTTTCGCATAACCATCGAAGAACCCGTTATCGAGCATCTCTGTAGAGATACCTGTAGCGGCATAACGCTCTAAGTCTTTTTGAATTTGTGAGGTAACCCATGCTGGAGCAGGACCATTTAGTTTCTCATCCAAGCGATGTGCCTCAACTTCTATCACTGGAACTTCCCTTTGCAAGCGACGCACCTTGATCATAAGCGAATTAATAGCGAGTAGTAGTCCTATGATCACTGCTGTCAATAAAAAACGAGTCGTTTTCTTCATGTCTGTCCTATTTTGACAAAAATTTTTAGAGCCCCAGCATCGCCACGCATACGCGACATTAGGATAAACACTCCTTTGATGATTATCCACGAGATTTTAGATGGAGACGCAGTTATTCTCAATCTTGGAAGCATGATGCATCGATATCATCGACTTTCCTCGGAAGAGGATCGGATCATAAATCAGGGTGCAACGGAACGACCTGGTAGTGGGATTTATGACCACTTTGATAGAGTAGGAGTGTTTGTCTGTAAACGCTGCGACACGCCCTTGTACTTATCAAAAGATAAATTTTCCTCAAGATGTGGTTGGCCAAGCTTTGATGAGGAGCTCTCCGGTGCGGTAGATAGACTACCGGATGCTGACGGGATGCGCACAGAGATCCTCTGCCACCATTGCAAGGCGCACCTGGGGAGTTCAGTATTTGATGCAACAGCTGCCTGGCGTCGTGCGAACGACGGAACGGGTATATAGTACTTCCAGTTCAAAGGCACCCAAGAGGATTGAATTGAAAGCCTCTTGGGTGCCTTTGAGCTGGAAGGAGTATATTTCTGATATTTGGTATTATGCTAAACATTTCGGAAAAAAGAAGAGCTTTTTAGAGAAAAAAAGTTAGCTCTTGTATAGATTTTTTAATAAAAGACTACAAATGAGATCTGTTAATTAACTTGGGATGTGAGAAAAACTACAATTGGTAGAAAAGGCCGAGTCAAAAACCCGGCCTTTCGAGATCGCTTAGAGTACTGATACGTCAGTAGCTTCTGGACCTTTGCGGCCAGGGCCTTCTACGTATTCAACTAATTGTCCTTCACGCAGAGAGTGCGGGTCGCACTGCAGATTATTCGCGTGAACAAAGAGATCTTTACCACCGTTTTCAGGTGTAATGAAGCCGAAGCCTTTTTGTGTATTGAAAAACTTAATTCTACCTTTAGATTTTGACAAGAACTTTCTCCCAGTTTGGTTTATGAGAGCCATCGTACTACAACGGGGTTTTTAGTGGTCAGACATTTCGGCTTTTAAAAAAACTTAGCCCTGCTACGCGCCTTACAAGAAGCCCTCGATAAATTAAAGAATCTCTTATGGTTCGACTTCTATCTTACGTCCGGAATAGTTCCTCACTCCACCTACCTTCTTAACCAATTCAACCGTCGGTATGCGGCAATTTTAATTAAAGAATGGCTCCAAAGAGATCGCCGGATCTAGAAGGTTATAGTGATGGTAGAAGAGCGCTGGCGAATTTGGCTCGGGGAATCTAATCGCATTTCCAATTGCCTCCTCCCAATAATGTGCGGGCAGCTCACAATATAGCAATCTGTATTCATTGACTAATGTGGCAAAGGAGAGCTGATCTCCATTGGGTTCCAAAAAAGGCACTTTTTTTTCTGCAGCCTGAATCCAGCTGTTAAGTAGTTTGGCGCCATTTGGATGCGCGACATTAAAACCCACTACTCGAGAGCTAATGTCTCGGTAAGGTCTCCTTGGGTTAAATCCAAGAGATCTCATCACATAACCCCTTTCCTGCATGCGCTCTTGCGAAAGTTCTCCTCTGTAAGAAAAAAAACAGCAGCCGTTTCTTCTGAGCAGTTCAAAGATGGGGTCCAAACTTTTTACAGGGAAAGTACAGGCGTCTAACCATAAAATGTTCTTGTAACCTAAATCCCGAGCTTCCTCGCAAAAAAATGGCTTAAACGCATAAGGGACATCCGCAAATTGCAACCGTCCTTTAGCGAGGTTTGGCCATCCGCCAATGCGATAAAGAAAATGGCCATCAAAATTGCAGCGCTTCAATTTGTGAATCATGAGTGCAATCCCCCGAGACCAATCTTTGTCGGGAAATCCATGCCCAGTAAAACAGATGACGCACTTATCCTTTTTTTCAGGATCGTTGTTAAAATAGATAATGCGAAACTCCGGCATCGTTTCAGGGGAATTTAACTTGACTAGCTGAATCCGCCCAAGCCTATAGGCGATCCATCCCTGAACAACATGCTCTCCATCCAACCGATCTTTCGGGAAAAGACGCTCAGCTACAGGCGTATTGATCACTCTATGCAAATTGGCCCGCATATGCTTCTGAATCATGGAGTAATCTTCAAATGTGGGATTTAACCAATCAGATACAGGCAGCTCAGTAATTTCTGGTGCTAAAAAATAGGATCTAATCTTTGCGTCTTCTTCAGTATCGGCAAATAGATATGAACAACAGAGAAGAGCAAAAAAAATTTTCATCGCCGCGTAAGCTTAACAAAACTTGACGCACGAATCTAGCCTGCGCTACTCTTGCTGCGCAATTATGCTAAAAAACCATTGGATTTTCCTTTTTTCACTCCTCTTTACCGCACATGCAGAATCAAAGCGCATCTTAGTCACTGGAGGCGCTGGCTTTCTTGGCTCACATTTGTGTGATCGACTCATTGGCGAAGGTCATTTTGTCTACTGCTTGGATAACTTGATGACAGGCAATATGCAAAACATTCGCCATTTGCTTGAAGGTCCGAATTTTGTCTTTATTCAGCAAGATGTAACCGAGTCAATTCTTCTCGATGCTCCTGTTGAAGAGATCTATAACCTTGCTTGCCCAGCATCGCCTCCCCATTATCAGAGAAGCCCCGTGTCGACGATCAAGACATCTACTCTGGGAGCGATCAATGTACTTGAGTTAGCAAGGAGCTGTAATGCAAAAGTATTCCAAGCCTCCACCAGCGAAATTTACGGAGATCCTCTACAGCACCCTCAACAGGAGAGTTATTGGGGCAATGTAAACCCTATCGGTTTGCGTTCTTGCTATGACGAAGGCAAGCGCTGTGCAGAGACGCTCTTTTTTGATTATCATAGGGAGTATGGCGTCCGCATTAAGGTCGCTAGGATTTTCAATACCTATGGCCCTCGTATGGATCCCCATGATGGCCGGGTGGTCTCCAATTTCATCGTCCAAGCCCTTGCTGAAGTGCCCATCACGATCTATGGTGGAGGGCAACAGACCCGCTCCTTCTGCTATGTGACCGATCTCATCGATGGCTTTATCGCGCTCATGAATACACCCGATGAAGTCACTGGTCCCGTGAATCTCGGCAACCCCGTGGAGTTTACCATGTTGGAGCTGGCTGAAAAAGTATTGGAACAGACAGCCTCCTCTTCACCGCTTATCTTTGAATCGTTGCCCTCGGACGACCCCAAAAAGCGCAAGCCAGACATCTTTTTAGCTACCTCTCTGCTGGGTTGGCGACCCAAAGTATCATTAGATGAGGGGCTGACTCATACAATTACTTATTTCCAAGAAGTGAGCTCTTTCTGATATTTGCCATTACATGGCATCGCATTTTGCTGCAAAGATGAAGTCGTTCTCGGAGAGCCCGTCGATTTTATGGGTCCAGAGCTGAATCTTGACCTTTCCGTAGGCTAAAAAGATATCCGGATGATGTTTCTGCTGCTCTGCAATTTCGCCTACCTTGTTGGTAAAGACAAGCGCTTCTCGAAAGTTCTTAAACGAGTAGTCTTTTTCAATATGATGTTCGCCCACCACCATCCACCCATCACTGAGCTGGTGGTAGAGCGCCATTAGCTCCTCTCCCTTCAATGGAGGCACTCCTCCCTTACAAGGGAGACAGTTCTTATCTGAAAGATCACTCACGCTTTTTTCTCTTTTTATCACTTTCCTTATCTCTCCAGGGGCTCTGATAGCTTATTGGATTATTATCGTGCCAGTTTTTCAACTCGCGCTCAGCCTGCTCCTTTGTAAAGCCATATTTGCTCTGAAGTAGCCCTACAAATTGCTTATACTTCCCATTGATTTTCGCGATGTCGCTGTCTGTGAATTTACCCCACTTCTCCTGGATCCTTGATCTTAATAGGTGCCAATGCCCCTCAAATTCGCCTTTATCCATAACCACTCCTGTTTTTTTACAATAGCGATTTGGTTATAGACAAACAACGGTTTAAAAAAGAGATATTGCGATCGTCACTCCTTGCAAATAGAGCCTGTCGGCTTTGTTGCACAATGCCTAATTGGCGCGGTTGGAGTTTATGGCTGTCTAACCTTAACAAGCTGCCTTATAACTTTTTGGCATCCCAAGCTTTGTCATCCAATTCAAAACATTTAGTTTTATCACCATCTTTGTAGCCTGCCCCTACCGTTTGCATATAGCAAGTCAGGGCGAGCGCATCGAATGGCAAACTTGGGGTATTCCTATGCCCCCTACATCAAAGGCAGGTATCCTGGTCTAGTGCGTAATTGAGCTTTACGCAGCTGAATTTTTTTGTGTGAATTTCATGTCGTATGTCTCTAAAAACAAAAGGCTTCAGTCGTGAAACTGAAGCCTTAATTTTGATTGGAGGTGGAGAGAATCGAACTCTCGTCCTTAGCAGACATTCTACGCATGACTACATGCTTATCGCCTTAAATGATAGGTCGTCTGCTGCTGAAAGGCGCAACACTTGGCATTGACCAGACGAGCTTTATCTCGAACTTTCCCTCAGCCCATCCAAGACGGGGAAGCTCACACCAGAATGTATGACGGTAGAAATCTGAAACTTCTGGTCAGATCTCAGCCTACCGGCCGCTCCGGAACTTAATCCTAAGCGCGGCTTTTATGACAGCTTACGCTGCCATTTCAAACGGTTCTGCGTTTGTATTTTGACCGGATAATTTAAGAGGCCAACGATCATCCTCTACATGCCACCCGTAGTCAGTCTCCAAGTCGAAACCAGGACACCCCCACTCGTGATTATAGCAAAAGGCTACATTTTTAGGGGGGGTTTTGTTACTATAAGCCTCTATGTTTCAGTTTGACCCGAAAGAGGGGTTCCCCCTCCGCGAGGAGCGTATCCTCCGCCTCTGGAAAGAGGGGCGCTTTTTCGAGCGCTCTTTAGAGCAGAGGGCGGGATGCCCCCTCTTCTCCTTCTATGACGGCCCCCCCTTCGCTACCGGGCTGCCCCACTATGGTCACCTGCTGGCTGGCACCATTAAAGACGTCATTCCTCGTTACAAGGCTATGAAGGGCTTTTATGTGCCTCGTCGGTTCGGTTGGGACTGCCACGGGTTGCCAGTGGAGAATGAGATCGAGAAGGCGCAGCAGCTCTCCGGGGCCAATGCCATCGAAAGTTTCGGGATCGGGCGCTTCAACGAGGAGTGCCGCAAGATCGTATTGCGTTATACGGTGGAGTGGGAGCAGAGCGTCGACCGAATGGGGCGCTGGGTCAACTTCTCTAACGCCTATCGGACCATGGATCGCCCTTTTATGGAATCGGTCTGGGGGGTTTTCAAGAAGCTCTATGATCAGGGGCTGGTCTATCAAGGGATGAAGGTGATGCCCTTTTCTACCAAGTTGGGGACCCCATTGTCCAATTTCGAGGCCAACCTGAACTATAAAGAGGTCGATGACCCCTCGGTGATTGTGGCCTTTGCAGAACTGGCAGAGGAAAATGTTTTTTTCCTGGCCTGGACGACTACGCCTTGGACCTTGCCCTCGAACTTAGCACTGGTGGCAAGGCGAGACTTGACCTATGTAAAGGTCGCTCATCATGGGCGCCACTACATCTTGGCGGAGGCGCGGTTAGAGGCCTGCTTTAAGCAGAATGGTAAATATGAGATTTTAGACCGCTTTTCGGGAGCGGCGCTGGAGGGTCGACGTTATCGACCGCTCTTCCCCTTCTTTGCGGGACAGCCGAGCGCCTTCCGAATCGTGCTAGATGACTTTGTTACCACCGAAGATGGTACGGGGATTGTCCATGCGGCGCCGGCATTCGGCGAAGAGGACTTCTTCGTCTGCAAGCGGGAAGGGATTGAGCCTGTTTGCCCGGTGGACCACAATGGCAGATTTACGAAAGAGGTGCCGTCATATGAGGGTACGCTGGTAAAAGATGCTGATCCGGAGATCATTCGGGCACTGAAACATGGGGGCAACCTCTTCTGGCAAGGCACCGTGCACCACCGATACCCTTTCTGCTGGCGTTCCGATACCCCGCTGATCTACAAAGCGGTCCAGACTTGGTTTGTGGCCGTGGAGAAAGTCAAAGACAAGCTCATTACAGCCAACGAGCAGATCCGCTGGGTTCCTGACCACATTAAGTATGGTCGGTTTGGAAAGTGGCTCGAAAATGCGCGCGACTGGGCGATCAGCCGCAACCGCTACTGGGGGACACCGATCCCGCTCTGGCGCAGCGATAGTGGCAAGATCTATGTGGTCGGCAGTGGAAAAGAGCTGGAAGAGCTGATGGGGGTGCAGATAGATGATCTGCATCGCCACCACATCGATGAGATGACCTTCGAGAAAGATGGTGAAACCTATCGACGTATTTCGGAGGTTTTTGACTGCTGGTTTGAATCGGGATCGATGCCTTATGCGCAGACAGAGGTTGCCTTCCCTGCAGATTTTATTGCTGAAGGGTTGGATCAGACGCGCGGTTGGTTCTATACGCTTACAGTGCTGGCAGCGGCATTATTTGATAAGCCGGCATTTAAGAACGTAATTGTGAATGGAATTGTGCTCGCCGAAGATGGTAACAAGATGTCGAAGCGGCTGAAGAACTATCCAGATCCTGACATCGTGCTAAGCAAGCATGGCGCCGATGCGCTCCGGTTGTATTTGATGAGTAGTCCGGCGGTGAAGGCGGAAGATCTGCGCTTCTCTGAAAAGGGGGTAGAGCAGGTGCTGCGTCAGGTGCTGATTCCGCTTTGGAACTCCTTTGTCTTCCTGTCAACTTATGCGCGGATCTACAACTGGAAGCCCAATGAGGAGAGATCTCCAGAATTGATCGACCGCTGGATCATTTCGCTGACACAGAAGTTGGCAGAAGATGTAGGTCGAGAGCTCGATAACTATGAGTTGAACGCTGCCGTACCGCCTCTGGTCGATTTTGTCGATCAGTTGACCAACTGGTACATCCGCCGCTCTAGAAGTCGCTTTTGGAACGATGATGCACAAGCGATGAGCTCGCTCTATACTGTGCTCTTGCAGCTGGTGAAGATCGCCGCTCCATTTGCGCCATTTATTTGTGAGGCGATCTACCAGGAGCTGAAGCGCGATGGGATGGAGGATTCTGTCCATTTGTGTGATTTTCCTGTGGCCGATGAGGCGCTGCGAGATCGCGCGCTTGAAGAGGAGATGGCGGCGGCGCAGAGAGCGGTTAGTTTGGGCCACTCAGTACGCAAGCAGTATCAGGTGAAGGTGCGTCAGCCCCTGGCACAGGCATACCTGATCACATCCAATGCGGAGCTGATGAATGCGCTCGAGCGGCAGCAGCAGCTAATCGCCGATGAGCTCAATGTCAAAGAGGTGACGTTCCATCGCGAAGAGGAGCAGTTTGTGAAATGGTCCGTAAAGGCCAATTTCCCCGTATTAGGGAAGAAGGCGGGGTCGCGGATGCCTGAGTTGAAGAAGGCGATTGAGGGATTATCGGGAGCGCAGGTGCGCACGCTGGTGGCGCAGATCAACGCCCAGCTCGTGCGCCTGAACAAGGCCAAGAGCGACTTTG